>NZ_KV830892.1:0-114964 GCF_001836905.1 Rothia sp. HMSC062F03 | reverse complement strand
TTCGAAGAGTGCCGAGCCGACTCCGGAACCCACTCAGGATCCGACCCCCGAGCCGACACCGGAGCCCTCCAAGGACGTGACCCCTGAGCCTACTCAGGACCCGACCCCCGAGCCGACTCCGGAGCCTACTCAGGATCCGACTCCTGAACCGACCCAGGACCCGACTCCTGAACCGACCCAGGACCCCATCCCTGAACCGACTCAGGACCCCGTCCCCGAGCCGTCCAAGGAACCCACGAAGGACGCAGACCCGAACCCGGTTAAGGACCCCACTCAGGAACCTAAGCAACAGCCGGTTGTCCCCGTGCCCAATCCGGAGCCCACGAAGAACGTTTCCCAGGATCCGGTGGTTCCCGTTATCCCCGTGATTTCTGACGAACCCAGGGATAACACCCCGAACCAACCGGTGGCTCCTCCGGAGACAGAGCCCGTGGCGCCGGCGCCCTCGGTGGACCGTGAGGTTATTGCGCCGACCAGGCGTCAAGAGGACACCGTCATCTCCATCGAGGTGGTGCGCCCGAGCACTTCGTCGGCATCGAGCGAGTCCGCAAAGCCGACCCCGATTGGTGACACCGATGAGGATCCGTTGCCCTCCGGCTCCACCACGCTGGGACGCATCGCGGCGAACAATGGTTCGCAGGATTCCATCCCCGGTGCAGCCGATTGGGTGGCCGGTTACCTTTCGCGTAATAAGTCCGAGGATGACCGAACTGCAGAGGCCAGCCCCTCGAAGTCGCCCAGCTCGGCGGCAGCATCGAAGTCGCCCAGCTCCTCCGCGTCCGCTACCGCCAGCCGCTCCGCCAAGAGCGTGACCAAGGCCGACGGCGCGAACGCCTCGCAGGAGCAGGCCGTGAAGAATGCCGACGCGGACGACTCGGGCCTGTCCGGCATCGCGCCGCTGATTCTCTTCTCGCTCATCGGCATCGTGCTGATTGCCCTGGCAATCCGCTACTTCAGCCAGGGAAGCTAAGACTCCCGAACGGGTAGAGACCAGGCCGTCATTCTCCCTAGTGAGAAAAGCGGCCGCGAGCTAACGCGTAGCGCAGAATACGCGATAATTAAGGGTGTGAATCCTCAAACATCTAGTGAAACGCGGGACCATCCCACGCGCGAGACGCCTCTCGCGCAGCTGGGAGAGTCCCGCGTTCTGCGCGCCTTCATGCCCATTATCGAGGCGCATAACGAACGAGTGACCGATGCACTCCGCGCATCGGGGCGCGCCGAAGCGCTCGAGGTGGGACCCGGAGACGACTGCGCCGTGCTGACCCCCTCGACCGAGCGGACCGTGGTCACCACCGATACCCTCGTGCAAAACCAAGACTTTATGGACCCCTGGCTCGGGGGCTTCGACGGAACCCGTAGTGGCGGGTACGAGGTCGGCCGCAAATCGGCCACGCAAAACCTGGCCGACGTCGCCGCCATGGGCGCGCGGCCCGTGAGCCTCTTCGCATCCCTGAGCCTGCCGGGTGAAACCCCCTACGGCTGGGTCGAGGACTTCGCCCGGGGACTCGTGGACGGCGTGCGCGCCTGCGGAGCTGAGGACTGCACAATCGCCGGGGGCGACATGGGTGCCTCCGGCGAGATTTCGGTAACCGTCACCGCCCTGGGCCGCACCGACCGGCCCGTGCTGCGCTCCGGCGCGCAGGTGGGTGACACGCTTGCGCTGGCCGGGCGTACTGGCTGGGCCGACGCCGGGTTGCGGCTGCTCCTCAACCCGCTATCCCGCCCCGCAATGGTGCTGCTGAAGGGCATCGCGAACGGCGGGCTGTCCCACGATCCGCTCCCCGAAATTCCCCTGTCCGAGGGGCTTTTGGACCTCATCGGAACCCTGAATAGCGCCGAAGCTGCCGAAATGCTCGAGGCCTGCGAACGCGCCATTGATGCGCAGATGCGCCCGGTCAGCCCGGTGCCCCTGGGCGAGGCGGCGCGCGATGCGGGCGCGAACGCCATGCTGGACGTTTCCGATGGGCTCGTCAAGGATTCGGGCCGGATCGCCCGCGCATCCGGCGTGCAGATTCACCTGGACGAGACCGCCGTGGATGCGCTTGCCGCGCCCCTGCTGCCCGTGGCCCGTCTGCTGCTGACCATCGTCGAACACAACGAGGGGGCCGAGAGTCCCGCCTCCCTGGCCAGGGCCTTCGTGCTCGGCGGGGGAGAGGATCACGGCTTGCTGGCGACCTTCCCCGCGGAGGTGCCCGAGGGCTTTACGACCCTGGGCTCGTGCCGCGTGGACCGCGCGGGCCGAGCCCACAGTGCGGATCCCCTGGCCGGTGGGCACTATGGTGCGGGGCATCGCGGGTCGCTCGCGGCCGGTGCCGTGCTCATGAACGGCGTGCCCCTGAGCGAGCTGGGCTGGGAACACTACGGGGCCTAGCGCGAGCCGGGACCCGCGGGTTCTTAGACTCTTGGGTTTCGCGGAAAATACCGTACATTTAATCGAAAATTCTATTAGAATAGAAATACGAAGCAGGGGTGGGGTAAGGGCGCGAAGACTGCGCCCACCCGCCGACCTGCGAATTACCGCAATTAGCCGTGGTGCGGGCCAGCCCTGGCGCGCGTGGGCTCGCGGAAACACCAGAAACCGGAACCGCAGGAGGGGAGCATGAGGACAGAACGTGAAGACTCGCGGGGCACCCAGCCCGCCGGAACCCGCGGAGACGCTCGTCCCGGGGGTCTTTCTGAGGGGTCGAATAGCGCTTCTGCGCCGACCGGCCCCGAGCGCAATGATTCACTGCGCGAGGCCCGCGAGGTGTACCGCCGCGCCTGCATGCGAGCCTATCGATTCGGTATCGCCTGGTCCGCGAGTGCCCGGGCCGTGGTGGACCACTACCGCGAACCCCTCAACGAGCTCAACGGCTTTCCCGTGCCCGACCACGACACCGGGTCGAACCTGGCCCACACCCTGCGCACGCTCACCGAGAAATTCGACCGGGGCATGGAGGAACTCCTCTTCGAGGACCCCGCTGACCGCGAGGACGTGCCCGGGCTGGCCCACCTGTGGGTGCGCCTGGGCGGAATCTACGAGCGCGCCATCGTGAGCGCCTCGCGGATGGCCCGCGGCAACTCCGGAACGCTACTTTGCGCCTGGGGCCTGGAAGCCGTGCGCAGCTACTGGGGCCTGCCCGGCAACCTTGCCCAGGAGCTGGGCCCGGAGGCTGAGAAACTGCCCCTGCTGAGCGCCCTCGCCCGAGATGAGGAGCGGGTGCGCGCGGCTCACGCGGCCGCTTCGGGAAGCGGAGACCTCGAGGCGCCCCGCGGTTTTGACTACGCGGTGGCCGAGGCCCGCGCCATGGCCTGCGCCGCCGAGCGCGTGCGCGCAAGCGTGGGGGAGCAGATGGTGCCCTCAACGATGCTTTCCGTCATGGTGGAGCTGGCCAGCCTGGGGCTGTACTACCCCGAGGGGGAGAACGCCCCCGAGAAACCCGCGCACGGCGCTGATGAACCCGAAGCTGGCGAGCCCGGAGCTAGAGGGGCGGATGGTGCCAAGGCGGAGGATGCCGAGGGTGCAGAAACCCCTCTGAACCGCGCCCGCCGCGCCGCCATGCTGAGGGCCCTGGAACGCACCGCCGAGCATCCGCCCGCACCGCACCTGGCCGGAAGTGTGGACGCCGGCGCTCTCGGCTTCTACCTGGCCGTCGTGCACGCCAACCCGCGGTGGGAGGGTGCAACCCTGAGCGAGGAGGAGGTCCGGAGTATGCTGACCCCCGCCTCCGCGGCACCCGCACAGGTCGCCCCCGTCCCGGGCGCGAAGACTCCCGCAGAGGAGGGGGAGAGCGGCTGGGAGCTCATGGGTACCCTGCGCTGCGAACCCCTCGCGATGGCTCAGCTGCGTCTCGAGCTGGAGGGCATGGGCGATAGCCTGCTCATCACCCCGCTGGATATGGCCGCAGGCCTCTGGGCCGTGCACGTGCACGTTCCCGAGGTGGAGCCGGCACGCCGGATCGTGACCTCCTACGGGGAGTGGTCGGACGAACGCATCTCCTCGCTCGCAGACGGGCACCACGCGGAGAGCTGCAGATGAGCCCGCGCCGCACCCCAAAGCACAGCCCCGAACAGGAGACCCTGGACCTGGGCATTTTCGGGGCTGAACCTGCCGCGCCCGTCGAACCCCCCGATCCTGTTGTACCCGCCGAGAAGGCTGAACCCGCTGCGCTCGCCGAACCTCACAAGAGGGAACGCGGGGTGCCCCTCCTCAGCGACGAACAGCTGCGCACCACGGCCGAGCTGACCGTCCGCGACCTTGCCGCCTTCGCCCGCGGCGAGGCGAGCCGCGAGGAGCTGAGCGAACGGGCCGCGCGTCGAACCAGCGCACCCTACCGTAAAGCGCTCAGGGCGCTCAAACATTCGCTGGGCCCCGCCGCGCACGCCATGACCGACGATGCGCTCTACGAGCTCGTGGATATCGCGCTGGCCGCCCGGCAGACGGCTCAGCCGGAGACGAATCAGCCGGAGGAATCTACCCCGAAGAAGCCGGCACGGAAGGCACCCGCCCGAAAGAAATCGGCGCAGAAAGAACTAGCTCAGAAAGCCTCCGTGAAGAAGGCCCCGGCTGAACGGAAAGCTGCGGTTGAACGGAAGGCCCCGGCTGAGAAATCGACCTCCGCATCAGTTGCCGCGGAGGCCAAAAGTCGTGCCCTGGCGCGCTACGCCGCCGAGGACAGCCTCGAGAACACGCCCCTCAAAAAGTACCTGCCCGCCCCCAGCGCCAAGGCCATCGCCACGCACCTGGGAATCACCACGGTCGGCCAGATGCTCGAATACTTCCCGCGCAAGTACCTGCCGCGCGGCGAGCTCAGCTCCTTCGCCGAACTCGTTGAGGGGCAGGACGTCACCATCATCGCGCGCGTGGTGCACGTGAGCACCCGCACCATGGCGGCCCGCCGCGGCAAAATCACCGAGGTGACCATCACCGACCGGCTCGCCGACTCCTCCGCGCACGAGGAGAGCGGCTTCGGCGGCATCGGGACCGTGTCCGTGACCCCCGGTCGCGCCAACGCCTCCGCCCCGGGCACCTCCTCTCGGGGGACCTCCGGGCTGGGCCTGCGCTGGCAGGCAACCGGCCAGTACAACCCGCGCATCGACTCCCTCGCCGCGCCCGCATCCTACACGGGCTACGCCGACTCCTACGGGCAGGACGACTTTACCCAGAACCATCCCGAGCAGGGCGGCCTCTTTGGCGTGCCCGCACCCGCGCCGCTCATCGGCGCGCAGATGAAGCTTTCCTTCTTCAACGCCTGGACCGCCGCCCGCGAAATTCGCGAGGGCGAAACCATGATGTTCTCCGGTAAAGTCGGCATCTACCGCGGCGAGTACACGCTCACCAACCCGCACTACGCCCTGCTCTCGAAGGACGCCTCCGGCTCCGAGATGAACGAGGCCGCCACCGCCCCCGTGCCCGTCTACCGGGCCCCCGCCAAGCTGCCCACCGACCGCATCGCCGGGTACATGGAGCAGCTGCTGGAGAAGGTTCCGCTCAAGGAGCTCGAGGACCCGGTGCCCTACGCGATTCGTCGCGCCCGCAAGGTGCCCTCCCTCGCCTGGACCTACCGCGCCCTGCACACCCCCGACACCGAGGACACGTGGCGTGCCGCCCAGGCGCAGATGCGTTACCGCGAGGCCTTCGTGCTGCAGAGCGCCCTGGCGCGCCTGCACTCTGCCCGAGCAGCGCACCGCACGCAGGCCCGACCGCCCATCAAGGACGGCCTGGCTGATCGCCTGCTCGAGGTGCTGCCCTACGAGCTGACCGAGGGACAGCGGAAGGTAGGGGAGGAAATCTCCGCCGACCTCGCGAGCGAATCGCCCATGAACCGCCTGCTACAGGGTGACGTGGGCTCCGGCAAAACCGTGGTGGCACTGCGCGCCATGCTGCAGGTGGCCGATGCGGGCGGCCAGTCCGCGATGCTCGCCCCGACCGAGGTGCTCGCCGAGCAGCACCTGCGTTCGGTGCTGGATATCCTAGGGGACATGGCCGCGCCCGAAGACTCTGACGCTGATGATTCAGCCGAGGGAAGCCCCGCGGGGAGCGGAGAGGAACCCGGCCGCGTGCGCGTGCGCCTGCTGACCGCCTCCATGGGCACCCGCGCCAAGCGCCAGGTGCTGAAGGAGCTCGCCGACGGCACCGCGCAGATTGTGATTGGTACGCACGCCCTGCTCTCCGACGACGTACGCTTCAACGACCTGGGCCTGGTCGTGGTGGACGAGCAGCACCGCTTCGGCGTGGAGCAGCGTGACGGCCTGCGCGGCCCCGACGGCGCCCTGCCGCACCGGCTGGTCATGACCGCGACGCCCATTCCGCGCACCGTCGCCATGACGGTGTTCGGCGACCTGGATGTGTCCGTGCTGGACACCCTGCCCGCCGGCCGCCAGAAGATTTCGACCCACGTGGTGCCCCTCGCGGAGAAGCCCGCCTGGGCCTCCCGCCTGTGGCAGCGCGCCCGCGAAGAAATCGACGCGGGCCACCAGGTGTACGTTGTCGTACCCAAAATCGGGGAGGACGGCGACGGCCTGGAGGAGGGCGCCGCGTTCTTCGGTGCCTCCGTCCCGACCGTTGCAGGCACCCCCGGCCTGGGCGGTCGGGCCAGCAGCGACGGCAAGGTGCAGCTGACCTCCGTGGCCTCCATGCACGCCTACCTGAGCGCCGAGGATTCCCTCGTCGGCGTACGCATCGGCACCCTGCACGGCCGCATGGACCCAGCGGAGAAGACCGCCGTCATGACCGCCTTCGAGCGCGGCGAAATTGACCTGCTCATCAGCACCACCGTCATCGAGGTGGGCGTGAACGTTCCGAACGCCACGCTCATGATCATCATGGACGCGGACCGCTTCGGCATCTCGGGCCTGCACCAGCTGCGCGGCCGCGTGGGCCGCGGCGGCTACGCGGGCACCTGCCTGCTGGTCACCCGCCAGGAGGAGGGCGGTGTCTCCCGCGAGCGTCTGGATGCGGTCGCCTCCACCACGGACGGCTTTGAGCTCTCACGCATCGACCTGGCCCAGCGCCGCGAGGGTGATATTCTGGGTGCTGCGCAGTCCGGCTCGAAGAGCACCCTGCGCTTTCTGCGGGCGCTCGCCGATGCCGACATCATCGAGAGGGCCCGAGAGGACGCCCGCTCGGTGGTTGAGAAGGACCCGACGCTGGCTAAGCACCCGTCGCTGGCCCGCACGATTGACCGTGCCCTGGACGCTGACCGCGAGGCCTTCCTCGGCAGGGGATAGGTGCTCGGGGAATGGGGAGCACACTCTGCCCACTGTTCGCTAAAACCGTGCCCGCCCAAACCGTAACTGCACCACACCGCCGTTACCTAGTTAGTCAACTACTTCAGAGGAGAGACCCTATGAGCCGCATTATTGCCGGTGCCGCCGGAGGCGTGCGCCTGGCCTCGGTGCCGGGGGACAACACACGCCCCACCACGGACCGGGTGAAAGAATCCCTCTTCTCCAAGCTGGAGAGCTACGACCTGCTGCGCGACGCCCGCGTACTGGATGCCTTTGGTGGCTCGGGTGCGCTCGGATGCGAGGCGCTTTCCCGCGGGGCGGCCTCCGTGACCCTGCTGGACACCTACCCGAAGGCGGTTGCGGTGATTCGTCGCAACGTCGAGGCGGTGCAGAAGGCGATGGGCCGCAACGCTGCCGGTTCTGCGGCGCGCGTGCAGCAGTCTCAGGCGCTGAGCTACGTGCAGACCGCATCGGGCCCGTGGGACCTGGTGTTCGTTGACCCGCCCTACGCCATGCCGAACGAGCAGGTGCGCGAGCTCATGCGGGCGCTGACCCCCAAGCTCGCCCCGGGTGCCGTCGTGGTGGTGGAACGCTCCTCGCGCGATGCGGAACCCGAGTGGGGCGGCGAGCTGCACTGCTTCTCGACCCGCCAGCACGGCGAGACGGTGCTCTACTACGTTGAGCCCGAAGAGCCTGCCGACGGAGACGATCCCGCCGACGACTCTGCCGACGAAACAACCTCTCACCACTTCGACACCGCGGAGGTTACCGCATGATTGCCCTGTGCCCCGGATCCTTTGACCCCGTGCACCACGGTCACCTGGAAATCATTGCCCGGGCCGCCGAGCTCTTCGATGAAGTCATCGTGGGCGTGGCCCATAACAGCGCCAAGAAGTACCGCTTCTCCCTCGAGGAGCGCGTGCGGCTCGTGGAGGAGTCCCTGCTCGAGCTCGGCATTGAGGGCGTGAGCGTGGAACCGATTCCGCCGGGCGTGCTGCTGGCCGAGTATGCGGCCGAACGCGGCGCAAAGGTGCTGGTGAAGGGCCTGCGCTCGGCCACGGACTACAGCTACGAGGCTCCCATGGCGAGCATGAATCGTCACCTGGCGCGCGTGGAGACCGTGTTCCTGGCGGGTGAGGACCGCTACGGGGCGGTGTCCTCGACCATTATTCGCGAGGTGGCTTCGCTGGGCGGTGACGTGACCCCCTTCGTGCCGGAGGCGGTGGCCCGCGCCCTGAAGAGCGCCTAGTAGAGAGCCCCGCAAAACCGGTGGGCGCACCCGCCCGACACGCCCGCCGACATGCCCATCGGTACGGCTCCCGCACCGCCGACCGGGCGCTTAACCGCCTCTGCAACGTCCCCGGCCGGCCGGTTAAGCGCCGCGCGGCGCCTCCTTGAGGAGATATTTAAGAGGTGAGCGCCACTTAATTGGATTTAAAAGAGCCTTAATCTTGATTAACCGCGCGAACCACCCCTAAAATGGGACTTTGGTTTATACATTTCGTAAGGAGAAACGCCATTTCACGTGCAGACGCATCGCCGCTGGTGGTATCGGTCACTAACCTGATGCACCGTCCCGGCACCATGGAAACCCTCACCGAGGTCGTGCCCGCACCGGCAGACCTGGGTAACGCGCTCATCGGCGTGGAAGAGGGTTCGGATATTGACCTCGATATTCGTATGGAGTCTGTTGTTGATGGTATCCTAGTTACCGGCTCCGTTGTCGTGGATGTACACGGCGAGTGTAGCCTCTGCTTGGATCCGATTGATTACGAGATGTCGGCCAATATTCAAGAGCTTTTCGTCTTTGAGAAGGCCCCGGCTGGCGGCCCCGAAGACGAAGTAGATGAGCAGTACGCCGTTGAGGATGATTCGATCGACCTTGAACCGGCACTGCGGGACGCAGTAATCCTTCAACTGCCGTTCCAGCCTGTTTGTAGGGACACCTGCCAGGGTCTGTGCGCCGATTGCGGTGCGCGCCTGGAGGATGACCCCGGGCATCATCACGAGGTGTTGGATCCGCGCTGGTCGGCCCTGCAGGGCCTGCTCGGCGCAGATACCGAAAACTAAATTGTTGTTACTAGAGATTGTGAGATAGCTGTGGCTGTTCCCAAGCGCAAGATGTCCCGCGCTAACACCCGCGCACGCCGTTCCCAGTGGAAGGCATCCGTGCCCCAGCTGGTTAAGACCGTTGAGAACGGTCGCGTGACCTACAGCCTGCCCCACCAGGCAAAGGTTGTAACCGACGCTGCAGGCAACGCCCTGTTCCTGGAGTACAAGGGCCGTAAGGTTGCAGACGCCTAAGAAGCGGTGAATCCTTATGACTGAATTTCCTAGTGTTGATACTAGGGAGTTGCGTAAACGTCTCGGAGTCGATATCGACGCCGAGACGTTTTTGCTATCCCTAACCCACCGCTCCTACGCCTTCGAGAACCCCGGGGTGGAGCACAACGAACGCCTGGAGTTCCTGGGCGACTCCGTGCTCTCCCTGGCCATCGCCGAGGAGGTGTACCGCCGCTACCCCGAGCTACCCGAGGGTGAACTCGTGAAGCTGCACCACGTGGTGGTGTCCACCGTGGCGCTGGCGAAGGTAGCGCGCGACCTGGACCTGGGCCGGTACATTCGGCTCGGCAAGGGCGAGATTCACACCGGCGGCGCGGACAAGGACTCGATCCTGGCGGACACGATGGAGGCAATCTTCGGCCTGACCTACCTGCAGTGCGGTCGCGAGGCAGCCCGCGAGCTGGTTCTGCGGCTAATCGCGCCGCTGCTCGACGACGAGAAGGTGCTGAACTCTGGACGCGACTGGAAGACCGACCTGCTGAACCTCGCCACCGCCCGCGGCTGGGGGGACGTCAGCTATGAAGTCACCGGTGAGGGTCCCGACCACGCGCGCGTGTACACCGCGGTTGCAATCGTGGCGAACCAGAAGACGGGCACCGGCGTGGGCCCGAGCAAGAAGGAAGCGGAACGCCTGGCCGCCGAGCAGGCCTACCGGGTTCTGGTTTAGGCTCATTCAAGCATCCTGCAGGTCTGTTAGCTCTGCGGGCTCTTGATTCTGCCGCCACGCTGATTGGAGGGAATCATGCCCGAACTACCCGAGGTGGAAACCGTTCGCGCAGGTCTAGCCGACCATTCGCTGGGCCGCCCCGTGCAGGCGGTGCGCGTGCTGGATGCACGTTCGCTACGTAGACACCTGCCCGGTCCCGCCCACTTCGAGGCGGCACTCACCGGCAGGGCGCTGCGCGGCGCCTACCGCCGCGGCAAGTACTTGTGGCTGACCCTGAGCGAGCCGGACGGTGCGCTCGCCGATGAGGCGCTCGTGGTGCATCTGGGCATGAGCGGTCAGCTGCTCGTGCGCGACGAACCGGGCAGCGAATTGGACAACGATTCGGGTGATGAAACGGAGGCTCGCGCGGCCTTTGATGAGCAGCCGCGGCACCTGCGCGTGGCGCTCGAACTAGGACCCGCCGGAGCTACCAGCGCTGCGGGAGCTACCGGTAGCATGGCGAGCACCAGTCGGGAGAGCACCGGGCAGCGGTTGCTCTTCGTGGATCAGCGCATCTTCGGTGGCATGTTCCTCAGCCCGCTGGTACCGGACGTACCCGCAGCGGTTGCAGCGAATAAAGCAGCGGTGGGTGAAGTAGCACCGGGTGAAGTACCGGAGCGTTTTCTAGTGCCGGAAGCGGTCAAGCACATTGCCCGCGACCCGCTGGACGAATTCTTCGACCCCGCGGCGGTGCGCCGCAAGTTCCTGCGGACCTCCAGCGGCATTAAGAAGGTGCTGCTGGACCAGTCGGTGATCTCCGGCGTGGGCAATATCTACGCCGACGAGGCGCTGTGGCGTGCGCGGCTGCACTACGCGAAGCCCGCACGCACCCTGAGCGCCGCGCAAACTCGCGACCTTCTGGCGGCGGTCACGCAGGTACTGCGCGAGTCCCTGGCGGCCGGCGGCACAAGCTTCGACGCCCTGTACGTGAACGTGCTGGGCGAGTCTGGCTACTTCGAGCGCTCGCTGAACGCCTACGGGCGGGCGGGGGAGCCCTGCCACCGTTGCGCGGAGGCGGGCCGCACCTCCCTGATCGTGCGCGAGCCGTTCCAGAACCGCTCATCCTACCGTTGCCCGCACTGCCAGCGGGCGCCGCGCTCCCGCTAGGTAAAAGCGCGGGCTAGGTAAAAGCTCCATAAAGCATCACGCTAGATAGACGCTCCGACGCAAAAATGACGGCGTAGCTTACGTTCCTCCCGAAAACGGGGGATGTAGCTACGCCGTCATTCATTTAAACCCGCCGCGGCAAGAGCCGGCAGAAAAGAAACGGGGGGGGGGAAAGAGAGAGAAGCGCCTTCCCCGTCGTTTGCTCCCCGTCGTTTGTTCCCGGGGTTTGTTCCCGGGGGGGGATCCAGCGCTAGAAGGGTTTCTGCTTAGCGGCTGTACCTGTCTCCGTAGAAAGCCCCCAGGCGCTCGTAGCCCTCCTCAATCGACACGGCGGGCTCCCACTGCAGCAGCTCGCGGGTGCGGCGCTGATCGAACCAGTGTGCCGTCGAGAGCTGCTCGGCAAGGAACTCCGTCATGGGCGGCTCATCGCCGGCCGTCACGTTCTTCGGCAGACGCTCCCACACGCGCTCGATTACGCGCCCGGCCAGGGCCGCAACCTTCGCGGGCACCGAGAAGCGCGGGGCGGGAACGCCGACCGCCTCGCAGAAACCGCCCAGTAGCTCGGCAATGGTGCGCGGCTGGCCGTTCGTGACCACCAGCGCCCGACCCGCAAAGGCGTCGAGGCGCTGATAGCCGCGCACCAACGCATCCGCGGCGTTATCAATGTAGAGCGTGTCAATCAGGCCCGTACCGCCCGAAAGCAGCGGCAGGCGACCCGCGGCGGAACGCTCCAGAATACGCTCGACCAGCTGGGTATCGCCCGGACCCCACATCAGGTGCGGGCGCAGCGCGCCGGTGTGCATGACCCCGCCCGAGGGCAGGGGCGTGCCGTTCGCCTCCAGAACCAGCAGCTCGGCGGCCGCCTTGGAACGGGCGTAGTTGCCGCGCGCATGCTCCGGGGACGCCACGCCGGCGCCGTCACCCACGATGGAAGATCCCGCGTGCGCCACCGAGGGCGAAGAAATGTACAGGAAGGTGTGCACCGAGTGGTTCACGGCGGCCTGTAGCATGACGCGGGTTCCGCCAATATTAATGCGCTCGTAGTCGGCCCACTCGCCGCTGACCGAAACCTTCGCGGCCGCGTGCACCACGCCGTCCACGCCGGTCATGGCCTCGTCGACGACCTTTTCGCTCGTGATGTCGCCGCGCACCTGCTCAAAGCGGGGGCGAATCGAATCGGGTAGCAGGGCCGCGATGCCCGAGTCGCCGCGCTGCAGAACGCGCACATCGTAACCGACGCGCAGCAGCTCCAGCACGCTCTCACGACCCAGCAGGCCCGACGCGCCTGTGAAGAGGATGCGCTCGCCAATACGCGGCGCGAAGTCCGACTCCTCGACGGCGCGCAGGGAACGCGGCGCGGGGTCGCTGTAGCGGGCGGCCAGGGGGCGCGCCGGCTTACGGAAACGAGCCGTGGGGGAGGCCGCCGTGTGCGCGGTCGACAGGCGGGACGCAGCCTCGCGAGAAGAGGACCCACGAGAAGAACGAGGGGACATCATGCTCCTTAGAAAGTAAAGACCCGGCGGATTTACGCCCCGGCGAGGACCTTTGCCGCCCACTCGCCCAGGGCGGGGCGGTCAATCTTCGAATTGTGGCGAATATCGGTCGGATGCTC
This sequence comes from Rothia sp. HMSC062F03, assembly GCF_001836905.1. NCBI lineage: Bacteria > Bacillati > Actinomycetota > Actinomycetes > Micrococcales > Micrococcaceae > Rothia > Rothia sp. HMSC062F03. The sequence continues at coordinate 101,984 of NZ_KV830892.1, read as the reverse complement.
GTGCACCACCAGCACGGCGGCCACCTCCACGCCGGTATCCTCGGCGACCTTTCGGCGCACCAGCTGGGAGAGCTCGAAGGGTGCCACGCCCTCCGCGATGGGGAAGCGGTGAGCGCCGGGCACGCGATCGAGCAGGGCGCGCTTGAATGCGGAGGCCGACTGGCGCGCCTCCAGTACGGCGGTGTTCGCGGAAGCCTCGATGACCAGCACGGGGGCGGCGGTTCCGGCGGGGCCCACCGCAACCAGGGCGGCGCGGCGCACCTCCGGCAGCGACTCGGCGGACTGCTCAGCCGCAACCGGGGTCAGCACGCCCTGGGAGGTCAGCAGCACGTGGGCGAGGCGGCCCTCAACCCACAGCCGACCCGAAGCGTCCAGGTGACCGACATCACCGGTGTGATGCCAACCCGGGGTGCTAATGGACTGCTCCTCGGTGACCCACAGAGTGTCGTAGCGGTCCTTCACGTGCGGTGCCGAGACCAGAATCTCGCCGGTCACACCGGGCTCGTGGGTCATTTGCGAATCGACCGAACCGTCCTGCAGCAGCGGTGCAATAGCCACCGCCGCGCCGTACACCGCGAAGCCCACGCACACGCCGTCGCGGGCGAACGGGTCGAGCACCTCACCGGCGGCGTTCGGGGTGCCCTCGGCAATCGCCTGGCGAATCATTTCGAAGGACACATCGGTCACCGGTAGGCCCTCGGTCATACCGTAGGGGGTGTGCAGGGAGGCGTTCGGCACCAGGGCGGAGAGCGCCTCCAGCAGGGGCACGGGAATCGGCGCGCCAGCGCTGAGCACCGTCTGAACCTTCGCCAGGGCCGCGCGCTGCTCAGCGTTCAGCTCGTCGGCGGTCGCCACTACGTTCACCAGGGCGGCGGGGGAGGCGAACACGACCGAAGCGTCGATGGCCGCCGCGGCCGAGGCCAGGGCAGAGGCCGTCAGGGTCTTCGGGCGGGTCACGTCCATGGTCGGGGTCACGCTGGTCGCGCCCAGCGCCGGGCCCAGCAGGGCAAAGGGCGCGAAGCCGGCCACCAGGCCGCTACCGGGCGTAAAACCGTAGGTGTTCGCGATGGCATCGCGCATACCCGCCAGCTGCCGCTGCGTGTACACCACGCCCTTGGCCGGGCCGGTCGAACCGGAGGTGTACAGCACCGCCGCGTCAGCATCCGGAACGGGGGAGGGGAACTCCACTACGGTCGGGGTGGGGATGGGCTCGCCGAGTCGTCCCTCGGCGGAGGCAGCGAACACGGAACCGGATACGCCCAGCAGCTTCTCCTGCGCGGCGCCCAGCGGTTCCACCGAGATGCGCTTGCCCGGCCAGAGCAGGGTGCGTGCGGCGGTCAGCGCGGCGGGAATACCGATCAGGAAGCTCGGGTTGGCGCCCTTCAGCGCGCGGGTCAGGCCCGCCAAGCCCAGGCCGGTATCGGCCACGACGATGACCGCGCCGAGCTTCAGGCAGGCGTAGATCAGGGTGGTCAGGCGTGCACCGGGCGGCACCATGAGGTTTACGCGGTCGCCCGGGCGCACGCCCAGGGCGTGAAGGCGGGCCGCGGCGGCGTTGACCTGGCGGTTCAGCTCGGCCCAGGTGAGGGTCACACTCACGGTGGTGCCATCGCCCTTGGGGTCCATGTCCACCACGGCCACGGAGGTGTCGTCGGCACGCTCGGTGAGGGCCGCGAGCATGGGGCGGAACGCCTCGGGAACAGTGCCCTCAGCAACGGTACCCTCGCCGGCGGCTCCCGCCGAGGTTTCGGCATCCAGACCGTGGCGGCGCGCGCGGGCGGCGCGGTGCTCGGCCTCAGCGTTGCGCGCCGGAACCAGGGAACCGTCCTCGCCGCGGGTTCCAAAGGTCTGCGCGAGCCAGGACATGATCGGCGCGGCGATATCGTAATCCTCGGCCACCAGGTGCGAAGCCTTCTCGTAGCGGTGCACCTTCGCCTGCGGCATGCGTTCCATCAGGTCGAAGAGGTAGCGGCGCTGGAACACCGGATCCTTCGTGCCCCACTGGAAGAACGCGGGTACGTCCAGGTCACGAATCTGCTCGGCAATACGCTGCATGGGCGCGTACGAGGGCACGTCGGTGCCGGTCGGAATATCGCCCACGAAGTTGCGCACGCCCTCGCGCCAGGCCGGGTGGGCGTAGGGGGCGCGGTAGGTGCGGTAAATCGCCTCGTTCAGCGGGCTCGGGTACAGGCGCTTGGGCTGCTTACCCATCGGCTGCGGCAGGGGACCGCCCGCGGGGCCAGCGCCGGGGGTTCCGGGCTCGGGCAGGCGGCCCTCGTTCTGAGCCAGGCCCAGTGTCACATCAATAAACGCGGTGGAATCACGGGTGCCCAGCTCGTGCACGCCCAACGCCAGGCGCAGGGCGGCGGGAATGTTCTCAATGCCGTCGTGGTACACCGCGGTGTTGGTCAGCAGCACGCCCGAGAGAAGGTCGCGGTGCTCCAGGGCCCAGCCAAAGGAAATGAGGCCGCCCCAGTCGTGGGCGAGGGTCACGACCGGCTGATCGGTCTGATCCAGGCCGAGGGCCTTCGTAAAGTCGCCCAGGTCGGCGATGCGGTCCTCCAGGCTGCGGCGCTCGCCCTCCAGGTCCAGGTGGGTGCGCTCCGAGAAGCCCATGTCAATCTGGTCGACCGCCACCACGCGCCACGGGGTGCGCTCGTTCACGCCCGCATCCAGCACGGTGCGCCACAGGTACGACCAGGTCGGGTTGCCGTGCACGCACAGAATCGTGCCGATGGGCTCCAGTCCGCGTTCGGCGAGCACCGGTAGGTTGTCCAGGTAGTGCCAGCGGCGCGCGTCCGCCTGCTTCGCCCGCCGCTCAATGGGGGCGGTGGTGGGCACCTCCAGCCGGTGGGAGTAGCGCGGGTCCACGCCCGCCCACTCCTCCGGGTTGTAGGGAGGCTGGGTCTTGGGGAAGTTCAGGTGACGCATACTGGGGGTCCTTCCGGCCGAGGGCTTCGGCGGTTAGCGGAATCGGTGAGGGGATGCCGGGTTGGGGGCGGCGAACGGGCCGAAGCGCCCGCGGGGGTGAGTCGCTACCACTGAATCTCGAGCAGGGCGGTGTTCAGGCCCGAACCCACGCCCATGCACAGAATACGGTCGCCCTCCCTATAGGTGGGGGCGCACTCGGCCAGGGTCATCGGCAGCGCCGCGGCGGCCACGTTGCCCCACTTCGGGAAGGTCAGGGGGATACGGTCGCGCTCGATGCCGACCGCCTCGATAATGGCGTTCGTGTGGGCGTTCGAAATCTGGTGGGTCACGTAGGAGGTCATGTCGTTCCACTCCCAGCCGTCCTCGTGCGCCTGCTCCCAGGCCTGCGCCACGAGCTCCAGGCCGTGCCTGAGCAGCCCCTCGGCGTCGGTGTTCATGCCCTGATCGGCCTCGCCGCCGATGCACAGGTTGCGGTGCTCGGTGCCCGCGCGGGACACCGAACCGACGATGCGGTGGCCCTCCGGGTGGCGGTCAGCGCGACCAATCACTGCCGCCGCCGCACCCGAACCGAGGGTCAGGGTTGCGAACTGAGCCAGCACGTCCTTGCGGGTCGAATCGGGGTTGTTCAGGATGCGCACCGCGGTACGGTGCCACGGGGAGGGGTCCTCACCAGCGACAATCAGGGCGTAGTCGATAGCGCCCGCATCAATCATGGTGGAGGCGACAGTCATCGCGTTCACGAAGCCCAGGCATGCGTTCGTAATATCGAAGTTTAGGGCGTGACGCGGCAGGTCCAGGCGGTCGTGCACACCCACCGAAACGGCGGGCTCAAAGTTATCGCGAGTCACCGAGGCGTTAATCAGCAGACCAATCTGGGAGCGGTCAATACCCGCCTGTTCGATAGCCTTCTCGGCTGCGGCAACAACGCCGTCCTCGAAGGTCTGACCCTCAGCCCAACCGCGGCGGGTTCTAATACCGGCTAGACGCTCCAGCAGGCCCTTCGGCATGCGCAGACGCTTATAGGTTTGGGCCAGCTGCTCATCGAAGTAGTCGCTCGTGACGACCTCCGGAGGCAGCTCATGGGTAATAGACAGCAGAGCTGCATTAGCGTGGCGAATGTCAGAGTTCGTGCCGACCTTATCGGCGGATGCATTCATCAATGGTGTGGCCCTTGAAAATAGAAGTCAGTGGGATACATAGAAAAACGCGGGGATGCGAACAGCGGCCCCGCAGAATTCGTGATGCTCATTCCAATCTACCGCACCGACCGGGCGAACCCGTATCCGTAGACCCAATATGAACGCGCCCGTTCACCCCGCGCGTAAGATGATGCACAATGAGGAACTTTGAACCCTTTTCACCCCGTGCACGTTCACGCCGCCCGCCCGCCGCACCGCGTACACTAGAGGGATGCCGCCCACACACCCGAAAGGCCCGACCTGCGGGTTCGACCTGCAGGTTCGAGCTGATGGGCTTCGCCGCGGCGGCGTTCCAAATCCGGCACCTTCTTCTGCAGAAAGGCCCCTTGTGCACCTGATGTCGCTGACCCTGCGCGGGTTCAAGTCTTTCGCCTCGGCCACGACCTTCGAGTTCGCCCCCGGCATTAACGCCGTGGTGGGCCCGAACGGCTCCGGCAAATCCAACGTGCTGGATGCGCTCGCCTGGGTCATGGGCGAGCAGGGCGCCAAGAGCCTGCGCGGCGGCAGCATGAAGGACGTCATCTTTGCCGGCTCGGGCGACGGCGTGCAGCGCGCGCCCCTGGGCCGCGCCAAGGTGACGCTGACCTTCGATAATTCGGACGGCACCCTCAGTATTCCCGCTGATCGGGTGCAGATTTCGCGCACCATGTTCCGTTCGGGCGGCAGCGAGTACGAGATTAACGGTTCCCCGGCGCGCCTGAGCGATATCCAGGACCTGCTGTCGGAGGCCGGCCTGGGTCAGGACATGCACGTGCTCGTGGGCCAGGGTCAGCTGGACGCGGTCCTGCACGCAACCTCGCAGCAGCGCCGCGACATGATTGAGCAGGCGGCCGGAGTGGTGAAGTACCGCCGCCGCCAGGAGAAGACCAGCCGCAAACTGGAGTCGGTGGCCTCTAACCTGACGCGCCTGAGCGACCTGGCGAGCGAGCTGGACTCGCAGCTTCAGCCGCTGAGCGACCAGGCCGAGTCCGCCGCGACCGCGCGGCAGCTGCAGGGGCGCATCCGCCAGCTGGAATCGGTGCTTCTGGCCCGTCAGCTGGGCGTTCTGCGCGCCGAGCAAGAGCAAGCCGCCACCGCCGAGGCGCAGGGCACCCGCCGCGCCGAGGGCCTGAGCGAACAACTGCGGGCGGCCCGCGAGGCGGCCGAGGCACATCGCGAGGGGCAGCTTCGACTCACCGCAGAGGTGACGGCGGCCCAGGCCGCGGTGTCTTCCCTGCGCGAGTCTGCGGCGCGCACCCGCTCGGTGCAGTCCATCGCCGCCGAGCGCGTGCGCACCTACCGCGTGGAGCTGACGGAGGCGACCGCCGCCGCCCGCGCCGGGTACGAGCGCGCCCTGGAGGTGCTGGAGGAGCGCCGCGAGGAGTCCGAGCGCGCCACCGAGCAGTACGCCGGCTTTGAGGAGCGCTACGCGGAGGCCCTCGCCCGGGTGGAGCGTGCCGCCGAGGCCGTGGAGCGTTGCGAGCGGAGCACCGGGGAGGCAGCGCACCGCCGGGCCCGCGCGCAGGAACAGCTGGATGCGGCCCGCGCCGAGGCCGTGGAGGCGACCCGCGCCTACGCGGCGGCCTCCGAGCGTGCCGCGACCCTGCGTGAGGCGCTGGGGCAGAGCCTGGGGGAGGACCCTGCCGCGGGGACCGTGACCGAGGCCCCCGCGGCCGGGGATGCCGCGTCGAATGTTGTCGCTTCGGGCGAGGACGAGTTCGACCCCGAGACCGGCGAGCTACTGGAGCATGCCGAACCGGCCGACTCCGAGGCGCCCGCCGCGGGTGCCCTGCGCGTGCTCAACGCCGTGCAGATTGACCCAGAGTACGCTCGCGCGGCGGCCTGCGCCCTGAGCACCCTGGCCACGGCCGCACTCACCGAGTCCTCCGCTGGCCCCGACCGTTCCCACCTGCGCGGGGAGGCCCCCTCGCACGAGCGAGTCCCCGCCGCTTCGCTTCCCGAGCCTCACGCGGAGCGCCTGGCTGAGCTGGGCGTGCGCGCGGCCCTCGAGGTTGTCGAGCCCCTGAGCGAGGAGGCCGCCGCGCTGAGCGGCATCGACGGGGAGACCCTGCGGGTTATGGTCGCCGCCCTGCGTGAGCGCCTGGCCGGGACCCTCTTCGCCCCGAGCCCCGAGGCGGCCGAGGCCGCCCTGCGCCTGCTGACCGCCGAGTACCCCGAAACCCCCGAAGACTCCAACGACTCCGAAACCCTCGAAAGCTCCGAGAGTGACACCTCGACCCCCGAGGGAGAAACCGCTGGTCGGGACGTTTTCTGGCGCGTCTTTGACGCGTGCGGAGTCGAGTACACCCGCTACAGCCTGCTCTACCCGGCCGAGGGCGTGAGCGCCCTGGAGCTGGCCGCGGCCCACCGGGAGGCCGAGCGCGCAGTGGCCCTCACCCGCGCCTCCCTGGACGATGCCGAGGCCGCCGTGGCCCGCGCCCGCACCGCATCGGAATCCGCGGTCGAGGACGAACGCGTGGCCGCCAAGGCCGCCGGCGTGGCCGCCGCCGAGCACGCCCGCGCCCGCGCGGAGGCCGAGTCCCTGAAGGACTCCGCGCTGAACGTTCAGAACGAGCGCGCCCGCCACGTCGAGCGCCTGGCCGCCGCCGAGCGTGCCGTGAGCGAGGCGGAGTCCGCCTACCGCGCCGCCCGTACCCGCGAGGACGAGTACCTGGCCGGCACGGGGGAGCAAGCCCCCGCCGCCACGGTGGAGCGCCGTGCCCGCCGACTGCTCGAGGTGCTCTCCGCCGAGGTGACCGAGCGCGAGGGGCAGCTGCGCGAGCTGAGCGCCGAGCTGGAGAAGACCCGCGAGAGCGCCCTCGCTGCCGATGAGGAGGTGCGCGACCTGCAGTCGAGCCACGCCGCGGCCCTGACCCTGCTGGCCCGCACCCAGACCGAGGCGGCCCGCGTGCAGGAGCGCCTGCAGGCCCTGGCCGAGCGGGTGCGCCTGCAGACGGGCGTGAGCCTGGAACAGCTGGGGGAGGACTACTCCGAGCAGCTGCCCGTGGACATTTCCGAAAATATCGAAAGCTTCGCGGGGGCGCCCGAAAATACCGCAGAAAAGGAAGCGACCGAAAATACCGAAAGCGCCGCAAAGAATGTAGAAAATGCCGACGGCGCGGAAAACCCCGAGGACGAGCCCTCCGAACGCGAGATCCCCACCGCCGTTGTGCGCGCCCGCCTGGAGGCGACCCGCGCCGAGCTCACCGCCCTGGGCGCCATCAACCCGCTGGCCCTGGAGGAGTACGAGGCCCTCTCTGAGCGCCACGCCTACCTGAACCAGCAGATTGACGACCTGAAGGCGACTCGCCGCGACCTCAACACGGTCATGGACGAGGTGAGCTCCCACATCGCTGAGGTCTTCACCGCCGCGCTGGAGGACATCAACACGCACTACCGCCGCATCTTCGCGACGCTCTTCCCCGGCGGCGAGGGCCACCTGGAGCTCGACGACCCCGCCGACCCGCTGAACGCCGGCGTGGAGATTCACGCCCGCCCGGCCGGCAAGAAGGTCAAGCGACTCTCCCTGCTTTCGGGCGGCGAGCGCTCGCTGGCCTCGCTGGCCCTGCTGATTGCGATTTATATGTCGCGCCCCTCGCCCTTCTACGCCCTTGACGAGGTGGAGGCCGCCCTGGACGACCGCAACCTCTCGCGCCTGCTGCAGGTGCTGGGCGAGCTGGGGGAGCGCTCCCAGCTGATTGTGGTGACGCACCAGAAGCGCACGATGCAGATGGCGCAGACCCTGTACGGGGTGTCGATGCGCGAGGGCGTCTCCGCCGTGCTGTCTCAGGATATGGAAGAGCTGCGCGAATTGCTCTAGGTTTCCTTCGGAATGGACCCGCTTGGGGCCTTATCACGCCCCTCGGCGACATTCGGGCAGGCGCGCCCGGGGTACTATTGAAAATTATGGGTGAACGCCCGCCGGCACGCTTTCTTTAAGCATTTCGGATTTTTTCCGCGCATTTCTTAAAACGGCGCGGGAAAACCCGTACACGCCAGCCGGGCTCGCCCCGTTCAGGCCCGATGCGCCGCCCCCGCCCCCGCGGGCCCGCGAGATTCGCGCATCCGGCATCAACCATCCAGGGAAGGAATAGTGATGAGCGAAAACCTGGCAGATGCTTTCCTCAACGGTAAGTCGTTGAAGAACGCCCCCGGCCCCTACTTTGGTGAGTACGGCGGGCGGTGGATGCCCGAGTCGCTGATTGCCGCCATGGATGAGCTGGAAACCACCTTTAACGAGGCGAAGAACGATCCCGAGTTCCTGGCCGAGTTCAAGCGCCTCTCCGCCGAGTACTCGAACCGTCCGTCGCTGCTGACCGAGGTTCCGAAGTTCTCGGAGCACGCCGGTGCCCGCGTCTTCCTCAAGCGTGAGGACCTGAACCACACCGGTAGCCACAAGATCAACAACGTGCTGGGCCAGGCTCTGCTGGCCAAGCGCATGGGTAAGACCCGCCTGATTGCTGAGACCGGTGCCGGCCAGCACGGCGTGGCCACCGCGACCGCCGCAGCCCTGTTCGGCATGGAGTGCGTGGTGTACATGGGTGAGGAAGACACCGAGCGCCAGGCCCTGAACGTTGCCCGCATGCAGCTGCTGGGCGCGAAGGTGATTGCGGTGCAGAACGGCTCCCGCACCCTGAAGGACGCCATTAACGAGGCGCTGCGCGATTGGGTTGCGAACGTCGAGAACACCCACTACCTGCTGGGTACCGCCGCCGGTGCGCACCCGTTCCCGGCGATGGTGCGTTTCTTCCACGACGCCATCGGCACGGAGGCGCGCGAGCAGATTCAGCAGCTAACCGGTCGCCTGCCCGACGGCCTGGCCGCCTGCGTGGGCGGCGGTTCGAACGCGATTGGCCTGTTCCACGCGTTCCTGGACGACCCTTCGGTCGAGATTTACGGCTTTGAGGCCGGCGGCGACGGCGTGGAGACTGGCCGTCACGCGGCGACCATCACCCTGGGCCGCCCGGGCATGCTGCACGGCGCGATGACCTACCTGATGCAGGACGAGGACGGCCAGACCATCGAGTCCCACTCGATTTCGGCTGGCCTGGACTACCCGGGTGTGGGCCCGGAGCACTCGTACCTCTCCGATATTGGCCGCGTGACCTACGAGCCGGTGACCGACACCGAGGCCATGGATGCGCTGAGCCTGCTCTGCCGCACCGAGGGCATCATCCCGGCGATTGAGTCTTCGCACGCCCTGGCCGGCGCACTGCGCGTGTGCCAGCGCTGGGCCGCCGAGGACCCGGAGGCCGCCCGCGAGAAGACCATGATTGTGTGCCTGTCGGGCCGCGGCGATAAGGACATGGAGACCGCTCAGAAGTGGTTCGGCCTGGGTAAGGCCATCCCGTCCTCGACCCTGATGACCGGCAACAAGGAGGCCGCCGCCTCCGCTGAAAAGAACGCCCAGACCGAGAGCGAGGCTAAGTAATGAGCTACCAGGACTTCATTCCCCACGCCGCCCCCTACGAGGTGGTGGACGGTACCTTCCCTCCCGCTAACTCCGATTCGCCCCTGGCCGCTCGTCTCGCGCAGTGCGAGGCCGAGGGCCGTGCGGCCCTGATTGGCTACCTGCCGGTGGGTTTCCCCACCCTGGAGGAGTCCATTGACGCGGCGATTGCCCTGGGCAACAACGGCGCCGACATCATCGAGCTGGGCGTTCCCTACTCCGACCCGGTGATGGACGGTCCGGTGATTCAGAAGGCGACCGGCCAGGCCCTGGAGAACGGCTTCAAGCTTTCCCAGCTCTTTGAGGCGGTCCGCCGCATTACCGAGGCCACCGATGCGGTGGTCGTGGTGATGACTTACTGGAACCCGGTTCTGGCGTACGGCGTGAAGAATTTTGCGCGTGACCTGGCGGCCGCCGGTGGCGCGGGCATGATTACCCCCGACCTGGTGCCCGACGAGGCATCGGCCTGGTTTGAGGCGTCGAACGAGTACGGTCTGGATCGTATTTTCCTGGCCGCGCTGTCCTCCTCGCCGGAGCGTCTGGCAACCGTGGCGAAGGCCTCGAGCGGCTTCGTGTACGCGGTGTCGGTCATGGGTGTGACCGGTGCCCGCACCTCCGTGTCGGAGGCGGCCCGCACCCTGGTGGCGGATATCAAGGCCGCCGGCGCGAAGCGCGCGTGTGTGGGCCTGGGCGTTTCGACCCGCGCTCACGTGGAGGAGATTGGTGCCTACGCGGACGGCGTGATCGTCGGTACCGCGCTGGTGAAGGCCCTGGCCTCCGGCGGCGTGGATGCGGTAGCCCGCCTGACCCGCGAGCTGGCGGGGCGTGAGGCTTAATGTCGGCCCTGCTTTCGGCGGTGGCCCTGCCGGCGCTGTCGATTCCTTCCCCGAGCGTCTCGTACCTGCAGCTGGGCCCGTTTCGTGTACATTTCTACGCTCTGTGCATTCTGACCGGTATGGCGGTGTGCCTGTGGCTGGGCGCCCGCCGCTGGAAGGCGGCGGGTGGTACCCCTGAGCGCGTCTTTGACGTGGCGATGTGGGCCATCCCGGCCGGCATCGTGGGTGCCCGCGCCTACCACGTGCTGATTACCGACCCGGGCAGCTACTTCGGCCCGAATGTCGCTGATCCGTGGGCCTTTCTGAAGATTTGGGAGGGCGGCATCGGCATCATGGGTGCCGTGTCGGTGGGCGCGCTGGGCGCCTGGTACGGTTGCCGCCGCTACGGCATGAATTTCCCTGCTTTTGCGGATGCGGTGGCCCCCGGCATCCTGCTGGCCCAGGCCTTTGGCCGCTGGGGCAACTGGTTCAACCAGGAGCTGTTCGGCAAGCCGACGACCCTGCCGTGGGGCCTGGAGATTAGCACCTCGAGCGGTAATTTCCCCTCGCAGTATCCGGCCGGCACGCTGTTCCACCCGACGTTCCTGTACGAGTCGCTGTGGAACCTGCTGGGCGTGGCCCTGTTGCTGTGGCTGAGCCGTAAGGGCGTGCTGAAGCTGGGTCAGACCCTGTGGCTGTACGTGTTCTACTACGGCGTGGGTCGCCTCTTCATCGAGATGTTCCTGCGCATCGACACTTCGGAGATGCTCTGGGGTGTACGTATTCACGTGTGGACGGCCCTGCTGCTGGTGCTACTGGGTGCCGCGGGCTTTGTGGTGGCCGGTCGTCGCGCGGCGGCGAAGGCCGCCGCGGGTGTTGAGCCCGGCCCCGTGGAGGTTGCTCCGAAGCGTTCGGGGAAGAAGGCCGATGATGCCGAGGACTCTGCGAGCGCCGAAGACTCCGACGATTCCGAGGGGAAGTCGGAGGCCGCCGAAAAGGCCGGGAAGTCGGAGGACACCGCGTCCAGCTGATGCTCTCGGTAACCGATAATTCATGCTGAAAACCGCCGGATGGGGGAGCACCCCGTCCGGCGGTTTTCTGTCTTTCAGCTCCCGTGCCTGACCCCGTTTTGGGCCCCGTGCCGGCGTTCTGCTCTCGTGGAGCTCCCGACTCGGCTTCCACACCGCAGAGAGTTTTCGGCGACTTGTGAAAACAGGGGCCTGAGAAGGCATAATAGAGGAACCACGGTAATACGTGCTCGCGTGGGGGCATAGCCTCTGGGAATCGGCCCCTTCCGCGCGGCACGCACCGCGCTCAGAATCATTCACTCAACTACAGGACACATATCGTGAGCTCTTCTTCCGGCGATTCTTCACGCCCAATTTCTCCCTCCTCCCGTTCGGGCCTGACCCGTCGTCGTCTCGTGGCCGGTGCGGCCTGGGCTGCCCCCGCCGTCGCTGCTTCGACCCTGGTTCCCGCTTTTGCCGCCTCCCCCGAGGAAGGCGAATGTACCGGCCCCTACGAGGATTCCACCCTGATTACCGCCGGTGACGGCGTGAAGAAGGTTGCCGTTCTGACCGTGCCCGCGGGTGCCCGACGCATGCGTTTCACCGTGATTGGCGGTGCCGGCGGCACGAACTACGCCGTTGCGGACGCCGGTTCGGGCGCCCTGGTAGAGGGATCCATGCCGGTGCGCGGCGGCCAGGTGATTACCCTGACGGCCGGTTCGGGCGGCATCGGTAACGGTGAGCTGACCCCGGCCGAGGGCGGTGACGGCTACGGCGTGGGCGGCTCCTCGAAGGCTTCCTCCCCGGTCCCTGCGGATGTGGTCGCCGCGATTGAGAGCCTGACCGGCCGCACCGGTGGTGTGATGGGACATGGCGGCATGAACGCCGTGCTTTATTCCTCCTCGGGCGGCGGTTCTTCCGCGATTGAGGTGGACGGCGTGCCGATGATTGTCGCCGGCGGTGGCGGCGGCGCGGGAACTCTGGCCACGTACGCGACGGATCTGCCGAGCCCCGCGAAGCCGGGTGCGCTGCAGGCGACGGCTTACTACTCCCTGGATAGCTCCGGTCGCCGCCACCAGTTCAGCACCGGCGGAGGCGCCGGTTCCAGCGACGGCGACGGTTCCCCGGGTTTCGTGGGTTTCACCTCGTACACGGCGCAGTCGGTGCCGCTGCTGAAGGTGAACCCCGGTTCGGGCGCTATGAACGGCATGGGCGGTGGTGGCGGTGAGAAGCTGGACCCGCCGACCTCCGACGGTTCCGTGATTGGCTTCTCGAGCACCTCCACGCAGAAGCTGGTGAGCAGCGCGGCGGCGGGCGAGACCGGCCCGAGCGGTTTCCGCGCGAAGGGCGCGGATGGCGTGGTCAGCTATTCGTACCAGTGGGACCAGACCCCCGCGGGCACCGACGCGTCCCCCTCGAATGCGGGCGCGATGTTTAACGGCTACCAGTCGGTGGTATCCGGAGGCGGCGGTGCCGGTTACGGCGGCGGTGGCTCGGGTGCGGCGCTGAGCGTCTCGGCCCGCGTGGTTTCGCAAAAGTGGAATAACGATCCGGCTCGTTCCCGCTACGCGGTGGGTACGGTGCAGCTGGCCGGCGGTGGTGCAGGCGGTGGAACCTACATGGATACGACCGCGTACGTGAGTGACCTGGGCTGGGCCATGAACGCCCCGAGCGCCTCGGGTGAGCGCGGTGCCGGTTCGGTCGAGGTTGCTTTCTGCTTCTAAGATGCCGCTAGGAACCGTATAGGTGCGGGTTGAACCCTACCTTTAGGGTACTGTGCGCACCAAACTTAATATTTAAATTTTTTCTGAGTGCCTCCCAGACCGCTGGTTTGGGAGGCATTCTCATCTTCTGTGTTGCTTTGTCATAGCGTCATTTCAACCTTTGGCGGTTTAGCGCATTAGTCGGAATGGACCTTATCGAAAACTTATCAACATTGGTTTGTAGATTCCTAAACATCCCCTTCGTCATATTTGGGAAGGGTCCTTCCGATTGGCGGCTCGTCATTTTACGGTGGAAGTGTCAAGAATACGCGCACCTGCGCCGCTGGTATACGGTCCGTGTGCGGTCAACGATGACTAAGGAGTTTTAGGTCATGTGCAAGGAAACCATGAAGGCTGTTGTTGTTCCCGAGAAGGTTGATGGCTCGGTTGAGGTTCGTGAGGTTCCCGTCCCGGCCGTGGGTCACGGCCAGGCGCTCGTGAAGATTGAGTATTCGGGCGTATGCCACACCGACCTTCACGTGGCCTTGGGCGACTTCGGCGAGGTGCCCGGCCGCATCCTCGGTCACGAGGGCATCGGCCGTGTCGTCAAGGTCGGCGAGGGTGTTGAGTCCCTGAAGGTGGGCGACCGCGTGTCGGTGGCCTGGTTCTTTGAGGGCTGCGGCCACTGCGAGTACTGCACCTCGGGCCGCGAGACCCTGTGCCGTTCGGTCAAGAACGCCGGCTACACCGTCGACGGCGGCATGAGCGAGTACACCCTGGTGCCCGCCGACTACGCGGTCAAGGTGCCCGAGGGCCTGGACCCGGCGCAGGCCAGCTCGATTACCTGCGCGGGTGTGACCACCTACAAGGCCATTAAGGAATCGCTGGTTCGCCCGGGCCAGTGGCTGGTCGCCTACGGTGCTGGCGGTCTGGGTAACCTTGCCGTTCAGTACGCTAAGAAGGTTTTCGGTGCCAAGGTTATCGCCGTTGATATCAACGACGACAAGCTTGCTCTGGCCCGCGAGACCGGTGCCGACTACGTGATCAACGGCCGCGAGGTGCAGGACGTTCCGGCCCGTATTCGTGAGCTGACCGACGGTGGCGCCCACGCCGCCGTGGTGACCGCAGTGTCGAAGGTCGCCTTCAACCAGGCGGTGGAGTCGGTGCGCGCGGGTGGTTCCGTGGTGGCCGTGGGCCTGCCCTCCGAGATGATGGAGCTGTCCATTGTGAAGATTATTCTGGACGGCATCCGCGTGGTGGGCTCGCTCGTGGGTACCCGTCAGGATTTGGCGGAGGCCTTCCAGTTTGGTGCCGACGGCATCGTGGTTCCCGTCGTGAAGCTGCGCCCCGTGGACGAGGCACCGGAGGTCTTCAAGGAGATGGCCGCCGGCACGATTACCGGCCGCATGGTGCTGGATTTCGCAAGCCTCTAGGAGGTGCGAGCCCGGTGCGTGCGGCGTGAGCCGCGGCTGATCGGGCGATGAAACGTCTAGGGCGCATCCCGTGTAGCGGGGGAGTAGGGGTACTTTCTCGCGGTGCATACGGCACGGGGTGCGCCCTAGTGTGCGTTGCGCTCCGGGGCTTTCCGCAGCCTGTGGCAAGGGTTTCCGCAAGAGAGATTTCTGGATGGAAAAGCTCGGCGTTACCGCTGAGAGTGCGAAACACCTAAACGTAATATATCCATAAAATTATTTTGAAATAATCGAGGATTATCTCAAAAACTCCAGTAAATCACCCGAAAAATATGCACTATTAGACATCCAAAGAATTCAAAATATATTTTTATCAGGTAAACTTTCAATCAACGGTTGAGACGTAATATTTTCCGAAATGATGGGCGGAAAGCCCTCCTTCGACCTATCCTTGAATGAGGGACACGGCGTGTGAAGGAACCGCCCTCCTAGATATCGGTTCCTTCCCAGGAACGCCGCATCCCGGGTGAATTTCAGCATCTTCGTACCGTGCCGTCATTCGCCATGAGTCCTACTTCCGGTCAGGCTGCCCCTCTAGACACCTCCTGGGACTAGGCCTCACAGCGGTTAGTGTGGGCCCCACGGACGTAGTCAAGGGGGATTGCGTTCGCCACACTAATCCGGGGCCCGCCTCGCGAGATGACTCAACTACCTTCTCGGGTACGACATAAACTTACCTGCCGGCACGGGTAACATGACCGGGTTTCTCTACTCACTCGGTAACCCACCCCGCTCGCGGCAGTGTGTAACCCTTCTGCCCACACTCGGCAGAGGCTTAGCATCCTCGGAGCGGAAACGGCGAGGGGTACCTTCTGTGGCAGAAGGTGCCCCTCGTTCTCTATATCCGTGATGTTTGCTAGGGCGTAGGCCTAGTAGATGCCGCGCTGAGCGGTCCAGCGGATCGTGCCGCGCTCAAAATCCATGTAGTACACCCCGTTCGCGTAGGACTCGTTGCCGCGAGCCGCACCGTAACGAGCCGTGTTGCGAGCCCAGTGGTTGTAGATCGCGCCGTTACCGTTGGTCTCGTAGGCGCCGTACGCATCCGACCAGAGCAGCATCTTGCCGGAGGCGAAGCGCACCTGCGCGCCCGTGGAGTTGGCGGTCTCGTCGGTTGCCGGGGCGCCCCAGGCATTGCGGTGCTCCAGGAAACGGTAGTAGAACGCGCCGCCGGTACGCAGAAGGTGGGTGCCGGTCTTCGCGCTCCACACGAAGGTGCGACGGCCGGAGAACTCCTGCTTGGCGATGCCGCCGCCCAGGTTCTCCTCATCCGTGGTGGGTGCACCCTGGGCACCGGAATTGCGCCAGGCCCAATAGATGCCGCCGCGCTCGTTGAGCGTATGGGTTCCGGTGCTCTCGGTCCAGTAGGCGCCCTCCCCGTTGGCGAAGGAGACCGCCACGGTCTGGAAGCGTCCCCCCTCATCGGTGGTCAGGCCGCGGTAGCGGGCCACGTTAGAGCGGAACTTGTGATCGAGGCCGCCGTCGGTCACCACCC
This sequence comes from Rothia sp. HMSC062F03, assembly GCF_001836905.1. Lineage (NCBI taxonomy): Bacteria > Bacillati > Actinomycetota > Actinomycetes > Micrococcales > Micrococcaceae > Rothia > Rothia sp. HMSC062F03. Next base: position 85,937 of record NZ_KV830892.1, on the reverse strand, counting down.
AGTGGGCCCCGTTCGCGTTCGTCCAGTAGATGGTCTTGCGGTTGCTGAACTTCTGGGCGTACACGCCGTAGCCCAGGCTATACTCGCCGCCGACCGGGTTGCCGTAGAAGCTTCGGTTACGGTTCCAGGCCACGCCAATGCCGGTGCGAATATCAATCGAACCGGTCGGGGTGACGACCACGTTCGGGTTCTGAGCGGCGCGGTCTTCTGCCGAACGGTCTTCCACAGCGCGGTCCTGGCCGTTCGACCAGTTGCGGTGCACAGCCTTTGGGTTCTTCGCCAGAACCTGCAGGTCGTTCACGGTGCCGGGGAAGAAGTTCGAGTCACCCACGAACGGGCCCGAGTCGGTGAACTGCCAGATGTCGTAACCGTTCCAGCCGGCGGGAATACGACCCACGACCGTGGAGTAGCTGGCCAGGTGCAGCGGCAGGGAGCCGAACTCCTGCGAGCCCACGCACTGGGACCACCAGGAGGTTGCGGTGTACACCATGGGCGCGCGACCAGTCAGCGCGCGGTAGGTGTCCACGAAGTCGCGGATCCAGGCGGTCAGCTGCGCCGCGGTCATGTTGTAGCAGGTGTTGCCGTAGGCGGGGTAGGGGTTGAACTCGATGTCCAGCAGGCCGGGCAGGGTCTTGCCGTCGGCAGTCCACGCGCCGCCATTCTGCACGAAGTAGCGTGCCTGATCGGCACCGGAGGAAGTGCGGGGGTTGGCGAAGTGGTAGGCGCCGTGCACCATGCCAACGGAGGTCGAGCCGCTGTACTGCTGACCGAAGTAGGGGTTGGTGTAGTAGCCGCCCTCGGTGGCCTTTACGTAGGCGAATCGGGAACCGGCCGCCCAGGCGCTTGCCCAGTCTACGTTCTGCTGGTGCGAGGAGACGTCCATGCCGAGGGTGCCACCGCTGGGGGTCCAGGCGGAGCGGCCCGGGGCCAGCGCCTGTGCTGAAGAGCTACCCGCGGCGAGCCCACTCAGGGTTGCCGTGGGAGCGGAGGTTGCGCCGGTGCGGGCATTAGCGGTGCCCATGCGTTCGCGCTCGCCGGCACCCATGGCGGGGTTGTCGCGTTCAACCTGTGCGGGGTCCGGGGCGGGTGCGTAGGTGAGGTTCTCGTACGAGGTGTTCGCATCGACGGGCTGTGCGCTGGCGGTAGCCGCGGGGCTTGTGGAAGCCTCGGGGGCCGCGAAGGCCGCCGGAACTGCGGTCAGAGAGGACGCCAGGAGGGAGAGGGCACCGGCCGATGCCATGAGGGAGCGGGCTGCCGCGGAGCGCCCGGCAGTCTGGAATATCTTCATATTTATGCCTGTGTTTGAGTTGATTGTGAATGGTGTGGTTCCGGCGCACGGTAGAACAGCATGACACGGAACGAACGAATCGTTCTGTAGTGGGCGTTCGGGTACGGTCGCCGGTGATGTGAGTGAAATGGCGGCCGCGTTCGGGCGCGACAATCCGTTGAGGGCACAGTGGTCCCTCGTGGATTCGTGGTTGGATTCTGCCACCGGAAGAAGATGCGCCACCGCGGGGTGGCTGGCCGGTGATGGGGTGGCAGGCGCCGACGGGCACAGCTAAAAGGGTACGGTACGCGCGCCGCGAAACGCAATGTTTCCGGGGGGTTTTGGACGGTTATTTTTTTCGTCCGTGCGCATTTTTCGGCGTCGTGCGGAGAATGGGGTACCTCGGGCCGGTGGAGAGGGCATGAAAGAAGGGGTGGGCCGCACACACAAAGACCCACCCCTCGGTTTCCGGGTACTGTTTTTTGGCGCGGCCTCGCACCGGTACCCGGAGTTTCATGGCCGATGCAGGAGAGATGAAGTCATCGACCACTCTATGGTGCCAATCGGCACGTTTTGAATCGCGTATCCCTCACCCGAACGCATCCGTCTCAACCGTTGAACGGGATACCCGGTGCGTTCGAGCGGGGTACACACGAAAGCTAAGCGATTCCTCAGAACGGCTACGTTAGCGCAATCCTAGAGGAACTTGGCAATGTCCTCGACCAGAGGCTTGAGGCTCTCGCGGTCGATATACTCTGCCTTACCGGTCTTGTAGCATTCGAGCATCTGCTTGATGCCCTCGTTGGGGTTCGGGTTCGCCATGAGCCATGCGCGGACCGGGCCCTTCAGGGCGGTCTTGTGAGCCAGCGAAATCTTATCGAAGTCGATGCCGCCACGCAGGTGGTAAACGGGACGACCCTCGGTCAGCTCGGGGGTGTAGCTCTTAGCTACGGCCTTGTCCAGCAGCTTCTTCGAGTACTCACCGGTGAAGGACACGGTGAAGAACGCGGTGCGGTTCTTCTTCGGGGCGATGACCGGCAAAATCTTCTTGCGAAGGGCCGGGGCACCGTTGAGGAATCCACCGTAGTCGCTACCGGCAATCACGAAGGCATCGAATGCCTCTGCCTGCTCGGGGGTGACCTTGGAAGCGGGGACAGTCTCAACCTCGGGGGCCTGCGGGAGTGCACGCAGATCTTCTGCCAGCCAGGTGGCGTACTGCTCGGTGTAGCCGTAGGTGGAGCCGAAGATAATCAGCACGCGAGTAGTCATCTGTGAACCTTCCAGATATATTTCGCATTTCAAATACTAATTATTGCTTCCAATATATGCTAGGCGCGCGAAAATGTGAAATCGCCTAGCCTTGGAAGCCTCATATATTTTCTCATAGGTCCTCACAAGAAGGGACCCTGAGCTCACAAACACGCCCGAAGGTTAATGGGCGTGACCAATTGTTACATTGCTTATCTTCTCTTGGTGGGGAGTGCCTCAAATGCCGTATACCGCGACTTTGCGCGGAAGGGATGCCGGGGGTGCGCGGGAGAAGATTTTGGGGTGCGAGGTGAAACACTAATTCCCCGTCAGAAAGACCGAAATAGGCATACCCAAGAGGCTGTAAAACCCCTATAATTGAGAAAGAATCCTACGCCTTCGGCATGTTCCATTTTGTTGGAAAGCGTGGGAATGAGTGGGAAATCAGTAGTGACCTTCCCCGAAAAACCGGCGTTTCCCCTCATGGGGTGCGCGAAACAACACACAAAGGTTAGGTACATGAGGCGCGCAAAAATCGTTGCAACCATCGGTCCGGCAATCGAATCTCCCGAGAAGATCTCCGAGGCAATCAAGGCTGGCCTGAACGTCGCCCGTCTGAACATGAGCCACGGTGACCACGCCGAGCACCAGGCACGCTACAACACCATCCGCGAACAGTCTGCAAAGCTCGGTAAGGACGTTGCTATCCTTGCCGACCTGCAGGGCCCCAAGATTCGCCTCGAGCGCTTCGCAAACGGTAAGGAATACCTTGAGCCCGGCGCCGATTTCACCATTACCTCCGAAGACGTTGAGGGTACCGCAGAAATTTGCGGCACCACCTACAAGGGTCTGCCTGGCGACGTAAAGCTCGGCGACAAGCTCCTGCTCGACGACGGCAAGATTCGCCTCGAGGCTATCGAGGTGACCCCCACCCGCGTGCGCACCCGCGTCATCGTGGGCGGCCCCATCTCCAACAACAAGGGCATCAACCTGCCCGGCGCTGCGGTCTCTCTGCCCGCACTGACCGAGAAGGACGCCAACGACCTGCGCTTCGCCCTGAAGATGGGTGCGGACATCATTGCACTCTCCTTCGTCCGTACCGGTGCAGACGTTGAGCCCGTCCACAAGATCATGGAGGAAGAGGGCATTCGCGTACCCGTCATCGCCAAGATCGAGAAGCCCCAGGCAGTGGACAACCTGCAGGACATCATCGACAAGTTCGACGGCATCATGGTTGCTCGTGGTGACCTCGGTGTTGAGTTGCCCTTCTCCGAGGTTCCCCTCGTTCAGAAGAAGGCTATCGACATGGCACGCCGCTGGGCAAAGCCCGTTATCGTGGCAACCCAGGTGCTCGAGTCCATGACCGACAACCCCGTCCCCACCCGTGCAGAGGTTTCTGACTGCGCTAACGCAATCCTCGACGGTGCAGACGCCGTGATGCTCTCCGGTGAGACCTCGGTCGGTAAGTACCCGATCCTGACCCTGCAGGCTATGGCCGAGATTGTCAAGGATACCGAAAAGGGCGGCCTGTACCGTGTGCCCGAACTGGATCGCAAGCCCCGCACCCGCGGCGGCGCAATCACCCGTGCTGCAGTGAACATCGCCGATCAGCTGGATGCAAAGCTCATCGTGACCTTCACCCAGTCCGGTGACTCCGCACGTCGTCTGGCACGTCTGCGTCCCGAGACCCCCGTGGTTGCATTCACCACCAGCTCGAAGGTTCGTTCCTTCCTGTCCATGCTGTGGGGTGTTGAAGCTGAGCAGGTTGAGATGATTACTGATCAGGAAGCTATCTTTACCTTCGTGGACGAGTACCTGCTCAAGAACGGTCTGGCAGAAGCCGGCGACCTGGTCGTCGTGGTTGCCGGTGCTCCCGCGGGTCGCGCCGGTACCACCAACATGGTTCAGGTACACCGCGTTTTCGGTGCAGACGGTGAGCGCGAAACTCTGCGTCCTTACGAGGAGAACGAGGTCAAGCGCTAAGCCGCTGACCATTCTTTCCGATGCGTAGCTGAGGGTAATCCTCAGCCTGTACACTCGGTGCATAGAGACCGCCGCCCGGTTGTGAACTATCACGGCCGGGCGGCGGTTTTGTTATGGGGATTAGGTAGCTTGCGCGGCAACGCTGGGATGCGCGGGTATAGAAAAGCGGCGGGAAAGCTTCAAACTTTCCCGCCGCTTTTGCGTTGGTGCCCGAGGTGGGACTCGAACCCACACTCCGAAGAACCTGATTTTGAGTCAGGCGCGTCTGCCAATTCCGCCACTCGGGCGCATCGCACGCGGAGCGCGACACTTCTAAGATTCTAACCCAGGCGGTCTAGAAAATCTAATCATTAGCGGGGTGCGGAGGGAGTGGAAAAGAGTAGCCCCGACCTCATTGCGGGTAGCCCTGAGCGCCGGGTGAACGTCTGGCAACCCGCACGCCGAAGACGGCCTCGGATGCGTTCGCCGGCGGCCCTTTGCTGAGCTCGCGGTGAACCCCGCGCGTTATCCACAGGCATTAGCGGGGGAGAAAGCGCGCATCCTGTATCCTTAAGGACTGACTAACCATCCCCGCACGCCCCCGCGGTGGGGCCACCTCAACGTTAAGAAAGTGATCACGGATCGTGTTCAATTCTCTCTCCGACCGCTTGACGGCAACCTTTAAGAACCTGCGCGGCAAGGGCCGCCTCTCCGAGGCAGACATTGATGCAACCGTCCGCGAAATCCGTCGCGCCCTGCTCGACGCCGACGTCGCGGTACCCGTGGTCCGCGAGTTCGTCGCCCACGTGAAGGAGCGCGCCCTCGGCGCGGAGGTTTCCGAGGCGCTCAACCCCTCCCAGCAGATCGTCAAGATCGTGAACGACGAGCTGGTGAGCATCCTGGGCGGCTCTACCCGCCGCATCAATATGGCCAAGAGCGGCCCGACCATCATCATGCTCGCGGGTCTGCAGGGTGCCGGTAAGACCACCCTGGCCGGCAAACTGGCCTATTGGCTCAAGGGCCAGGGTCACACCCCCATGCTGATTGCCTCCGACCTGCAGCGCCCCAACGCGGTGACCCAGCTGAAGGTCGTCGGCGAGCGCGCGGGCGTGCCCGTCTATGCACCGCACCCCGGTGTGACCAGCGAGTTTGACGTGCCCACCGGCGACCCCGTGCAGGTGGCGCGTGACGGTGTGGCCGAGGCTCGCGCCAAGCTGCACGACGTGGTGATTGTCGATACCGCGGGTCGTCTGGGTGTTGACGCCGAGCTCATGCAGCAGGCACGCAATATCCGCGACGCCATTGAGCCGAACGAAGTTCTGTTCGTCATCGACGCGATGATCGGTCAGGACGCCGTGAACACCGCCAACGCCTTCAACGAGGGCGTGGACTTCACCGGTGTTGTCCTGTCTAAGCTGGATGGCGACGCCCGCGGTGGTGCGGCCCTGTCGGTGGCTTCGGTGACCGGCAAGCCGATTATGTTCGCCTCCACCGGTGAGAACGTGACCGACTTTGAGCAGTTCCACCCGGACCGTATGGCAAGCCGCATCCTGGATATGGGTGACATCCTGACCCTGATCGAGCAGGCCGAGGCTCAGTGGGATAAGGCCGAAGCCGACCGCATGGCGAAGAAGTTCATCGACCAGGAAGACTTCACCTTCGAGGACTTCCTGGCTCAGATGCAGCAGATTCGTAAGCTTGGCTCCATGAAGAAGCTGCTCATGATGATGCCCGGCGCGGCTCAGATGCGTCAGCAGCTCGAGGCCTTTGACGAGCGCGAGATTGACCGCGTGGAGGCGATTGTTCGCTCCATGACCCCGCACGAGCGCGTGGCTCCGCGCATCATTAACGGTTCCCGCCGTGCCCGTATCGCTAAGGGTGCGGGCGTGACCGTGTCTGAGGTGAACCAGCTGATGGAGCGCTTCGCCCAGGCTCAGAAGATGATGAAGAAGCTCGCCTCGGGCAAGATGCCCGGCATGCCCGGCGGTATGCAGATGCCCGGTATGGCTGCTGCGGCGGGTGGTGCTCGCAAGAACGCGAAGAACAACAAGAAGAAGAAGGCCCGCTCCGGCAACCCGCAGAAGCGTGCGGCCCAGGAGGCGGCAGCAGCTAAGGCGCAGCAGGCACGCGCCGGCGCTGCCTTCGGTCAGCAGGCTCAGAACCAGGAAATGGATCTGTCCAGCATGAACCTGCCGAAGGGCTTTGAGAAGTTCCTGCAGTAGTAGCAGACGCAACCCCGCAAGGGGCGGTACGGGTGCGCATCGACTTTACGGTGCGCACCCGTACCGGTATGGCGCCCGATGAGGGGGCCGAAGGGAGGGACAATGACTCAGAACGAGCAGAACGGGGAGCGCGAGAACCCGCGTACCGGCGAGACTCAGCACGATGAGACCCAGTACGGCGAGATTCAGCCTGACAAAGCCCAGCATGGCGAGGTGCGAGGACTGTCTGGCGGAGGCTCCCTGCCCGAAAGCGTTCCGGCTCGTGATACCGCGGGGGAGGTCGCCTCGGACGAGACGGAGTCGGAACTCGGAGCGGTGCTCGAGCCCTCGTTTGACGGCCACGACGAACAGCTGCCCGGGCTCCCCGGATACGTTCCTCTCTGGGTGCGTCTTGCCCTGGACTACGGTGAGAACTCCGCCGACGTCACCGGCGATCTCGTTTACTCCAGCGAGAGCGACGAGCCGGCCGTCGACGACGTGACCGCGACCCTGCTGAGGCTTATCCGCGAGGCTCGCAGTATGCACGGAACCAACCGGGACTCTGCGGCGGACTCCTGGCAGGACCGCAGCCGGGTAGACCGCATCGCCGCCGACCTGGAGAGCGAGGAGTGGACCGTCGACAAGCTCTCGGGCCTGTGGGATAGCGCCCCCGCGCCCTCCGACCCGGACGAATCCGTGAGCCCTGAACGCTCGGGCGAGGGCGGCGAAACCGAACCGCGGGGCGAGGAGCCTAGTGACCGGAACCTTGAGCTGGAGGAAAAGATTCAGCGCCGCCGCATCATGGCGCGCTCCACCACTGATGAGGAGCTGATTGCCGCCCTCATCGAGGCCACGGCCGGCGACTCCGAGCTCATCGCCTACGAGCTGGGGGAGACGCAGGTGCAGCTCCACGTGCTTTGCGCGGTGGACTCCGAGGGGTACCTGAACGTTCTGGAGGTGGCAGACGGCACGCTGAGCCTGGGCGCCCCCATCGAGGATTACGTGGCCCAGCTGGTTGAGAAGCTCCCGGTCACCGGTGCCGCTATGGAGGGCGAGGCGACCGAATGGGAGGCGCTGCCCGGCACCGTGCAGGAGCTGGAGTTCTACGTGGACGGCGATGCCGCCATGCTCGTCGACCTGCCCATCGACATGATTACGGGCCTTCTCCTGGCCTACCTTCCGGCCGGTACTCGGCAGGTGGTGGCCGCCCCGGCGGGGGAGTGGACCCTCATCTCGGCCGACCCGGTGGACCTTATGGCCCTGCTGGGGCTGCTGAGCTGCAACGCCCTGATCGTTGAGGGTAACGTGAACCAGCAGCACCTGGTGGTCTGCGAAGAACCCGCCCTCGAGCCCTACTCCGAGGACGAGTGGTACCTGGAGGCTTTCGGTGAGCCTCGCGAGAGCATCGTGGAGGAGTTCCGCTGGCAGCGCGTGCCCAAGCGCCTGAACCGCGCCTTCAGCGTGGAGGAGCTGGCCCGTTACGACGGCCTGCTGGAGGATCTGCTCGCGGGTCTTCCCGGAACGGCTCCGGAGCTTGCCGGCTCGAAAATTTTTGGTTCCGATGAGGAAGAGCTAGCGCAGAGCATCGCCAATGTGATGGCAATGTTCGGTGTTGAGGCTGAGTCTACGACCGGCCGCCGCCTGAACGCGTACCTTCGCGATACGAGCAACACCCTGGCTCTGGAATCGGTCCTGCAGCTTCTGGGCGTGCCCACCGAGCTGGCGCTGGTGCCGACCGCCGGCTTTGACGTGGCCTCGATTAGCACGGCCCGTATCTTCGGCTCCGAGGATGAGGAGCTCGCACAGCCCGCCGGTTCTGCTGAATCAGCTGATGCGGCTGAAGCTACTGATGAGGCGCAGGCATCTGAAGCTGTGGACGTTACCTTCCCGCTGGAAGACTCCGTTGCCGAGGCTACCTTCTCCGAGAACACTATCTCTGGGAGCCCTGTCTCTAAGGACACTGCCGCGGAGGATGATTCCTTCGAGGACGACGAGGAGATTGAACCCTACCCGGATGGCTACACCTCGCCTCTGGAGCGTAGCTATCAGCTGGTGGCGACCGGTCGCCGAGTGACCCTCGCCGAGTGGATGGACGCCATCAATAACGGGCACATTCCCTACGAGTACACCCATATGGGTTCGCCGGAGGGATCGGCCCCGGACTCTTTCGTGGAGGCTGAAGAAGGACGCTTGTCCCTCGACAGCGCCCTGCGCGAGGCCGACCCCGTGTCGCACAAGGAGCCGCACGAAGCATCGGTAATCCAGCGGGCTTCCGAGGGTTCCGCCGCGCTAGCGAATGATGCCGCGGCGAGCGATGAGCCTGCGCCGAGCACACCCCAAGACCCGGCGCCCCAGCCCCCTGCGCCGCAGGGCTCTTTCGTACAGGGCTCTGCTCCGCGTTCGCGCCGCAAGCGTCTGACCCCGGAGCAGATTCGTGCGAAGACCCGCCGTGTGGGTCTTGTCCTGGGTGCGGACGTTACGGCTCAGAGCGCTATCGCTCTGACCTTGGCGAATGTGGCGCGCCGCCGCCGTGCTCAGGGTAGGGCGAGCCGCAAGTTCTCGGTAGCCGCCGCAATCTTTGCCCTGAACGCCACGGTTGAATCCGCGCTGATTCCGGCCGTCGTGCGTTCCTTCGAACGTACCCAGCTGGAGAAGCACGGCCACGAGGGTCGTCCCGCCGCGACCCCCGCGGAGGTCGTGCATCCTGGTGAGAGCGGGCGGGAACACCACCCCGCCAAGCGCACCCTGATTGACGAGCTGCGCGAGGGCAACTACCGTACCGCGGAAGAACCCGGGGAAGAATCGAACCCGAACCCGAGCCTGCGCGAGCGAGTCCGGAACATGGTGCGTCGCGTGCGCGCGCCGAAAGAACGTTAAGGAGAACTACGATGAGGGATACCTACCTGAGCGATGAAGAGCTGAAGGCTTTTATCGCGACCCTGCCCACGCGCCGCCTGGCGGCTGGTGCTCTGATCCGCAACGAGCGTGGCGAGATGCTGCTGGTCAAGCCGAACTATAAGGACGGCTGGATTCTGCCCGGCGGCACCGTGGAGGCTGGCGAGGCCCCCAAGCCCGGATGCGAGCGTGAGATTGTGGAGGAGCTGGGCCTGGACCTGAAGCTGGGCCGCGTGCTGCTGATTTTCCACGGCTTGGCCCTGGGCGTGTGGGGTGACTCCACCTACTACATGTATGACGGTGGCGTGATTGCGGCGGATACGAAGATTACCCTGCAGGACGCCGAGCTGGTGACCTACGAGTGGGTGGCCCCCGAGAATCTGGAGGGCTACGTGCGCCCCTCGATGGTGCACCGCCTGCGCGAGTGCTACCGGGCCTTGGATACGGGGGAGACCCTGGAGATGAGCAACCTCGACTAGCGGGGCTTGCGGGCCCCTCCGTCAGCCTTTTGCGGGCATTGGAGGGGCCCGCGGCGATTAACCGCAATTAAATGTGCACGGCCGCTAGCTTAAAATCTCGGGCTCTGATACCCTAACTGAGTACCCGGCGACGCGCGACCCCTCTCTTCGCGCGCCGTTGTGTCCATAGAGGCGCCGTGAATGGCCCGCCCCACGGGTGCTGAACCGCGTGCCTCGCACCAAATTATGAAACAGGAGTAACCACTAAAGTGGCTGTTAAGATTCGTCTCAAGCGTATGGGTAAGATCCGCGATCCTCGTTACCGCGTTGTGGTCGCTGATTCGCGCGTCAAGCGCGACGGTAAGACCATCGAGGAGATTGGTATTTACCACCCGACCGAGCACCCCTCGCGTATCGAGATCAACTCTGAGCGTGCTCAGTACTGGCTCTCCGTCGGCGCACAGCCGACCGAGCAGGTTCTGGCTCTGCTGAAGCTCTCGGGCGACTGGGCTGCATTCAAGGGCGAGAAGGCAGAGTCCAAGGTTCTGCCCGTCGAGGCTAAGGCCGAGTTCGTTGTTCCCGAGAAGGGTTCCGTGATTCTGCCCGAGGCTATCACCCCCAAGGCTGAGAAGGCTGAAGAGGCTGCTGAGGAAGCAGCTCCCGAGGCTGAGGCTGAGGAAGCAGCTGAGTAATCATGTTGGCTGACGCACTCGAACACCTGGTTCGAGGGATTGTCGATCGTCCGGAGGACGTGAAGGTGCGCCTGCGCACCCAGCGTCACCGCGAGACCCTTGAGGTTCGCGTGCATCCGGATGACCTGGGCCGAGTCATTGGCCGGTCCGGTCGCACCGCCAAGAGCATCCGTCTGGTGATGGACGCTATTTCTGATGGCGAGCCGATGCGTATCGACATTATCGACACCGACAAGAAGCGACGCTAGCTCGTAACGTTTGAAGCGCCCCCGCTTCCGGATTTCCGGAGGCGGGGGCGTTCGCGTACCCGGACTCTGTTCGCGAGCGCTCACCCCGGTCGCCGCGGAGGGGGGGACGAGGCGGCAGAGTGCGTCCGCCCGGGGTGCCCGGTAGAATAGTGGGAGCCGTGCAGACGTGCGGCATAGGTTCGACTTGTACCCAGCGGAGGAAAATTATGCAGGTTGTGGTGGCTCGTATCGGTAAGCCGCACGGTATTCACGGCGAGGTGACGGTTCAGCTCTTTACTGATGCCCCGCAGGAGCGTTTTGCCCGCGGTGAGGTACTCGGTGTTGAGAATTTCAAGCCCGGCTCTGCTGCCGCTTCGGTGGCCCCCACCGGTGAGCTGACGGTTGCCGGTGCCCGCTGGAACAAGAAGATTCTGGTGGTCCGTTTTGATGAGGTGACCACCCGCAACCAGGCGGAGGAGCTGCGCGGCACCCGCCTGGTCTACGAGGTTCCCGAGGACGACGGCGAGGAAGAGGGCTTCTACGAGCAGGAGCTCGTGAACCTGCCCGTGTACCTGCTGGCGGATGTGCCCGAGGGTGAGAGCCCCGTGGATAACCCGGCCGTGGGCGAGCCGCTGGGCAAGGTGACCGGGCTGCAGACCATGCCGGTTCAGGACCTGTTGCTCATTAAGCTGGCTCGTTCGCCGCGCCTGGCCTCCGGCGCGGGCGAGGAAATCATGATTCCCTTCGTCGAGGAGATTGTGCCCGAGGTGGTTCCCTCCACCGAGGAGGAGCCCGGCTTCGTGCTGTTGACCCCTCCGGCGGGTCTGATTGACCTGGTTGAGGAGGCCGAACAGGCCACCGAACGGGCGGGGGAGTAGTCCGTGCGCTACGACGTGGTCACGATTTTCCCCGAGTACCTGGAACCGCTGAAGCTGTCCCTGCTGGGTAAGGCGCGCGAGAAGGGCCTGGTGGACCTGCACCTGCACGACCTGCGCGATTACACCTTTGACCGTCACCGCACGGTGGATGACACCCCGTACGGCGGTGGGGCGGGCATGGTGATGAAGCCCGAGCCGTGGGGCCTGGCCCTGGACGAGGTTCTGGCCGCCTCCCCGCTGCAGACTGCCACCGAAGACTCTGCTGAGGGTGCCGACCCTGAGGGCACTGGACCCGCCGCCGATACTCCCGCTGATACCCGCCCGCTGCTCATCGTTCCGTCCCCGGCGGGTGCCGTCTTCGACCAGGCGATGGCGTACGAGCTGGCGGAGGAGAAGCATATTGTCTTCGCCCCGGCGCGCTACGAGGGCATTGACGAGCGTGTGCTGGACTGGGCGCAGGAGGGTTTCCGCGTGATGCCCGTGTCCCTGGGCGACTACGTGCTCTACGGCGGTGAGGTCGCGGTCATGGCGATGATTGAGGCCATTACTCGACTGATTCCCGGCGCGATGGGCAACCCCGCCTCCCTCGAGGAGGAGTCGCACACGGGCGGTCTGCTGGAGTACCCTGTGTACACGAAGCCCGCCGTGTGGCGCGACCGCGAGGTGCCGGAGGTGCTGCTCTCGGGTAATCACGGCGCGATTGCGCGTTGGCGTCGTGACCGCCAGATTGAGCGAACCCTGGAGCGCCGCCCGGACCTGCTGGAGGCGTACCCGGTGGAGCAGTGGGATAAGAAGGACCGCCGCTTCCTGGCTGAGCGCGGGGTGCATTTTGCGAACCCCGCGAAGGCGGCTCAGAAGAAGACGAAGCAGCAGAAGGACGCCGCCGAGGCTGCCTCCTCGGAGCCCGCATCGTCTGAGGCTTCGGCTCCCGAGGCGGGCGCCGCATCCTAGCCCGGTTGCACGGAGTGCACCCGAGCGTCGGGTTTTTACGGGCCGTCGGCACCCGGAGTGCGGAGGCGCTTATCGCGGTAAAAGCCCAGGTCAAGGCTTGATTGAGGGAATAATCAACGTATAACGCGAGAAAATCAACCGAGTTGATATACGTTCAACGAAAGATTCCGTGAATCCTCAATCAAAATATGACACTTTAATGCAAAAAGGCTATGATTATCCCGAGAACAGACTTCTCCCGTGCCGGTAGTGCGGGCGAAGCATGTAATCCCCACTCGGTCGAACTGCATGATTCGGCTGAGTTTCACCTCGGGGATAGATGACGCCATCACGCGGGTGCATCCTCTGCATGGGATGCCCGGTCTGAGAACTTCATTCATCCCAGTGTTAATCAGTGGTGCATGGTATAAGCACCCCGCACTTTATGGGATGGGAGCTTGGTGGTTCGAGCGTTCATCGTGGTTGATGACCCTCCGTCGCGCGGGTAAAAGTACCTATGCTTACGGGTGAGCATCCAATGGTCCGGATTGGATGCCCACCCGTTCCGCTTTTTAAACCCTCCGCTTTACCCCGCCCGCGCGCGCCCGGTTGCCCAGCACGCGCATCCGGCGGCCCTCAGTGTTTCTCGGGTACGGGGCGCTCGCGAAATTCGATGGGGCGATTCGACTTGGGCAGTGAGTACATGACGCGCAGGTAGGCATCCTCCACAAGTTCGGCAAGCACCCGCTCGGTGACACCCTCGCCGGCACCCACCGAAATCCAGTGTCGCTTGTTCATATGCCATGCCGGAATGATGGAGGGGTAGATGCGCCGCAGCACCTCGGATTCCTCGGGGTCGGTCTTGAGGTTCGCAATGGGGTAGCCGATGCCCTCGGTGTACATGGCGAACATCTTGCCGCCGATGCGGTACACCGTGTGTTCCGGCCCGAACGGCTGGTCGGAGGTTGCCAACGGCATGGCGAGCGCGAGGCGGTGCAGAACCGGCTGAAGGGACTCGGCGGTGAGCTCTCCACCTGCTCCGCCTGCTCCGGGGGCTCCGAAGGTTTCGGGCTCCCCGGGGACGGAATCCGTGACCCCCTCCGGGGTGCGAGCGGGGGAGCGGTCGATGCTCTCGGGGCGATGCTGTCGGGTACTCATACTTTCGAGTCTAGTGCCCTTCGCCAAATCTCTCGTAACACCCGGCGAATCCACGCTAAAATAGGTAACTATGGCTGAATTTATTTATCAGATGATCAAGGCCCGCAAGACCGTGGGCGACAAGGTCATCCTTAACGACGTGACGATGTCGTTCTTCCCCGGCGCCAAGATCGGTATGGTTGGCCCGAACGGCGCGGGTAAGTCGACCATCCTCAAGATTATGGCTGGCCTCGACCAGCCCTCCAACGGCGAGGCACGCCTGACCCCCGGCTACACCGTGGGTATCCTGCTGCAGGAGCCGCCGCTGAACGAAGAGAAGACCGTTCTGGGCAACGTTGAGGAGGGCGTGGGCGAGATTAAGGCCAAACTCGACCGCTTCAACGAAATTTCCGCCCTCATGGCCGAGCCCGACGCCGACTTCGACGCCCTCATGGAGGAAATGGGTCAGCTGCAGGAGGCTATCGACGCCGCCAACGCGTGGGACCTGGACTCCCAGCTGGAGCAGGCTATGGAGGCGCTGCGATGCCCGCCCGCCGACACGCCCGTCACCCACCTCTCCGGTGGTGAGCGCCGCCGCGTGGCGCTGTGCAAGCTGCTACTGCAGAAGCCCGACCTGCTGCTGCTCGACGAGCCCACCAACCACCTGGATGCAGAGTCCGTGCTCTGGCTGGAGCAGCACCTGCAGTCCTACGAGGGCGCCGTCATCGCCGTGACCCACGACCGTTACTTCCTCGACCACGTGGCCGAGTGGATTGCAGAGGTCGACCGCGGTAACCTCTACCCCTACGAGGGTAACTACTCCACCTACCTGGAGAAGAAGCGCTCCCGCCTCGAGGTTCAGGGCAAGAAGGACGCCAAGCTCGCCAAGCGCCTGAGCGAGGAACTGGACTGGGTCCGCTCGAACTCGAAGGGCCGCCAGGCCAAGTCGAAGGCTCGTCTGGCCCGCTACGAGGAGATGGCTGCGGAGGCTGAGAAGACCCGCAAGCTCGACTTCGAAGAGATTCAGATTCCCCCGGGACCCCGCCTGGGTAACGTGGTCATCGAGGCTGAGAACCTGCAGAAGGGCTTCGACGGCCGCTCCCTGATTAACGGCCTGTCCTTCTCCCTGCCCCGTAACGGCATCGTGGGTGTGATTGGTCCTAACGGCGTGGGTAAGTCCACCCTGTTCAAGACCATCGTGGGCCTGGAGCCCCTCGACGGCGGCACCCTGAAGGTCGGCGAGACCGTGAAGATCTCGTACGTCGACCAGAACCGCGCCAACATCGACCCGGAGAAGACCCTCTGGGAGGTCGTCTCCGACGGTCTGGACTACATTCAGGTCGGCAACGTTGAGATGCCCTCGCGCGCGTACGTCTCCGCGTTCGGCTTCAAGGGCCCGGACCAGCAGAAGAAGGCCGGCGTGCTCTCCGGTGGTGAGCGCAACCGCCTGAACCTGGCGCTGACCCTCAAGCAGGGCGGTAACCTGCTGCTGCTCGACGAGCCCACTAACGACCTGGATGTTGAGACCCTCGCATCCCTGGAAAATGCGCTGCTGGAATTCCCCGGCTGTGCAGTGGTCGTCTCTCACGACCGTTGGTTCCTGGACCGCGTGGCAACCCACATCCTGGCGTGGGAGGGCACCGATGAGAACCCGGATCAGTGGTACTGGTTCGAGGGTAACTTCGAGTCCTACGAGAAGAACAAGATTGAGCGCCTCGGCCCTGAGGCTGCTAAGCCGCACCGCGTGGTGCACCGCAAGCTGACCCGATAGGGTTTGGTGGTGAGCCCCGCCTCCTGATGCTGTTATGGCGCAGGAGGCGGGGCTTTGCTGTGCCCGCTGGACGCCGTAGGCGCTGTATTCCGTATTCGCTGGCGAGCGGCGGCGTGTGTTCACCGGTAGAAATAGTCTGTTCTCTGGTATCGAGCGGATTATGGTGCGGTTCACAGATGTGGTTTAATGGGCACGTATATCTCATGCATGTAATACGAAGGATTGGATGTCATGCTTTCAAAATATAACTGGATGTCCCTAGTCACCGGTCTGCTGCTGGTCGCTGCGGCAGTCTACATGTTCGCCAACCCCGCCACCCCGCTGGCTGTTCTGGGTTTCGTGTTCTCCATCGCGGTGCTGCTCGGTGGCGTATTTGAAGTGGTCCGCTACTTCGGTGTGCTGAAGCCGGCGCGTACCGGCTGGGACCTGGTCAACGGCATCCTGACCGTGGTCGTTGGTCTGATTCTGCTGACCGCGTCTGCGGGCGCGCAGGCGACGTACATTCCGACCATTGTGGGTGTGTGGCTGATTTCCTGGGCGCTGATTCGTCTGATGATCGCTCAGGGGTTGAAATACCTCAGCTATAGTGCTGGCCGACACCTGCAGTTCTCCGCCATCGGAACCCTGATTCTGGGTCTGCTGGTGGTTCTGTTCCCCGTGCTCTTCGGCGCGGTGGCGGTCTGGCTGATTGCCCTGGTGCTGATGCTGGCTGGCTTCGTGTTCGTGGGTGACTTCTTCGTCTCCCGCCGCACCAAGCGCACCGTGCACATTTCCCCGGACGGTGTGATTGACGTCGAAGCCAAATAAGAGCTTCCAAACGGCTTCTAGACCGTACACTAGAACATAAGAAAGACCGTGTGAGACAACCACCTCACACGGTCTTTCTGTATGCTTTGACGTTTTACGCTGTTGCAGTGCCGAAACTCTATCGGTACTCGGGCAGTCGGAACATCATTTCCTGCGCCACGGTCGCCACCAGCTCACCGGAACGATTGAAAATCGAACCCTGCGCGAGCATCCTGCCACCCTGCGCGCTCGGGGAATCCAGCACGTACAGCAGCCACTCGTCGGCACGCGCCGAACGGTGGAACCACATCGCGTGATCCAGCGAGGCGCTCTTGAGGCCCGGCTCCAGCCAGAACTTGCCGTGACGGCGCAGAGACGGCTCCAGCGGCAGATAATCCGAAGCGTAGGCGATAGCGGCGCGGTGCTCCGCATCCGAAGCCTCGGAACCATCAGCGTGCACCAGGCGGTCAAAGGTCTTGAACCACACGCAGGCACGCGGCTCCGTCGAGGAGGAATCCGGCTGAGTGTACAGGGGCGCATCCACGTGGCGCATATCAATCGGGCGCTCCCACGCCACCGCCTGCGCAATCGGATGCGGCAACTCGCCCAGGTAGTCGCTGACCTTCGGCAGGGACTCGGGGTCCGGGACATCAGGCATGGTCACTGCGGTGTGCTCGGGGCCGCGGCTCTCAGCCTGGAAAGACATAATCGCCGAGAACATGGGTGCCTCATCCTGGAACACCTGCACGCGGCGGGTCGAGAAGGAGCGGCTATCGTTCAGGCGCTGCGTGGAGAAGAACAGCTCCCGTTCAATATCCCCGGGGCGCAGGAAGTACGCGTGGATGGAGTGCAGGGCCTTCCCCTCAACCGTACGGTCGGCGGCAATAATCGACTGGGCGAGCACCTGGCCGCCAAAGGTACGAGGCTGCTCGCGGGTGAGCGTCACGCCGCTGAGTACCTCATCGCTGCCGAAGGAGGCGGGCGCCGCCTCGACGGGGGAGAGGTCCAGCATCCGCATGAGGTTCTGAGTCACAGTGGGCTTAATCATGCTTTCATTTTCCCACGTTTTCAGAGGGGCCGAAGGTGGCGTAGAGTGGGAAGGCACACTCTGAGACGCGCGCGGCCTGCACCGACCGCCTCGGAGCGAAGAGATAGAGAATAACCCAAGGAGCTACGATGAGCACCCCGTCCGAGAAGAACCCCGCACCCGCCGCTGAAGACGGCACCCGCGCCCCCATCGAGCTCAAGTACAACCCCCACGAAGGCGTGGAGGAGCCCTACCTGATTCTGCCCGGCGGAGCGCAGGGTGCCGCAGCGGTCAAGGACCTTGCCACCTACATTTCTCGCGCCCTGGCGGTGAACCCGGACGCCGCTATCCGCCTGACTGCGCGCGGCCGCGTGCTGGCCGTCTTCGCCTGCTCCCTGGAGCCCGAGGACGCTTCCTCGACCGCACCCGTCATCATGGGGATGCGCGCCCTGCACCTCGCCGCCGAATCCACCCTGGACATGACGGTCCAGGCCCAGGCCCTGCAGGAACGTCTGGCTCGGCTGCAGAAGCAGGCCGAACAGCAGGGAGCCGAGCAGCAGAGCGTCGAGGGGCAGCAGAACCCCGAGCTCGTGCTCTACATGCCCCCGGTGACCGTCAACGCCGGCTGGACCGGTAAGGCAACCCCCGTGCGCGGCTGGTCCGAGGTGGGCACCGTGCCGGTCGAGGAGTTTGCCCGAGCCACCGCCGAGGGCCTGGAGGCCGTGGACCGCGCCCTGCCCGAGAACCCGGGGGCTGCGGTTCTGACGACGGTACGCTCTCGTATCTGGTCCTCGCCCATGGTGCTGGAGTACCTGCCTGCCTTTGACGGCGTGCAGGTTCCCACCGGTGCCGCCTTTGCCCTGCGCGTGTACGGTTTCATCCCCGAGGGCTTTACCGGTGAGCTTCCCGTCTTCGCCGCCCGCGTGGGCTCGGACGAGTGGCTGCGCATCGTGGCACCGGCCGGCATGGTGCTGGTGCGCCGCGGCTCCGGTTCCCTGCTCTAGTTCCTCGCTCTAGGGCGCATAATCGTCGTATTCGGGCCCGTAGCGCCCGCTTCTGTCCTTCACCCCCCTCGCGGACCCCGGTCTGCAAGGGGGTGAGATGCGTCCAAAAAGCGATCAGCACGGCTTAATATATGACCGCTGACGAGACAAAACTTTACGGAAAGAGGTAATCTAGAAAGGCTACACCCACACCGGGGTGTGGCAAACGCACCGATAAACCAGCCACACCGCACGGGAATCTTCCGCCGCGCCGTCACCGGGCGCATCCTCCCGCGCGGGTTGAAAGTGAGACCCCTCATGGACCTGATTGCAGTCGATATCGACGGCACTCTTGCCAGCAACCGAGACCAGATGGACAAGTATCTGAGCGGTTTCTTCACCAGCTACCGCCGCTTTTTCAAGGCCATCCGCCACGCCACCGTGAACGTTGAGGTGGCCGATAGCGTACGCGATATGGCTGAACAGACCGGCGCTCAGATTGCCGTGATTACCGGCCGCGACGGCACCTACATGAAGGAACTGAACGAGTTCATCGCCCGCGCCGACATCAACCCCAAGTACGTGATTGCCAAGCCCGGCCGCGACCAGTCCGACACCGCCGCCTGGAAGAGCTCCATCCTGGATTCCCTGGAGGCAGACGGCCACCGCATCATCCACGCCTTTGAAGATAACGAGCACGAGGTGTACCTGCGCCGAGGCATCCCCGTGACCTGGGTGGCCCCGATTCGCGACTACGTGGGCGAGTGGCATTACGAGCCCGTGGGCATCGACCCCGTCGCCTGGGCCGCCGAACAGCGTGAGAAGCAGGCCGCCCGCGAGCGCCAGCAGCGCCGCCTGGCCGACGGCGTGCGCGCCCACGAACGCGCCGAGGCACAGAAGGACCAGCGCCTGGCTGCGTAGACCTCCTCGGTTTATAGGTCTCGGCCATAACCCGGACGCATCGGAGGGCGGCTCCTGACGAGCCCTGCATGAACCCTCCCAATCATTGACCGTAGCGTGAGGCGCCGGAAAGATAGGTTCTTTCCGGCGCCTCACGCTATGCAAAAGAAGATGCGGGGTTAGGAAGCCAGCAACTCGCGTATCCGCGCGGCGAAGGGGGCCGCCATCTTGTACTGCGTTTCGTCCTTCAGGTGCAGGCCGTCGGCCATATCACCCTCGGCCAGGTACAGGGTCAGCCAGTCCGAGGTGTCCATGAAGAGCACGCCGGTCTGCTGAGCCACGACCTTCGCCGCCTCGTTGGCCGTGTGACGCTTGTGGGCCTTCTGCGGATCGGGCGCGGCGGACTCGCTCATCGACACCACGCCGCCGAGCACAATCTTCGAGGAGGGGTACATGCGTTGCAGCTGCTGGATGACCCGTGTCTGGCGGTCCTGCGTCTGCTCCGTAGCCTTCGCCTCATCCTCGTCGACGTACATGTCGTTGCCGGACGCATCCAGGTAAATCACGCCGGGGGCGCCGCCGGGCAGGGCCCAGACGCTCTCCATTACGCCCTGGTAGTAGGAGGGGCAGGCGCCGGGGCGGGAGGCCACGAAGCCAACGCCGCCGCACCGGAACATGTGGGAGGTGAAGCCCGCCTCGGAAAGGCCCAGGCCAACCCACGAGGTCGGCAGAACCTGCGAATCACCGATGACGAGGGCGTCCTGCGCGCCCAGAGTCGTGGTGCTTCGGGGCACGTTCATCGCGGTGTCCCAGTAGAGTTCGGCCTTCTCGAAAGTCGTGTAGATGATTCCGCTCTCGGAGCGCCAGCCGGTCGGCAGCCCCTCGAGGCCGGCAAAATCGCTGTACTCGCGCTGCTTCCACCAGTGCGCGTAGACGCCGGAGTGCATGGCCACCGCGCCATGGGCTGCGGTATGCATGACCACGCCGCCCTGGTACTGCTGCACCGTGACGTCGGCGGCATCCTGGGAGGTAGTAAAGGGCTTCTGCACCTCGCCCACCGGGTGCGCGCCCTCCGCCCCGAAGGCCTCCTGCGCGACCCGGTCCATCTGCTGCGCCACGGTTTCGGGGGTGGGTTCCGCCGAGGGGCTCTCGGTGGGGCTTGCCACCGGGTCCGTCGAGGCGACGACCGGGGATTCCGGGTTGAGCGCCTGGGCGGTGGCCGCGGATGCGTTGGGGGCGCTGGAGCCCTCGACGGCGTAGAGGCCGAGGGAACCTAATGCGAAGACGCCGAGGACGGCGCCTACCGTGGTGACGCGTTTGAAATGGGGCCGGGTAGAAGACATACCTACAGTGTACGGTAGGTTCAACCCCAAGTGGAGAGCTTTTCCGAGGGGTTTAAGCAAAAACACTGAAAAATATGCACCCGAGTGCCGATAATTTGTGTGCCCCGGTTTCGGCTCCTTCCCGATCCGAATCCAATCGGCCCCGCCCCGTTTCCCGGCTCGGTGCCGGGAGCCGACGCTCTCTCGGGCATATCTCGGGCACGGAAACACCCCCTCCGCCCCGGCATCGTGCGGATGCCTGGGGGGAGAGGGGGTGTCTCGGGTGCGGCGTGCACCGAGCGACTCGGGGAGCCGCTCACGCGCACCGCCGTGCCAACGGGTTGATGCCTAAAGCAACACGACTAGATATCGGCGGCCTGAACCTTCAGTGCACGAGCCACGCCGTCGCGCGCCTCCGCAATCTGACGGTACAGTGCGGCGGCATCCTCGGGCAGGGAAGCCAGGTACGCCTCGGTACGCTCGAGCAGCTCAGCGGTCGGCACGCTCGGGTACATGCCACCAATAATCTGCATGGAAATCTCGTGCGAACGCGAACGCCAGATGCCCTCAATCTGCTCGAAGTACGGCTCATCGTACTGGGCAATCAGCTCGGGCTTGCCGGACTTGAAACCGGAAATAGCGTAACGCTGAATCATGTTCGACAGCTCGCCGGTCACCATGATCTTGTTCCAGTACTCGGCCTTAGCCTCGGCGGTCGGAATCGATGCGTATGCCTGGGCGGCGTACTGCTGACCGTTTGCGGTGTTGTCGTTCTCCAGCTCCTCGGCAATCTGCTCGGCGGAGAAACGGCCACCGGTTGCCAGTCGGCACACCAGGTTCCAGCGCAGGTCGGCGTCAATGTCCAGGCCCTCAAGGGTCAGTTCGCCCTCGAAGAGGCGCTGCACGTTGTCGTACTGCTCCTCGGTGCGGGTCTGGTTGATGAACGCCTGCAGCAGCTGCAGCTGAGCATCCGAGTCGGGCTCAGCGGCCTTGGCCAGCTCCCAGAGGCGGTCGGCCGCGCGGTGGCGGGTCTCCTCGCGAGCCTCGGGGGCCACGAAGGAGTGCAGGGTAGCGGACAGGTTGTTAATCTGGGTGCGCAGAGCGGTGGAGTTGGTCTCCTTACCGATGTTGTTCAGCACCAGGTCAACGTACTTGCGGGCCGGCATCTGGGCATCGCGCACGGTGTCCCAGAGCGAACCCCAGACCACGCCACGAGCCACGGAGGAATCGATGTCGCCCAGGTGCTTGATAGCGGTCTCGATGGAGCGCTCGTCCAGGCGAATCTTGGCGTAGGCCAGGTCCTCATCGTTCAGCAGCAGCAGGTCGGGGCGCTTCTTGCCGATAGCCTCCTCGACCACGGTCAGCTCGCCGTCAATGTCCAGCTCGATGCGGTCGGTGCGGGTCAGCTTGCCGTCCACCAGGTTGTAGAAACCAATCACGGCGCGGTGCGGGCGCAGGGTCTCGAAGCCCTCAGCGTAGGACTGGCGAATACCCAGATTCGAAATGTTGCCCGCCTCGTCGTTCTCAACCTCAACGGCGAGAGTGTTCACGCCGGCGGTCTCAAGCCACTTAGCGCTCCAGGCGCGCACGTCACGGCCGGAGGTGCGCTCCAGCTCCACCAGCAGGTCATCCAGAACGGTGTTGCCCCAGCTGTGCTTATCGAAGTACACCTTCAGGGCGGCCATGAAGTTCTCCTGACCAACCCAAGCCACCATCTGACGCAGCACCGAGGCACCCTTTGCGTAGGTGATGCCGTCGAAGTTCACCTGAACGTCGGCGAGGTCGCGAATCTCGGCCACAATCGGGTGGGTCGAGGACAGCTGGTCCTGGCGGTAGGCCCAGGTCTTCTCCGAAGCGGAGAAGGTAGCCCACGCCTCCTTGGCATAGCGGGTGTTCTCCGCGGCGGCCAGGGTAGACATGAACTCCGCGAAGGACTCGTTCAGCCACAGGTCGTTCCACCATTTCATGGTGACCAGGTCGCCGAACCACATGTGGGCCAGCTCGTGCAGAACGGTGATGGCGCGGCGCTCACGCAGAGCCTCCGCAACCTTGGAGCGGAAGACGTAGGTCTCCAGGTAGGTCACGCAGCCCGCGTTCTCCATCGCGCCGGCGTTGAATTCGGGCACGAACAGCTGGTCGTACTTCTCGAAGGGGTAGGGGGTCTTGAACTGCTCCTCGTAGAACTCGAAGCCCTGGCGGGTCAGCTCAAACATGTCCTCGGCATCAACGAAGGGCATGAGGGACTTACGGGCGTACACGCCCAGCGGAATCACGCGACCCTCGGAGTTAGTCAGCTCGCTGGTGATCTTCTCGTAGGGGCCGGCCACGATTGCGGTGATGTACGAGGACATGCGCGGGGTCGGCTTGAAGTACCAGGTGTTGGCGCGGCCGCAACCGCAGTCCTTCGGCTCAACCTTCACCTCGGGCTGGTTCGACACAACCACCCAGTGCGAGGGTACGCGCACCTCAAACTCGAAGGTGGCCTTCAGATCGGGCTGCTCGAAGACGGGGAACACGCGGCGGGAGTCCGGCACCTCAAACTGGGAGTACAGGTAAATCTCGCCGTCGGCGGGGTCCACGAAGCGGTGCAGACCCTCACCGGTGTTGGTGTAGAACATCTCGGCTTCGATCTTCAGAACGTTCTCGGCGGCCAGGTTCGGCAGCTGGATGCGCTCGCCGTCAGCCAGGTCGGTGCTGAGCTCTTCGCCATTGAGGTTAATAGACTTGACCGAGGAGGTGATGGCATCGATAAAGGTCGAGGCACCTTCCTGAGCGTCGAAGCGGATCTCAACGTTCGAGGCGAAGACATCCTGATCGGTGCGCAGGTCGAGGAAGATATGGTAAGAGTGAACGCGCTTGATAATGGATGCGCGCTCAATCGCCTCATCGCGGGTTAGGTTTAGGCCGGGCATTGGATTCCCTCTCCATAGAAGTGACACGGCGGACGGTGGCGCGGCGTGCCGTCCTGACACGCCGACGCGGTGCTCGGGCGTGCGCATCCGCCGCGCCGTTGGACTCGCTCAATGCTGTCGGGGCTTGCCGGTTGCGTCTGAGCGCTGCGGGTGGTGTTTTCTCGCGGGCGCTACGCATCGGGACACCGCAAAGTGCCATATCCCACAGTTTACCGTATGCGGGCGGGGCGGGTGCGGCTCCCCATTACCCGAACCCGCGCGAATTCGCTACAGTTAGTAGGTACAGACTAAGAGAAACCCCGAACCGAACCGGGGGAAAACATCCCAATTGAGGATGCGAGGCGTGCCTCGGCCCGGCCATTGCCGCCCCGAGCCGCACGCAACACCACACCAGGAGAGCACCATGCGCGTACACATCGCAACCGACCACGCAGGCCTCGAACTGAGCCACTACCTGATCGAGTCCCTCACCGCCGAGGGCTACGAGATGATTGACCACGGCCCCGCCGACTACGACCCGCTGGACGACTACCCCTCGTTCTGCATTAACGCCGCCCTGGGCGTGAAGCGCGACCGTGAGGCCGGCCTGGACTCTCTCGGCATCGTGCTGGGCGGCAGCGGTAACGGCGAGCAGATGGCCGCCAACAAGGTGGAGGGCATCCGCGCGGCCCTGGCCTGGAACCACGACACCGCGGCCTTGGCCCGCGAGCACAACAACGCGCAGGTCGTTGCTGTGGGCGGCCGCCAGCACAGCAAGGAAGAAGCACTGGAAATCATCAAGGTCTTCCTGGTTACCCCCTGGACCAACGAGGAGCGTCACGCACGCCGCATCGGCCAGCTGGCCGAGTACGAGCAGACCGGCGCGATTGCCGGCAAGCAGATTGACGCTGCCTAGGCTCTAAAATCTGAGGCGCATAGTGCAGGCTATGCGCCTCAGTCGTTTCTGCACTCCAGATAATCCGTACTGTTTATACCCGCGCTATTTCTAGCCGACGAGTTTTCGAGGGGGACCCGTGCCTGAAGGCCACTCTATTCACCGCATCGCCCGCCAGATGAGCGACGTGTTCACCGGCGAGCGCGTGCGCGTCAGCTCCCCGCAGGAGCGCTTCACTGATGGGGCGGCCCTGTTGGACGGGCACGTCATCACCGGTGCCTACGCGCACGGCAAGCACCTGTTCGTCACCTTCGATAACGAGCTGACCCTGAACGTGCACCTGGGCATCTACGGCAACTGGACCTTCGGGGGCGACGAGACGTTCACGGGCGCCTCGAGCATCGGCGCGCCCCGCAAGATCGGCGAGAAGGAATACGCGGCGGGGGAGGAGCAGCCCTACGCCGGCCCTCCCGAACCGAAGAGCACCGTGCGTTGCCGCATCGTTTCGGAGCACGGCTGGGCCGACCTGGTTGGGCCCACCATCTGCCGCGTGCTCACCCCGGAGGAGGTGCGCACCGTCCGCTCCAAGCTGGGCCCGGACCCGCTCAACTCTGACGCCGACCCCGAACGCTTCTACCGCGCGGCCCGCAAGAGTTCACGCCCCATCGGCGTGATTCTCATGGACCAGGCCGCCATCTCGGGCGTGGGCAATATCTTCCGTGCAGAATCGCTGTACCGCCAGAAGATTGACCCGCTGCGCCCCGGCAAGAGCCTGAGCGATGACGAGCTCAAGCGCCTCTGGGAGGATAACAAGCGCCTGCTGGTCATTGGCGTGCGCGTCGGACGCATCATCACCACCGAGCCCGAAGATCGCCCCGGTATTCCTGAGACCGAGGCCTGGCCCGAGCACGCGAACTACGTGTACAAGCACCAGGGCGAGGCGTGCCCGCGATGCGGCACCACCATCCGCATGGAAGAAATCGCCGGCCGCAAGCTCTACTGGTGCCCCGGCTGTCAGGTCTAAATTCTGTGCTGCCAGCGCTAATGTCTGAATATATCGAGCCCCTGAGAAGGTTCTCGGAGGCTCCGAGCGCGCGAGGAAACAAATCCGCATGTGGAAGCGGTTCCCACGATTCGTTCAGGATGGTTCTCGAGGGGATGACGAGCTGGAGCGTGCGGATTCCGAGCGCGCGAGGAAACAAATCCGCATGCGGAAGGGATTCCCGTCATCCCCTCGAGGGAAAAAGAAAAGGGCCTCGACGCGAAAGCGTCGAGACCCTAAACCTCGAGGGGATGACGGGAATCGAACCCGCGTAATCAGTTTGGAAGACTGAGGCTTTACCATTAAGCTACATCCCCGCATGGAACCTGACCATAGTATCGGTGTGGGGTGGAGCCTGTCAAACCCGGGGCGGGAGAGTTGTTGCTTGAACCCGCGCCCGCATCCGCCGTTCTGTTGGGCATTTAGCGGGAAAACAGGTAAACTAGGGCATTGACTGTGTTAAACGCTCCGGTGTTTAACGCGGTTAGTTTCACGGGGCGTGGCGTAGCTTGGCTAACGCGCCTGCTTTGGGAGCAGGAGATCGCAGGTTCGAATCCTGTCGCCCCGACGTGAAACGGTTGCCGCGACGCTACAGGGTCGTGGCGCTCTTTCCACTAAGCAACAGCGGCACGCCCGAGACCCGTGCCGTACCGAACGATATGAGGAGATCACGGACGTGAAGACCGCCGTCGAGAAGCTCAACCCGACCCTCGCAAAGATTGAGGTCGAGGTTCCCTTCGTAGAATTCAAGCCCTACCTGGACCGCACCTACAAGAACCTGGCTGGCCAGATTAGCGTTCCCGGCTTCCGCAAGGGCAAGCTGCCCAAGCAGCTCATCGAGCAGCGCGCGGGCTTCGACTACATCGTTGAGGCATCCCTCAACGACGCCCTGAACGACTACTACGCACAGGCACTGGGCGAGAACGACCTCTCCCCCCTGGCACAGCCCGAGCTGGACGTTCAGTCCCAGCCCACCACCGAGGACCGCGAAGCTGACATCAAGCTGACCATCACCGTGACCGTCCGCCCCGAGATCGAGCTGCCCAACTACGAGGGCATCGAGGTTGAGGTGGACGAGGTCGAGGTGACCCCCGAGGACGAGGTTCAGGCACTGGACGCTCTGCGCGAGCGCTTCGGCACCCTGAAGACCGTCGAGCGCCCCGCCGCCGACAAGGACTTCGTGACCATCGACATCGCCGCAGAGATCGACGGCGAGCAGGTGGACGCAGCTAACGACCTGTCCTACCAGATCGGTTCCGGCACCATGCTCGAGGGCATCGACGAGGCCCTGACCGGCCTGTCCGCTGGCGAGGACGCAACCTTCGAGACCAAGCTCTCCGGCGGCGAGCACGCCGGCGAGGAAGCCGTCATCAAGGTCAAGCTGACCGCTGTCAAGGAGCGCGAGCTGCCCGAGGCTGACGACGAGTTCGCACAGCTGGCTTCCGAGTTCGACACCATCGAAGAGCTGAAGGAAGACATCAAGAAGCAGGTTGCCGAGGCTAAGGTTGCCGAGCAGGGCACCCAGGCGCGCGACAAGGTCCTGACCAAGCTCGTTGAGCTGGTCGAGGTCCCCGTCCCCGAGAAGGTCATCGAGGATCAGCTGGAGCAGCACTTCAACGCTCCCAACGCTGAGCCCGGCCACGACACCGAGGAGCACCGCGCCGAGGTTCGCGAGAACACCGAGACCGCCTTCAAGAACGAGATGGTTCTGGACGCCCTCGCCGACGCTCTGGAAGTGACCGTCGACCAGGCCGAGATGATTAACTACATCATCACCATGAGCTCTCAGTACGGTATGGATCCGAACCAGTTCGCACAGATGCTGGACGGTTCCGGCCAGGCTGGCGCACTGGTCGGCGAGGTTCGCCGTTCCAAGGCTCTGGCTGAGGTCCTGAAGACCGCAGTGGTCAAGGACTCCAAGGGCAACACCGTTGACCTATCCAAGTTCCTGGGCCAGGGTGAAGAGGCAGCTGCCTAATCCCTCCCACGAATAGCTTGCGCGTGGTGCTTGCGGGGTAGCCTCCGCGGGCGCGTTGGCGCGCATATCGCATCGCCTCGGCGGGTGCTCACCGGTTTCGGTGGGTGCCCGCCGAGGCGTTTCTGCGCCTGCCCCGCAATCGTGTGCTTCCCGCGAGCGGCCTCGGGGCGGGCCGGTTACCGTCCCGGCAGGTGTGAGCTTCACCCCCTGGCGAACGGGCGACGCGCGGGGAGCGGGGGAGAGGCAACTATCGGTAAGGTAGTAGCAACGAAACTTTTCGCGTGCGCTTCGGCGCGCACTGTGCGCAAAGATGCCGCGAAGTCCCTAAGAGAAGAAGAGGAAGAATGTCCAGCTACATGCCTCTGCCCATCGGCGCCTCCCAGGCGGCCGGCGTGGCGCCCTCGCCGTCGATGGCAACCCCCATCGTTGGCGCCCAGGAAGATTACGTGTACAACAGCCTCCTGAAGGAGCGCATCATCTGGCTCGGCTCCGAGGTGCGCGACTCGAACGCTAACCTCATCTGCTCGCAGATGCTGCTGCTCTCGGCGGAGGACCCCGAGGCGGACATCTACCTGTACATCAACTCGCCCGGCGGCTCCGTGACCGCCGGTATGGCAATCTACGACACCATGCAGCTCATCCCGAACGACGTGGTGACCGTGGTGACCGGTATGGCGGCCTCCATGGGTCAGTTCCTGCTCACCGCGGGCACCATCGGCAAGCGCTACGCAACCCCGAACGCCCGCATCCTGATGCACCAGCCCCTCGGCGGCATCGGCGGTACCGCGTCCGACATTCGCACCCAGGCCGAGCTGATCCTGGACATGAAGAAGCGCCTGGCAGAGATTACCGCGGAGCGCACCGGTAAGAGCCTGGAAACCATCCTGAAGGACAACGACCGCGATAACTGGTTCAACGCGGAAGAAGGCCTGGAATACGGCTTCTTCGATCACATTGCCACCACCGCCGGTAAGCTGCCCGAGTCGAAGAACGCATAAGGGAGATGCACATGAACTACCTGCCGAACGATATCACCACCTCGGCGCCGGCTATGCCGAGCAACCGCTACGTGCTCCCCAGCTTCGAGGAGCGCACCCCCTACGGCTACAAGCGTCAGGACCCGTACGCCAAGCTGTTCGAGGACCGCATCATCTTCCTGGGCACCCAGGTGGACGACGCCTCTGCAGACGACATCATGGCTCAGCTGCTCGTGCTGGAGGCGCAGGACCCCGAGCGTGACATCACCCTGTACATCAACTCGCCCGGCGGCTCCTTCACCGCGATGACCGCCATCTACGACACGATGCAGTTCATCCGCCCCGAGATTCAGACCGTGTGCCTGGGCCAGGCGGCTTCGGCTGCAGCCGTGCTGCTGGCTGCCGGCACCCCCGGCAAGCGTCTGGCACTGCCGAACGCTCGCGTGCTGATTCACCAGCCGGCTCTAAGCGGCCAGCAGGGTGGTCAGGCCTCCGACATCGAGATTCACGCGAACGAGGTTATGCGTATGCGCGAGTGGACCGCCCAGACCCTGGCACTGCACTCGGGCAAGACCTACGAGGAAGTTGACCGCTCCATCGAGCGTGACAACATTCTGACCGCCGCCGATGCGCTGGAGTACGGCCTGGTCGACAAGGTCCTGGAGTCTCGTAAGCTGCGCAAGCCCGCGACCAACACCGCTATTTCCCACACCTAAGCCGCCGCCGGGTTCGATGGCTCGCCGAGCGAGTATCGGGCGCGATGAACGGTAACCGCTGTGAGAGAGGGACGGAACGGTTCCCGAAACCCTAGCGCCGTGCAGGCGCGGGGGTTTCGGGAACCGTTCCGTCCCTTAGCTTTATGCGACGCATTATGACGGATGCCGCAACGTAACACGGGGATGCTTTTAAGCCGTTGAGCGGCTCCTCTAGCCCCGCCGAAACCCCCGCGCAACGGGGTCGGTCAAGGAACGCCCCTAAACGTCATATTTGACCCGGTTCGTCATATGGGGACCGACTGTCTTCTTCGGGGGTCGTAATTCTGAGTTCCGGGGTGAACTCCGGTAGCCTAGAGAGGTAGAGATCATCTCTCACCGTGAAGAGCGCCCGGCCCCTCCGCGCGCCGCTCCGAGAGACGACCACACGAATGAAAGGGGATTCTCGTGGCAACAGACATTACTTTGCCCCCCGAGCCGCCCAACGCCAGCATGCGGTGCTCCTTCTGCAAGAAGACGCGTGCACAAGTATTCAAGATTGTGCTCGGGCCGAATGTCTCCATCTGCGATGAATGTGTGGAGCTCTGCGAAGAGATCCTGGCCGACGAGCGTCTGAAGGCAAACGCTCCGGTGGCCCCCGCATCCCCCAAGCAACTAGCCACCCCGCGCGAGATTTACAACCACCTCAACGACTACGTCATCGGTCAGGACGCCGCGAAGCGCACCCTGGCGGTGGCGGTGTACAACCACTACAAGCGTATTCACGACCTGGACAACCCGGTACTGACCTCCCGCACGCTCTCGGCGACGGCGGGGGAGCAGGTGGAGCTGGGCAAGTCCAATATTCTGATGCTCGGCCCGACCGGCTGCGGCAAAACCTACCTGGCGGCAACCCTGGCGAAGAAGCTGGATGTGCCCTTCGCCCTGGTCGACGCAACCACCCTCACCGAGGCCGGTTACGTGGGTGACGATGTGGAGAATATTCTGCTGCGCCTCATCAACGCCGCCGACGGTGACGTGGCGAAGGCTCAGCGCGGCATCATCTACATCGACGAGATTGACAAGATTGCTCGCAAGGGTGGCGAGAACCTCTCCATCACCCGCGACGTGTCCGGTGAGGGCGTGCAACAGGCGCTGCTGAAGATTATTGAGGGCACCGTGGCAACCGTCCCGCCGGAGGGCGGACGCAAGCACCCGGCTCACGCGAATATTGAGATAGATACCTCAAATATTCTCTTCATCGTGGCTGGTGCCTTCGACAATATTGACGACCGCATCGCGGCCCGCGTGGGTG
Source organism: Rothia sp. HMSC062F03 (assembly GCF_001836905.1). Taxonomy (NCBI): domain Bacteria; kingdom Bacillati; phylum Actinomycetota; class Actinomycetes; order Micrococcales; family Micrococcaceae; genus Rothia; species Rothia sp. HMSC062F03. Next base: position 55,463 of record NZ_KV830892.1, on the reverse strand, counting down.
CCGGCGGCATCGGTTTCGGTGCCGACCTGGGCGGTACGGTGAGGGACCCTCTCGAGCAGATTATGCCCGAGGACCTGGCCCACTACGGCATCATCCCCGAGCTGATTGGCCGCCTGCCGGTCATCTCGACCCTGAGCGAGCTCAACGAAGAAGAGCTGGCTCGAGTGCTGACCGAACCGAAGAACGCACTGCTCAAGCAGTACCGTCACCTCTTCGCCCTGGACGGCGTGGAACTGATTATTGACGATGCGGCAATCGCAGCTATTGCCCGCCTTGCCGCCGAGCGCGGCACCGGTGCCCGCGGCCTGCGCTCCATGATGGAGCAGATCCTGCAACCGGTCATGTTCGAGATTCCGGACCGCACCGACGTGGTATCCATCGTCATCGGTGAGGACACCGTACTCAACGGCGCGGAGCCCCGCTACGTACTGCAGGCCCCCGATCCGGGAACCGAGACCACCCGCACCGTGAAGGGGGAGGCGAAGACCGCCTCCCTGAAGGCCGCGGACCGTCAGGCGGCATAACCGAATACTTCCAGCCGAACAGGCTAGGGAATAAAGAAGCCGTCGCCCCGGTTATACGGGGTGACGGCTCACTAGCAGGTGCCGCGCTCAGAAACCGCGGGCTTGGCTGGTGCAGATATTAAAGGTGAACACAGGGTGCCGGGCTGCACGGGCGGTACGCGCATCCGTACAAGAGAGGAATACCCATGGCTGAGAACGCCCCCGCACAGGTTGATTTCTGGTTCGATCCGATTTGCCCCTGGTGCTGGATTACCTCCCGTTGGATTGGCGAGGTGCAGAAAGTCCGTAATATTGAGGTGACCTGGCGTCCCTTCTCCCTGTCCATGCACAATCAGGGCCGCGAGCTGCCCGCCGACTACCAGGCGATGATGGACCAGTCGTGGGCCCCGACCCGACTCATCACCGCCGTGCGTGAGCTGCACGGTAACGAGGTTATCAAGCCCCTCTACGACGCCCTGGGCGAGCAGATTCACCACAACGGCAACAAGGCCGATTCCTACCGCGACGCTATCGTCAAGGCCCTGGCGGAGGTCAACCTGCCCGAAGAGCTGGCGGATGTGGCCTTCACCGACAAGTACGACGAGCAGATGCGCGCTTCCCTGGACCTCGCCCTGAAGACCGTGGGTGGCACCGACATCGGTGTTCCGCTGATTTCCATCAACGGTACCGCCTTCTTCGGCCCGGTGATCTCCCCGAGCCCCGCTGGCGAAGAGGCGGGTAAGCTCTTCGACGGCGCCCTGGCGCTGGCTTCCTACCCCGGCTTCTTCGAGCTGAAGCGCCCCCGCACCGTGGGCCCGATTTTCCACGGCGAGGACGGCGAAGCCTAAGAACCCTGCAATGCGCGCAGGCTCGGTAGAGTCTGCGGCTGCAGAGCAAAAAAGTACCGCCCGGTCATGTTATTGACCGGGCGGTACTTTCTGTCTAACGGTGCCGAATTGCCGGATGCGGGTCAGGCTTGGCGGCTTCAGTTTTCAGAAGCCGTCTTTCGTGCTTTCTGCGCCTTGCGCTTAGCCCTGCGCTCCAGAACCTTCGGGTGCGTTGCGCGCTGCATAATCTTCGTATCGCGCATGTGGAAGGTGCGGGTTGCCGTGTACTGGACCGCCGCGTCCGAGGTGAACGCCAACATTGCGAACACCGCCACGCCCAGCTGGAAGAAAATCGTGGACAGCGGCAGGGATTGGTGCCCCCACAGCACGCCGCCGGTAATCGCCGCGAAGTTCAGCGCAGTCAACAGCAGAGCCAGTCGGCGAGCCTTCGACGAGCCGCGCAGCGTGCTCCACAGCAGGAACAGGTGGACCGCAGAATAGACGGCTACGAAGCCCACCAACACCGCGCTGGTGATGGTCAGCAGCACGTCGCTATCCACCTGATCGAATAGGCTCAGCAAATCAAGATCGTCGCCGGATCCTTCCTCCAGGAGCTTGGCACGCAGAGCCGGGCGGCTGAGCGCCAGAATGACGCTGTTGATAATGTCTGCGAGGGTCACGGCGATGAGCATACCCGAACCGACCAGCAGACTCAGCGGCATGCGGTACGCCAGGTCGTGCGCGCTGGAGAGGTGAATTTCTTCCTGCTCCTGCGGCTCCAGTCCTTCATTGTTCAGCACGATGACCGGGAGCGCGCCGTCCGTGCGGATCGCGTCGCCACCGCCGTTACGGGCGTGGTAGCCGGAGGAGAAATCGTGCAGAATCTCAACGTGAGTTTCCGGGTGAGCGTACTGAATGGACTCCACAATGTAGTCGCGTTCAAAGTCGGTTTCACCGTCAATGCGGTGCGTGACCTGCAGGGTGAAGAAGCTGAAACCCACCCCGGAGTCGTAGGTGCCCGCCGCTAACCAATCCACCTGGTGACCGCCAGGCAGAAGCCAGCCGTCCGGGGTTTTCCAGAAGCGCACGTGGTGGCGTTTCTCGGGGTTGCCGTCCACTTCCTTCTGGTAGGCGAAAGCCTGCGTCTTACCAAAAATTTTCAGCGGGGAGACGGGCGCCTCCGCGTAGGAACGGCGGGTGATGGTGGAGATAATAATCTTCCAGGAGGAGACGAGGGTGACGTTCTCAGCGCGGGTCCAGCCGGCGTCCTGCATGACCTGATGAATCTGCTCCTCGGTACCAATCAGACCGATATTGACCGGGTCACCGAGCCGACCGTCCGGGGTGCGGGTGCGCCCAATAAAGTAGTCGGGCACGTATATGCGGGTCATGATCGCATGAAAACGCGGTAGCGTCAGGTACGCGGTGACTGCCCAGAAAATGAAGGCAATGGGGAAACCCCAGAAAGAATGGCCAACCGTATTCGCCAGAATCATGAAGGTCAGCACGACGGAGGCCACACCGGCAAAGATGAAGAAGAGAGTGTCCCAGAAATCGACCCACAAGCTGCGTGGGACGAGGTTTTGCGCCGTGCCGCGCGCGTCAATATCACCACGGTAGACCGGTGGCGAGGTAACTGGGGGAGCGACATCGCTACGTATAGGCCGCAGGACGCGTTTTTGGTGGGACATTCCCGCCCTTTCTGTGCGCTGAACTGGTGCCAGAAAACTATACCAAAAGCTCGTTGCGCGGGAGCCCCGGTCGCGGAAGGCCCACGGAGGAGAATGGCCCGAGGTCTTTTCTGGGGGGGCTAGTTGAGGGGGAAGCCGTCCTGCACAATTGCCCGGTCTGCGGCAATGGTTGTCTCGTGGTGCAGCATGTCTCGACCCTCACGCATGAGGCGCACCCACTTGCGAGTTAGCTCCTCCAGCTCGGCTGCGTTCAGAGCACCGGAGGAGATACTGGCCTCATCAGCGGCGGCGGAGTAGGTGATGTGTTCGTGCCAGAGCTCATAGACCTCGTTGGTGTAAGAATCGTGGAGCGTCTGAGCGTGTTCGCGTGCCTGGCGGATGTATTCGCCGAGGACGGAGAGGTAGCGCTGGAGCTGGTCCTGGCTCGGGGTGTCGGTTGAGGGGGCGTCAGCCGTTACCGGGGTGGGAGAGCTCTGCCTCGCGGGTGAGGGGGCGGAGTAGTTCGCCTGCCTCGCAGGGGTGTGTTCTGATGCTGAATGGGGAATCATGAGCGGTCGTACGCGCCATCCATGGCGCGCGGGTAGGGTCGGGATGCGACATCGCACCCCGGCGGTGGGTAGTGGTGTGGCTGGTCGGCTTATTGGCTCGTACCGGTGGCGTGCGCTCGCTGAAGTGAAGTGAATTGAGGGGAACCCTCGCAAACCATCATACAAAAAAGTGACCGTCAATCTAATAAGGTTGATTAGCGGTTAGGGGACCCAAAAAATATGCACACAAACGCAATAATCTGCAATGAGAGGGTTTCAACCCCACATAATAGGGAGGGGAGAAGGGTTATCTGGGAGATAAATCCCCAGGTCCAGGGGATTCGGCGGGGGATTCGGGGGTGTTATAGCTGAGGCGCACGGAGCCGGAAGGCCTGCATTGCGAGTGGTCGTTGAGAACGAGATTTTATGCATGAAAAAATAACAAATTTCCTTTCGGCTGAAAGAAAAGAATAGAGCAATAGGGGCTCCGCTGGCATCGGTGCCCACCGGAGTTGCACGGAGTGTAGATAAGCGAGGCGGGGAGGTACCGAAATTACGGTACCTCCCCGCCTCGCGTTATTCACCATCGGTGCTTAGAAGGATCCGCGTCTCCGCGCAGGCTGAGCGTTGCGCAACAAGCGACGACGAATCGCGGATGCATCGCCTACTCGGCGGCTTCCTCCACCACGAGCACCACATCGCGAACCTCCAGCTCGCCCTCAGCTGCCACCAGGGAGAGCTCGCGTGCGTTACCGGCGGCCTTCAGGTCGCCCAGGCCGGCCTCGATGCGGTCCAGCTGCGCCTGCGGAGCCGCGATGGTAGCGGACTCAACCTCGGTGCGCTGCTTGACCTTCGCGTCGCTCTTTGCCTTGCGCAGGCCGCCCAGGGCCTCAGCAACATCCGGCAGGATCTGCTTGAGCGAGTCAATCTGAGCCGGGTTGGCATCAGCCAGGACCCACTGGGCCGAAATGCCGGCGGTCGGGTTCTGTGCAGAGTACTCAGCTAGCAGGGTGCCCTCCAGGATGGGCAGCGCCTGCGGCCACTCGGCGCGGTGCACGCTACCCGCACGCCACCAGGACCAAATCTCTTCGGTCACGAAGGGCAGGAAGGGCGCGAACAGGCGCAGCAGAGCGTCCAGGGTGGTGGCCAGAGCGGCCAGAACCGAAGCCTGCTCCTGCTCGCCGCGAGCACCGTAGGCACGGTCCTTAATCAGCTCGACGAAGTCGTCGGTGAAGGACCAGAAGAAGCTCTCGCAAATCTGCAGGGCACGAGCGTACTCGTACTTCTCGAAGGCGGCGGTTGCCTCTTCAATCAGGTACGCCAGGCGAGCCAGCAGGGAGCGATCCAGGGCGTTGATGAGCACGCGACCCTGAGCCTGCGAGGTGATGACGGACTTCTCGGTTGCACCCAGGTTCAGCACGAACTTGGAGGCGTTGAGCAGCTTGATGGCCAGGCGGCGGCCAATCTTCATCTGACCCTCGTCGTAGGCGGTGTCGGCACCCAGGCGAGCGGAAGCCGCCCAGTAGCGCACAGCATCCGAACCGTACTTCTCCAGAACCTCGTTCGGAACCACGACGTTGCCCTTGGACTTGGACATCTTCTTGCGGTCCGGGTCGAGAATCCAACCGGAAAGCGCGGTGTTGTACCACGGTACGGAGGAGGCCAGAGTCTCGGAACGCACGGCGGTGGAGAACAGCCAGGTGCGGATGATGTCGTGACCCTGCGGGCGCAGATCCATGGGGAAGGTCTTTGCGTGCAGGTCCGGGTTCACGCCCCAACCGGTCGCAATCTGCGGGGTCAGGGAGGAGGTGGCCCAGGTGTCCAGAACATCCGGGTCGGCCACGAAGCCGCCGGCCACGCCGCGCTGATCCTCGGTGTAACCGGGAGCGGTCTGCGAGGCGGGGTCCACCGGGAGCATATCCTCGGTAGGCAGAATCGGGTTCTCGTAGTCGGGCTCGCCCTCGGCGTCCAGCGGGTACCAGACGGGGAAGGGAACACCGAAGAAGCGCTGGCGAGAAATCAGCCAGTCGCCGTTCAGACCCTCAACCCAGTTCTCGTAGCGGCTACGCATGAAGGAGGGGTGCCAGTTGATCTCGCGGCCGCGCTCGATGAGCTTCTCGCGGCGGTCGGCGTCGCGGCCACCGTTGCGGATGTACCACTGGCGCGATGCGACGATCTCGAGGGGCTTGTCGCCCTTTTCGTAGAACTTCACCGGGTGGGTAATCGGCTTGGGGTCGCCGTCCATTTCGCCGGCCTCAACCAGCATCTCCACGACGGTCTTCTGCGCGGTGAAGACGGTGGTGCCTGCCATGCGCTCGTAGCGCTCGCGGCCCTCAGCGGAGGTAATCCACTCGGGAACCTCGCGGGAGAAGCGGCCGTCGCGGCCGATGAGTGCGCGGGTATCCAGCTGCAGCTCGCGCCACCAGGTGACGTCGGTGGTGTCACCGAAGGTACAAATCATGGCGATACCGGCGCCCTTGTCGGGCTGTGCCAGCGGGTGAGCCTTGATTTCGACCTCAACGCCGAACAGCGGGGAGGTGACGGTGGTGCCGAAGAGCGACTGGTAGCGCTCGTCGTCGGGGTGTGCCACGAGGGCCACGCAGGAGGGCAGCAGCTCGGGGCGGGTGGTCTCGATCCAGACCTTCTCGCCGTTGGGGCGGTGGAAGCTGATGCGGTGGTACGCGCCGGGACGTTCCTTGTCTTCCAGCTCGGCCTGGGCGACCGCGGTGCGGAAGGTGACGTCCCACATGGTGGGGGCCTCTGCCATGTAGGCGTTGCCTGCTTCCAGGTCCTTCAGGAAGGCGAGCTGGGAAACCTTGCGGGAGTGTGCGTCGATGGTGCGGTAGGTGCGCGACCAGTCCACGGACAGACCCAGGGTGGTGAAGAGGTTCTCGAAGACCTTCTCGTCCTCAACCGCGAGTTCTTCGCAGAGCTCGATGAAGTTGTTGCGGGAGATGCGCGGCCACTTTGCCTGGCTGCGGTCAGGCTTGGGGGTGCCGTCTGCCTTCCAGGTGATTAGGTCGCGGAAGGAATCGTTGTCGGGCACGGAGGGGTCGCAGAGAACGCCGTAGTAGTTCTGAACGCGGCGTTCGGTGGGCAGACCGTTGTCGTCCCAGCCGAGGGGGTAGAACACGTTCTTGCCGGTCATGCGCTGGTAGCGTGCAATGACGTCGGTCTGGGTGTATGAGAACATGTGACCCACGTGCAGGGAGCCGGATGCGGTCGGCGGCGGGGTGTCGATGGAGTAGACCTGCTCGCGAGTGGTGTTCTCGTCGAATGCGTAGGTCTTCTCATCGGCCCAGCGCTTCGAGAGCTTCTCTTCGAGGCCTTCGAGGGCGGGGCGGTCGGGAACGTTAATCTGTACGGGCGAGTCTGAGCCCAAAATGTTTTCAGCCATAAGGGCTATTTTCTCATATTCACGGCATTCTCTCAGCTTTCAGCGCCGGCCGTGCGCCGAGGATGTGGTGAGTCACGGCCTCGATGGCCGTTCGCGGGGTGCTTCGAGGGGTTGTCAGGGGCGTTCGTAGCGGGTGATGGCTTCTTCGAGGCGGCGCAGAAGCCGGTCGTATCGCGGGGCGAAACGTGCGCGGCGCAGGGCAACGGCGGGTCCGCGGGAGTGGATGAGCTCATCCCAGGAGGCGGGGTCCAGGTAGGTCTGCCCCAGGAGTAGATGTACCTCGATGGGGTAGGGGGTCCCTGTGGAAGCTCGGTACGTGGCGGCTCGCTGCTGTAATTCTCGGCGGCGGGTTCGGAGGTCGGTGATGCGGTGGCGTTGAGATTTCACGGTGGTGCGGTAGATAGGGGGGTGGCGGGGGAGAAGCCTCGGAAGCGCTGCTCGGAAATGCTACAGGAATAGGTCATTAATACCCGAAGGTAAATGTGTTCCGCGGATCATTTCAACACGTGACTCGACCCTATGCAGGCATCATTCGGGGGCGTAGACTGAAATAGTACCAATCCTGAGGAGGCATTGATGAGTACGTTTAGTTTCTTTGGTTTGGGTGCTTTCGAGACCGCCGTTCTACTGATTCAGGTGGTACTGGTGGCGGCATGCATCGGGCACCTTAGCTTGCGAAGCGGCTATGGGGAGGCGCGCATGCGCTTCGTTCTTCCCATTATCGCTTTCGTGCCGGGTGCCGCGATTCTCTATCTTATGTCTGCACGCGAGGGGACGGTTCCCCCGGACACCGTGAAGACCGGTAGTAGCTCGCCCGTGTACTTTGAGCACCGCCTCGGCTACCGCGATGGTGGCCGTAGCCGCTGGGGTCTTCCCCGTCGCCGCAAGTAATCGGGGGGGGCGACGAGGTTCTTTTGAGCCGTGAAAACCTTGAGCTGTGAAAACCTTGAGCCGTAAAAACCGAAAAAACCAAAAAATGTATGCCCGGTGTGTTTCGTTGTGGAGCACGACCGGGCATCGTTTTATTAGGATAAAGATATGACTAAGAACACTTACATTCCTCCATCTCCCTTTCGCTCCTGGGCCGGAGACGGCAAAGTGGCCGTGGTGACCGGCGCGTCCAGCGGAATTGGTCGAGCTACCGTGCATCAGCTGGTTGCCACCGGGTGGACGGTGTACGCTCTGGCTCGCCGCACCGACCGTCTTTACACCCTGCAGCAGGAGACCGGGGCGCATCCGGTCACCTGCGACGTAACCAACGAGACCGCCGTTGCTTTTGCCGCCGAGCAGATCCTGGGTGAGCAGGGAACCGTTGACGCCCTGGTCAATATTGCCGGGGGAGCCATCGGCCTGGATCCCGTCTCGGAGGGTAAGCCCGAAGATTACCTGCAGATGTACCGCATGAACGTGCTGGGAATCCTGAATACGGTCCGCGCCTTCAGCGGGGCACTGCGCCAGAATGGTCACGGCACGATTCTGAATCTGACCTCCACCGCTGCCGAGCATGGGTACGAGGGCGGCGCCGGGTATAACGCCGCAAAGTTTGGCGCTCGCGGCTTGACCGAGGCGCTCCGCCTGGAGGAGGCGGAACATAACGTGCGCGTCATCGAGATTTGCCCCGGCATGGTGCACACCGAAGAGTTTTCCCTGAACCGCCTGGGTTCGCAGGAGGCCGCCGACCGCGTGTATGAGGGCGTACCGAATCCGCTTACCGCCGAGGACGTAGCGCAGACCGTAACCTTTGCGCTCAACGTTCCGCACCACGTTAACCTGGACCGCGTTACCCTGCGCCCGGTGGCTCAGGCCAGCCAATTCAAGGTGATTCGCGCCGAGGGGTAGCGTGCCATCGGCCCTCTCTGCAACCCCTCATTGAGAAGTTCTGCGGATAATACGCGCATAACCCCGTTTGGGGGATGGGTGAAAGCTCACTCCCCGAAGCGGGGTTTTCTCAGGTAGTTATAAGGTTTTTCCTCACGGAATAATGCATAGGTTCGTTAAACGTCAGCAAAAGGGAAGTTTAAGAATCGTCATATCCTGATACGGAGAACTTGAGTAAGCGAATTGGTATGTATGCAACCTCTTTATAGGGGAGTGTTTTATAACGATTTGATAACACTTGAATAGAGGATGCGATAGGGTGCCGGTAAGAACAGGGGCGAATGTTAGCCTTTTAGCATCACACCCATATTGAACACCCGATGGCCTTCGAAGAGGGGGGCGCATATTCCCGGGGTTCACCACCGATGATTCAGAGATCGAGGAACAATGTCGAAGACTACCCGTCGCGTCTACAAGATTGCAGCAGCGGCAGCCTTTACCGCAGGCTCCGTTGCCGCTATTCCGGCAACCTTTGCGGCTGAGGCTCCCGCAGACCAGAGCGGTACGACTGTTGCCGTCACGCAGCACCCCAACGGTGAGGTAAACGTAGAGGTTACTGCCCCGGCCCCGGCTTCTACCGAAGCACCGAAGGCTGAGGCTCCGGCGCCGGCTGCTACCGAGGCTCCGAAGACTGAAGCACCCAAGGCTGAGACCCCGGCCCCGGCTGCTACCGAAGCACCCAAGGCCGAGACCCCGGCCCCCGCTGCTACCGAAGCACCGAAGACCGAGGCACCGAAGGCTGAGGCCCCGGCCCCGGCCGCTACCGAAGCACCCAAGGCTGAGGCACCGGCCCCCGCTGCTACCGAGGCACCGAAGACCGAGGAAACCCCGAAGGCAGATCCCAAGACCGAGCAGGCCAATCCCGCCATCGAGATTGAGGAAACCGACTTCCCCGCAGACGCCACCATCAATACCATTACGGTTCGTGCATCCGGTTTCCAGGGGGCCAAGGTGGGTGCCTCTGTTAACGTGAGCATCTACGCTCTGGACGCTAACCAGCAGATTACCGGTGAACCGATTGCAACCATCACCGTTGACGCTGGCCAGATCAAGGACGGCTCATTCAACGCTTCCCTCAGCGTTCCCGCAGCTCAGCTTCCCGCCGGCGCATCCTACGCTCTGGTTGCTGTCAGTAACCCCCAGGCTCAGCCCGCCGAGAAGCTGGTGGCTCTTTCCTCCTTCAAGGTAACCGAGACTACCACTCCGCGTGATCACACCCCCAAGGCTGATGAGACCCCGGCCCCCGAGACTCCGGCTCCCGAAACCCCCAAGGCTGATGAGACCCCGGCTCCCGAGACTCCGGCTCCGGAGACCCCTAAGGCTGATGAGACTCCCGCCCCCGAGACTCCCGCCCCCGAAACCCCCAAGGCAGAGACTCCCAAGGCTGACGAGACTCCGGCTCCCGAAACCCCGGCAGTACCTGAACCCCAGAACGCGACCCTCACCACTGAGAGCGCAAGCCTGGACCCGAACGACGAGTACAACGTGGTGACTGTCAATGGCGCGGGCTTCACCCACGAATCTGCTTCCCGCGGCGTGCAGGTGGCCATCTACCGCCTGGATGCCGACGGCAACATCACCGGTGAGGCTCTGGCCGTTCAGGATGTGCCCGCATCCGAGATTATGGAGGGCACCTTCACCGCTAAGCTTTCCGTGCGTGCCGATCGTCTGCTGCCCGGCTACGTGTACGCGCTCGTGGCTACCAGCGACCCGAACGGCCTGGTACATCAGGTGGCTGTCACCACCGCCTCCGTGAGCGATGCGGACCACCCGGCCCCCACGGTGCCCGCGGCAAGCAACGACGATAACACCACCGTTCGCGATAACGGCGACGGCACCACCAGCGTCTTCACCGCGGAAATGAGCGAGGACGGTTCCGTGACCGTGACCGAGACTCGCGTTCCCTCCTCGCAGGCTCCCAAGGCCAAGGTTGGTAACACCCCGGTGACCGCTTCTTCCCAGAGTGGCCACACCGTGAGCGCTCGCGATACCGCCGGCCGCACCACTTCGGATAGCTCTTCGAAGCCGCAGCTGGCTCACACCGGCGCTGAAGGTGTCGCAGGTATTGCCGGTGTCGGCGCCGCAGCGCTGATCGCCGGTGCTGCGCTGATGCTTCTGCGTCGCCGCAGCCTCTAGGGTTGATCCTTTCGCGTAACGCCGTATGAAACGTCCTCGTGGTTTCCTCGGGATTAAAATAATCTCGGGATACCGCGAGGACGTTTCTGTGTGTTCAGAATAGTGAGGGCGCACGAGATGCGGCGCTCCACGGAACGTTGCAGCCGCAATGGACGGACAGACCGGTGTCGATTTGTTCATGACAGGGTTCCCGCGCTCGCGGGGGTGGGGGTTTATCGGTTCCGAGCGTCCCGGAAGTGAAAGCCTCGAATTTCGAGGGGCCCGGATAACCCTGTCGAAGAATTTGCCGTTAGGTTGCAGAATACCTCCCGAATCGGGAAGAGGGGAATGAGAAACGATGAGCGTGCAGGCAGTGCAGTACGACCGCTTTGGGCCCGTGGAGAATCTGAAGCTCGTGAGCGTACCGGGGGAGAGCCCCGAAGCGGGGCAGGTAAAGATTGCGGTGCGTGCGGTCGGCCTGAACCCCGTGGACTATAAGATTTTTGAGGGCTCTCCGCAGCTCAAGATGCTCTCGCGCGCCATGAAAATCAGGAACCCCCGCCGCTGGTTTGAATCAAAGAAATCGCAGTTCCCTCGCGGAGTGGGGCGTGATTTCTCCGGCACGGTGCTCGAGGTGGGGCCCGGCGTATCGGGCTATCGCGTGGGCGACGATGTCTTCGGAACCATCGTCAGTGCCCCCGGCCTGGGCACCAAACGGGGATCTCTGGCCACGGAAATTTGTGTGAACATCGGCGACATTGCGCCTAAGCCCGCCTCCATTGATTTTGAGCACGCGGCCGCAATGGGTGTCGCGGCCCTGACCGTGGGAGGCGCCTTCCGCCATATTGGCGTGGGTGAGGGCGATACGGTGGTCATCTCCGCGGCTTCGGGCGGAATTGGGTCCGTCGCCGTGCAGTATGCCGTGGCTCGCGGTGCACGCGTCATTGGCATTGCAGGGGCCGCGAATGCCGAGTTTATCAGGTCGTTGGGGGCCGTGCCGGTTGCTTATGGCGAGGGCGTGGGGGAACGAGTGCTCAAGGCGGCCGAGGGTCGCGTGACAAAGTTCCTGGACTGCTACGGTGGCGACTACGTGACCCTAGCCTTTTCGCTGGGGTTGAAGGGCAAGGACATTGGAACCCTCGTTCCCTCGCCCAAGGTCATGATTAGGGGAGCACAGTTTACGGGCCCCCGCCATTCGGAACACGGGGACTTCGAGACCCTAGCCGAGCTGGTCGCCGATGGGAAGGTGTCAATTCGCTTGGATCGCGTGTACGGGTTCACGATTGAGGATGTCCGTGCGGCCTACCGCGATTTGCAGGCCGGTCACACGCGTGGCAAGAGAGTCATTCGCATCGCCGGTGAATAGGGGATTGGCGCTACTGATTGATGCGAGACCTCAAAAACCTTACACCCGAAAGAAAATAACTATATGTGCATAAATGTGCACATATAGCACTGCAGAGTCTACCTATTTACGTTCGCTTCAAACCCTCACCTTGAAGGGAGAGTTGAGGTATTTTACCTAGTCGATATGTTTTGCGGATGATTAGTGGGGGAGATTTGGGTAAAAAACCCGTTTTGTGGTTCATTGCATAAAAAAATAGTTGGCTCGTAAAGCGTATTGGGCCTCAAGAGGCTTTTTCTATTGATAGTGTGGAACTACCGATAAATAGAGCGATTCCCCTCGCGCGGACTTCCACCTCAGATGGAGATTGAGAGTTTTACCTCTCGGAACCCATCGCCCATGCCGAGGAGACCCCTATCGCAAGGTTACCAACCTCGCGAAGGAACCAACCGTACATCTTCCCGCCGGGAATTGAGGCGTCGTTGTCGCGTAAAGGGTATCGTTCACACTCACAGAAAAGGTGTGTTTCATGCCCGATCCCGCTCACTCAAAGACCCGAGCAACGGCCGCCATTGCGGCCTCCGTTCTGACCGCCGGCACCGGTGCGGCCCAGGCCGCGATTCCAGTGCACAATGCGGGCGGCCTTTCCTCCTCTAACGTTCAGCAGAACCGTGCCCAGCATTCTGACCGCGATGTGCGCCCCTCGGTGCAGGTCGAACAGGGTGCTGCCATCAACCCCGCGCGTTCCCAGAGCATCACCGTTAGCGGTAGTGGTTTTCTGGGCGAGGACGTTGAGAAGCATGGCATCGCCGTGTACGTCAGTGAGTACCGCAAGTACCCCCTGGCTGCCCTGAGCCGTGCCCGTGCGGTGACCATGACCCTCGTCCCCGTCTCCGATGTGCACGAGGGTAGCTTTAGCACCCAGCTCACCCTGCCTGCGGGAATCCTCGACCCCAACCAGCAGTACGTGGTGGCAACCGCCGTCGTCAACCCCGATCTCGGCTATTCCGTCGAAGACACCTCCTACAATTCATGGACGCCCCTGGAGGTGCAGCCTGCGGATACTCAGGATGAGCCACTCAATGCCCAGATACTGTCGGGTCAGTTGGAAATTCCGCAGGAGCAGAACCTGATCGTCTACAAGGCCACCGGCCTGGGCGATGCGCAGGCCTTCGAGATCATGACCTCGATTTACGCCGTTGATGAGCAGGGCAATCGCCACGTACTAGCTGCCTCCCCGGCACGAGCCGATGTTGTCAACGGCACGCTTCTGGACGGCATCGAGGTACCCGGTGCGCGCCTAGCCGTTCTGCAAGATGTGCATCCCGATCTGCGCTACGTGCTGAACGTTGAAATTGCCCCTTCAGCTTCCCGAGGCCTAGCAGCTCAGAGTGTCGAGATTCCCTTCACCAATGGCTGGAGCGTTGCTGAGACTGCAGTCGCGGAGCCTGCCGACGAAGAGGTTGAAGCGCAGGCGGAAGAGACCCCGGCGGCCCCTCGCCCCGCGACCTCCGAGCCGGAAGCTTCTGAGGCTTCCATTGTTCCCGCTGAGGAACAGGACCCCGTGCTCCCGGAAACCGACCCTCGACGCCACTACGACCTGCCGCGTAACACTCAGTTCGACCGGGTGCGCGACGCCTCGGCAGATCGCGCGGAGGAGCAGGAGTCAGCCGAATCGACGAATCATTCATCCGTGGCCGTGGGCGCTCGCCTGCGCGTGGAAGAGACCGCAGTCCCCGAGAATGACTCGGAAAAGACGCTCACTTTCACCGGTGAAGGTCTCGAAGGTTCCGGTCCCGTGGCCCTGCAGGTGTACGCGCTGGATTCTAACGGCCGAACCGCCGGTGAGGCCATTGCCTCCGGGGACGCTCGTGTGGAGGATGGTTCCTTCTCCGCGCAGCTTCAGGTGCCGGGCAACGCCCTGAAGCCGGGTACGACCTACCGTGTAAGCGCAGTCTACGAGGATTCCCGAGGAACCGTGCAGATCGTGACCGGCGGCTTCACAGTGGAGCGTGACGGCGTGGATGCTTCGCGTCCTTCCGACTCGCTGCCTGCCGAGCAGACCGAAGCGCCGGCAACTGAGGAGCCGAGCTACGGTGACTCTGTTGCTGAAAAGCCGACGGAGGAGAAGCCCTCGGTTACTCCCTCCGATAGCGCCCCGGCACCGGCCGAAGAGTCGAAGGAGTCCGCTCCTGTGGCTGTCGCATCCGAGGCTCCTGTATCCTATGAGTCGGCTTCGCCCAAATCTGCTCCGGTTACCGAGGGTGCTACCGGCGGCGCTACCGACCGTGCCGGCCAGAAGCCTCAGAAGGCTACGGCTTCGGCCTCCAAGGGTGAGCGTGAGCAGCTGGCTGTAACGGGCGCCTCCGGGATACTGACGATTAGCGCGGTGGGGTCGCTCTCTCTGGTTGCGGGTGCCTTCCTGACCCGCCGTGGCCGCCGTGATGTGCAACTCACTTCCCGCTCCTAAAATGCTGATAAATACCCTCTCACAAGCCATAACGTGAGATAAGACGAGGGGATGCTTCTTTGTAACAAAAGAGGCGTCCCCTCGTCTTTAACTTTTTCTAAGGTTATACCTATAATTTAGAGTGCATTGACCGGCGGTACTGCCACTCTCTCTATGCTCCGCCCTCGCGGAGCAAAACGCGTTCTGAAACGCACATGGTCACCGATAAGAGAGGCCGCCTCCCCGCTCTCACTTCCGAACTTCTGAGCGTGGGGGATTGCACAACCTATCGCTCACTTACTCACTCACGAAAAAGGTGACCATGTTTACCACGCAGCGAACTGCTCGCGGCGCGGCCCTCGTAGCATCTGCAGCCCTCGGGCTGGGAGGTGCGCTGGCCCCTGCAACCTTGGCCCCCGCTTCCTTCGTATCGTCCGCCCATGCACAGCCGCGTGGTGCGACTCCCTCTGCGAACACCCCTGAACCCCACGCTACGAACGTTGATGTTTTCATCATGGATTTGCTAGGCCAGAGTGAGGATTACATCCTGATTGGTCTGGGCGGGGTGAAGTCTCTTGACCACGTGCAGGTGCGCCTGGTGGCAGTTACTATGGAGGGTCTGGAAGTTGCCTCGATGGTGGTCCCCGCCTCGCAGCTGACCGTGTCAAAGAATGATGACGGCTATCTCGATGTGAGTATTCATCAGCGCCTAAATATTGAACAGGCCTACATGGTGGAGGTTACCGACCTTCAGACCGGCAACTCCTCTTTCGTTGAGCTGAGCCCCGAATACGGCGAGAGCGTTGAGGGTCTTCTCGCCTCACGTCAGAATCTTTTCTTCCCCGATACCCCGGGTGTGCAGCGTGCACCCATCGATGCGGTGAGCCCCGTGCCCCATCCCGAGCCTTCGAAGGATGAGCGAGAGGAGCGTCCGCAGCCCACGGCCGCTCCGGCCCCGGCTCCGGTTACCTCGGAGAGCGCCTCGCCGACCCCCTCCGCTACTGCATCTGAGAAACCCGGTGATGTGGGGGAGCCCCGTAGTTCCGAATCTACCACCGACGTTTCTGATACGCCCAAGCCCGAGGGGGACCGTATCCTGGTGCATAACCGCTCCTCGAATCAGGTCCCCGCGGAAACCCGCGAAGCCATTCTTGAGATTTCCACCGCGGAGCTGCGAGGCTCAAGCGATCTTCAGACGATTCGCACGCGCGTCAAGAACGTGGGGGAGAGCTCCCTGGGCTATGACGTCATGGTCTTCGAGATGCCTGCCGACGGGGGAGCCGTCGGCGCACCCCTGGCCACGACCCACGTGAGCCCCGGGCAGGTCAGGGACGGCGCGTTCTCGGCTGATTTGAAGGTCCCCGGAACCTCACTCGTTGGCGGTAAGCGGTACCGGGTGGTGGCGGTGGGGGGAGAGTCTCCCGATGAGCTGAGGCTCGTGGCAACCTCTGCCTTCAGCGTGAGCATTATTCAGCGCGCCAGCTCGGCGGATTCAACTGCAGACGCCAACAATCAGCCCAGGCGCACTGTGGTTCATTCTTCGAGTGAGCAGCTGCCGGCAGATATCTCCTCACCGAGTGATGCTTCACCCTCTGCGGTTGAATCTTCGTCGGCTCGAGGAATCGCTGGGGAAACCGTTCCCCATATTCCTTCGACAGATGTTGCTCTGAATCATGTCGCTCATGCCCATGCCTCGGCTGCGCGGGCAACCCCGCAGGCTCATGCGGTCACGAGTAACTCCGTTACCGCATCAAACGTCACCCCGGTCATGTCGGGATACGTAGCCTTTATTGGCGGACGCACCATCGTGAATCTGATGGGGTATCAGACCTCAGCGGGAAGCACTGAGAGCGTTGCCCCTGCCACACGGGAAGGTTCTCGCCTGAGCTCCGAGGGGTTCTATACGCGAAGCACGAAAGCTCGCGGTGGTTCCGATTCTCAGAAACTGGAGGCAAGCGCTTCGGAAGATGTACCCCTGCCGGAGGGTACCGTGCCGCTGGGAATTGCGCTGGCCGGTTCGGTTGTCTTCGTGGGTAGCGCCGTGGTGGTGAACCGGTATCGTCGTCGGGCGGAGGCCTCTGCTGAAGCGGTGGCAACTGAGACGATGGATGCGAACGCATAGGCGCGGGAGAGCAGAGAATTTACCTCGAAAGGCGCCCCGTGGTGGTGATGCGTAGCATTACCGACCGCGGGGCCTCTTTGCATTATGTGAGATGTGTGTCGCATTATGCAATGGATTTTTGTCAAATCTTGTACGGCATGTAAATGATTTTGATTGTTTATAGGAGGTGGATTTGCGGGCCCCCGGCGCGAACGTTTATGCGTTATAACACCGTGAGCGGCCTGTGTTCAGGGCTTGGATTGGACACTATATGTCGTGCACCTGGGCTTTTACGGCGATTGAAATAATTGTTTGCGGGGTGTTCGGCCCTCCCTCTAAACATTCGCATTTTTCGATAACGATGTTTTATGGGGTGGCCATACAGTGTTTTACTCTGAGGTGCATATACTGCCTAACAATAAGCACACAAATGCAATGAATTTAAAATCTTAATACTCGTGTTAGGCTGGGATGTAACCGATGTACCGGCACGCATAATTATTGCATTAGAGGGGCTTGTGGTGAGCTACTCCTTATCAGCGCGTTGTGCGTCCGCTTCGATTGAAATGGCACTATTATGATCACTCAACGACCTCGAACTTTCCGCGCCCTGACGCTTTCCGTTTTAGCGACTACGGGTATGTTTGTGTTACCCAATGCTTCCGCGGTGGAGGGAACCGGTTTTTCTGTCGATCAGCAGTGTATTATTACTATTCTCAATTCGGAGAATCCTCAGAATTGTCCCTCGCAAGATTTCAACATTGAACTCGATACGCTTGAGGTTCTAATTCATTCTGTGGAACAGAACCGGGTAACCCTCAATCTGCAACCTCTCTACGAAGAGAAGTACATCAGTGATTCGAGCCACTATCTCGTGGCCGTTCAGTACTACACCGTCTCCGGTAAAGCATCCGGAGAGGTAGTCACCTATACTCCCCAGCAGCTGAGCGCAGTGAAAGCCCAGGACGGCTCTACCCTTCTGACGCTCACGCTACCGAGTACGCCGAAGGAAGGCTACTACACCATCTCCGTCCTCGACATGGACAGCTTCGATGAGGGATACGGGGAGTTCAAAATTACTGCCGGTTCGCTTATTCCCCATATCGTTCCTGCCGGTGATGGGGGCGTCGACAGTGACTCGTCGGGAATCCGTCTTGACGACGAAACGCAGAATATCCTGGCTAAAGCGCGTGAAGAGGCCCGTCATCCGCAGCCCTCGATTTCGCTCACCCCGAAAGCAACAGGCGGTCTGGAGCGCGGCACTCAGATCGTGAGCGAGGTACCCGGAGGCCTGACCACCTCCCGAGACAACGCGAACCTGAACGCTCCAACGCTGAACGTTCGTTACGCCGAGCTGCGTTCTGACGCAGAGACGAAGCCCGTGACCGTTGTTGGAAAGAACCTGCCCGCCCGAGAGAACGGGTACGACCTGATGGTCCTTGAGACCGATATGCAGGGTAATCCCCGAGGCGATGCCGTCTCGTACACCCACGTGGACGCTGCACACATCGCCGGAGGAGAACTCGAGGTGGCTGTTGGCGTTCCGGGGTCGCTTCTCAAGACCGATTCGGTCTATACCGCGTACCTGGTGTACGTCGATGAGCAGAACAACGACACCGCTGTGGCCTCAGTTCGGTTTAAGGTGAGTGCCGGGAAATCGCAGGATACCGCGGAATCCTCCGCCACTCGCCGCGATGAAACGGGCGCTACTTCAACGTCCACTACCGCGAAGAGCGACAACTCTACGAACGCCTCCTCTCATGCTTCTTCTAACGCAACCGACGGTAGCTCGAACGCTTCCCGTTCTAGCGGGGCCGATTCCACCGCAACCCGTGAGAGTCAGGCGCGTGCCGAGCGCCGTCAGCAGGGGCTTCAGGCTCTGGCGCAAGCGCGCACTATGGCGCCCCAGACCAATGCATCCGCCGGGCAGTCACCCCTGACCTCGGCATACGCCGCGGGGTCCGATACCGCAACGCCTAATGGGGAGGGTGGCGCCTCCGTAAAGAGCGGATCGGCATCTGCCGTGCAGCCCGTGACCCCTACCGACGGCGCCAAGGGACTAACCCCCACCCGTCAGACGGAGGGTAATTCCCGTTCCGCTGAGGTTAACGCCCCTATCTCTCAGGTGCACTCCGGGTCGACCGCGGGGCAGCAGGAAGGCGTGAAAGCGGCGTCCTCTTCGGAACACGTTATGGAGGAAGCCTCCGACTATAGGGTGACCTTCTGGACCGTAGGATTGGTGGGATTGGGCCTGGTGGCGGGCGCCGTATGGATGGCCATTCGGAGGAATGCCTTCTCCCTGTCTCGGGTGTTCCACCGGTAAACACCTACGGGACTTGTTGACTCCCCGAGCGTAAAGACAGCGTTTAGGGGAGTCAAAATACCCTTGAGTGAATAAACCTCGGAGTTCATGGTAGGGTTGAGGAAGCCGATATATAGACGTGGACTCCTCCTTACCCTGACCCCACATCTCAGTGGTCATATGGCGTGGATGCCACCGGACAGATACTCTGTCCAGGGCTCGGTCGATTACCCCGTGTGGGATTGGAAGAATAATCGGGGATGGGAGCACCTCGTTAAACACCACGAAAAGACACATTGCATGAGCACATTATCTATAAAACGCCGTGTAGTTGCCGTTGCGACCCTTGCTGCGGGACTGCAGAGTGGGGTGCTTGCCCCATCCATGGCCGCCGATACTGTTGCCGACCCTACGCCCTCTTTACACGATGTCGCTGGAGTAGGCGACTCGGACGACCCCATAACGCAACGTCGCGAGGGGGAATCGAACGTCGACTTCGATGGCCCTAACGAGGGTGATATTAACCTGACCATTCACCGTGAGAACGGTGCTGCCCTGCTCGTTTGGTCGGGTTTTCCTCAGGGAATCTCTGCCGAGAGCGTGCTGGTAGAAGTTACTTCGTGCACCTCGACGGAGGAATGCACCCACCGTTCTGTCTCCCCGACCGAAGGGGGTTCCCCCGGGGAAGTAGCGCTTCTGCTTGATTTGCCCGCTGGGGGAACGTTCTACGTCATCACCCTGACGGATGCGGCCTACGGCATCACGCGCGTAGATTTTCTGACGCGAGATCGCGACACCCTGGTGGAGGTTCCCTCCGATCCTCGGTATTCTACTCAGCCGGGAGTTACCCCGCCCCACGGTGAGGATGCGTCCTCGAAGGGCCCCTCGGCGACCGACTCCACACCGGTAGAGAATAAAGACACCCCGGAGTCTCCCTCACCGCAGCCCAGCCCCACGCATATTCCTTCTACCGTAGCCCCCACTCCTCAGCCGGTGGTGACCCAGTCCCCGAACGTCACAAAGGAACCGGAGCATATTCAGCTGATTAGCTCCGAAAAGATCGAGGCTCAGGCAAGTAGGCAGAATCACCGAGACAGTCCTCGCCTGACAATCCAGAACTCCCAGGTTAACTCGAGCGATTCGGTAAAGCCCGTTACGGTGCGCGGCAAGAACTTTGCAACGAATGACAACGGGTATGACCTGATGCTCATGGAGCTCGACGGTGATGGGCATACGGTGGGTGACGCCCTAGCTATTGTGAGGGTGAACCCTTCGGACCTCTCCTCCGGAAGTTTTGAGGCGGTGCTGGGTGTACCCGGCGCCTCCCTGCAGACCGGCCGCACCTACTTGGTAGTGGCAATAGACGCCACCAGCGGTGGAGATGTCCAGGTCAGCACGGTGCGCTTCACCGTTTCTCGGGGGAGTAGCGCCACCGGAAATTCCCAGGGTGAAAGCGGCGACACCTCCACTGATGATTCCTCGGATTCTTCATCCTCAGCAGTGGCTGGCACCTCTTCTGCGGCCCCCTCAACGGCCTCGAGCGGTGAGGAACAGAATGCCGTGAAAGTGACTGACGGGAATAAGACGAAGACCCGAGGCGTACGTTCTGCAACCGCCTTGGCCGGGGACCGGAAGGACCCCACCATCTCTGTCGAAGAGGGGACGGAGGCCGTTGCTCGCCCCGCTGCCTCTTCTTCATCTGCGCTAGGCTACCGCACACGCGATGCACAGGACGAGCAGGCTACCGCTCGTACGAGTGCGCCCGCAGAAACCGAGCCCGCTACCCAATCGCGACGGTCTTCGACGCTGGATGGTTCCTCCTCGCAGGTGCGTTCCGAGCAGAAGGGCCGTGACGGGGTGAAGGCCTCAGAAGCCGATTTGGCCCATGGCATGATGGCCTCCTCATCTGCACTGGCCGTACTATTGGCCATTGGTGGTGGAATGGTTCTGGGTGCTTTGGGTATGTCACGTATGCACGCTTCGAAGAAGGATTAGTCGCGTAGGGGTTGGGGTGGTGATGGCCCCTGGTGCCTGTTGAGGGGGTATTGCCCTGTCGGTGTGCTGTGAGATGTTTTGTCATACAACGGCTCATTTGGTGTATATCTTGAGAAATATACACACTGTCGATATAGTAAGCCTGTCCTAACAGTGTCGATAGTATGGATACACACCAATGAAGATTTTCACATCTGGCACCCGCCTCTCCAAGGGAGCCTGCGCCCTCGCCGTTGCTGGCGCTGTCGCCCTGCCCCTGGCACCCGTTCTTGCCGAGAACATTAATATCGCCGCACAGAACGTTGCCGCACAGAACGTCGCTGCAGGCGACCAGGCAACTGCAGGCGCGTCCTTCGGTTGGGGCGTGCGCGCCTCCTTCCTGTCCTACAACGGTATGCCCCGCGAAATGACCGACGGCGCAGCCTGGGACGCAACCGCAAAGCAGTTCACCTTCACCCCGACCTCCACCACCGTCTCTGAAGACGGCAAGCAGGTCACCCTGCAGGCTGCCGGTCGCCTCTGGTTCACCGGCCACTGCGCCGAAGGTCAGGACCCCGAAACCGGTTGCGCCCTGAACCTCACATTCTCCAACCCCCGCGTGGAACTGAACCTCGCTGACGGCACCGGCTCCCTCTACATGACCGTGCGCACCAAGAACTACGCCTCCGGCAAGTTCGAGGGCCCCATGGAAGTCAAGATGGCGACCCTGAGCACCGGCACCGCCAAGCAGAGCGAGAAGGACGGCGTGGTCAGCATCAGCGGCATCTCCGCGAACCTGACCGCCGACGGTAACCACGCCTTCTCCGACTTCTACAACGAAGGCGCTAGCCTCGACCCGCTGAGCATCTCCTACAACGGTAGCGCAGCTAACACCCCCAAGAGCGCCTACAGCGTCGCCGAGTCTTACAACACCGGCGCGGGCGTGAACCTGCCCCAGAACACCGCACGTCTGGGCCAGAACCACATCGTGCACGTGGCACCCCCGAGCTTCGGCGGCGACACCACCTACACCGTGCTGACCAGCTCCAACCTGATGATGACCGACACCGGCGTCCTGAAGGCCAACAAGGGCGTTTTCGCGGTGGATGCTGACGGCAACCGCATGCTCGTCATCAACAGTGAGACCAACAAGCCCGAGCTGTACACCGTAACCGCCGAAGGTAAGCTCGTCTCCTCCGGCACCTACTCCGACGCAGACCTCGGCACCACCACCGTCAAGGCAATCGGCTACAACCCCGCCAACAACACCTGGGGCATCGTCAGCATTGACGGCCAGGGCGGCGGCAAGCTGACCATCATTGATGCATCCGGCAAGGCAACCTCGCAGGCTCTGCCGAAGCCCGACTCTATCGACCCGCAGGTTGTGAACGCATACTCGCTCGACGAGTACTACGGCGACTCGTTCTCCAACAACACCGTGACCCTCGCACCGCTGCCCGACGGCAGCTTCGTGTACGCGCCGTCGACTTCCATCTACGATGCGGCCGGCGAAAAGGCGGTTCAGAAGGGTCACCTGCTGCACATGAGCAGCAACGGCGTGTCCCTGGTGCCGAACTCTTCACCCGCAGGCTACGACACCGCCCTGCCCTCGACCCTGGTCAGCCCCAAGGGCTACATTTACCGTTGGAACAACTGGTACGGCGGTAAGGTGCAGATCCTCAAGTACGAGAACGGCACTTTCAGCGTGGTCCGCGAGTCCGCAACTCTTGAGGGCTTCGAGAAGACCGAGGTTGCCACCATGTTCCTGACCCGTGCGGGCAACGTGGTTGTGGTGGACGCATCCGGCTCCCGCCTGGTGTTCATGGACGAGACCCTGAACAAGGTGAACGAGGTGGTTCTCTCCTCGATGCGCAAGACCGACAAGAGCGGCGGCTACAACGCTCTCGAACTGCCCAACGGCGATATTATCTACCCGACCAGCTTCGAGAACCCGAACACCTACGAGGATCAGCTGTGGCTGAACCGCCTGGCAGCGAACTCGGCACCGGAACAGACCCCGGCACCCGAGCCCACTAAGTCTGCTGAGCCGACCGTTGCTCCCACCGTAGCTCCGACCGTGGCACCGACTGCTGAGCCGACTAAGGCACCCGAGCCGACCGTTGCTCCTACTGCAGAGCCGAGCGCTGAGCCCACTAAGCCTGCTGAGCCGACCGTTGCTCCCACCGTGGCACCGACTGCAGAGCCGACCAAGCCTGCAGAGCCGACTGTTGTACCGACCGAGGTTCCCTCTGCAACTGCTGAGCCGACCGTCGAGCCCTCGGCAACCGCAGAGCCTTCCGCAACCGCTGAGCCTTCCGCAACCGCTGAGCCTTCCGCAACCGCCGAGCCCACCGCAGTGCCTTCGGAGGAGCCCACCTCGCCGTCTCTGCCGACCGCATCCGTGGCACCTTCTGTAGCACCTTCTGCAACCCCGAGCGCATCGGTGAGCGTTTCCCCGACCGCGGTTCCGAGCGTTCCCGCCGTGACCCCCTCGGTGAGCGCGTCTGCAACGGCGTCCGCTAGTGCGTCTGCTTCTTCGAGCGCGTCTGCGAGCGCGTCGAGCTCCGCAAGCAGCTCCAGCAGCGCTTCGGCGACCGCATCGGCTAGTGCGTCTGCAAGCGCTTCCGCAAGCGAGTCTGCATCCGCGAGCGCTTCCGCTTCTGAGAGCAGCACTGCCGACCAGAACGCAGCCGGCCACAAGGGTGGCTCCAACGGCGGTTCTGATGCTGGTTCCGGTGCCTCCGACAACTTGGGTGTGAGCGGCTCCAACGGCGGTTCCTCTAACGGTGGTTCTTCCGCGGGTGGTTCCTCGACCTCCGGTAGCTCCTCCTCGAAGCTGGCACAGACCGGCGCATCCGGCGCTATGTTCGCCGCCGCAGCTGGCGCTATCACCCTGGCTGCAGGTACCGCACTGGTCGTGGCTCGTCGTCGCAAGAGCTAAAATTTAGCCTTCGTGCAACACCCCGCTTCGTCACTCGTGTTCATGAGTGGGGGAGCGGGGTGTTCCTTTCATACAATGGGAGCATGACTGTTTTGAATGTTCTCGCGACCTCTCACGGTACCGACTCCGCTGCCGGCCGTGAAGCCATCGCCCTGATTCGCGAACAGGTGCGTTCCCTGCTGGACCAGCGTACTGACGGCGTGGAATACCGCGTGCACGAGGCTTATGTTGATGTCGAATCGCCCAGCGTGGATGATGCTGCGGCGGCTCTGCCCAAGGACGAGCCCTGCGTTATTGTCCCGATTCTGCTCTCCACCGGGTTCCATACTCAGGTGGACCTGCGCCGGGCAGCCCGCGCGAGCGGTATCGAACGTATCGTAATCGCCGAGTCTCTTGGTCCCGATTCCCGTCTGGCTCGCCTGGCTCGGACCCGCCTTGAAGAGGTTGGCTGGACCCCCGAGAACGGTTCTGTCGTGGTGCAGGGCGCCGCCGGTTCCTCCCGCGCCGATGGCCGCGCCGATATGGAGCGTGCCGCCGAGTTGCTCTCCGAGGCCTTGGGAACCCAGGTTCAGCACGGCTTCATTGCCTCCATTGACCCGAAGTTCCACGAGGTGGTGGCCGAGTATAAGCCGGAGTTCGCCGCAACCTACCTGCTGGCGGAGGGTTTCTTTGCCGGTAAGATGCGCCGTGACGCCGCTTCGACGGGCCTGCCGGTGAAGGTTGCCGCGCCGCTGGTGAACGCACAGGACCCTGCGTCCGCCAGGGTTGTGGCAGAGTGCTTTGTCGATCGCATGGATGAGGCGCTTGCCGCCTAAGAACTAATTTGGGCTCGTTCCGCGCGAAAGGCCCCCGCTTCCTCTGAGGAAGCGGGGGCCTTTCGTTAATTTGAATTGTCTATGAGCCGTCCGAATTAGTCGGCCAGCAGGTAGACGTCGCCGTCGCGGACCTCAACGGGGTACACGTTGAGGGAGTAGGAGGAGTCCGAGAGGCACTCACCGTTGGTCAGGTCGTAGACCTCTTTGTAGAGGGGGGAGGTGATGGTGGAGTGGCCGTTCTTCTCGCCGATAATGCCGCGGGCCAGAACGAGCGCCTGGCTGTGCGGGTCGAGGTGATCGCTGGCGTAGATGCCGTGCTTGGTCTTGTAGATGGCGTACTGATGGTTGTCGACCAGAGCGACTTCGCCCCAGTTCTCTTCAAGATCGGATTCGGCGCAGATGCGGACCCAGTTATCGGCCATGGGGTTTTCCTTTCGAAACGGTGTGTGTCGCGCGGGGGCGAGCTCAATTACGGTTTGGGCGTAATTGCGATTCACGTGTTCTTTGTTTGGAGTTTACCCTATGAAACCCACATTGGGAAATGGGGCGCGCGAGAAAGCTAAAGGTTATTTTCACCCTAAAATATAACCCTAAATTTTATAGATTAGCCTTACCTAAATCCGCTGCTGCCGGGGGTATGTATGCCCTCATCTGGGCTGTTATTCCGCGGAAGTTTTTCAGAATTTTTTCTCACAAAATGCTGATTTTGGCTATCCGTACCCTGCGCTACCATGTACGATGAAAGTCGTAGCTCGGAATCGCTTTTGAGCACCTGAAGAAAACAACATAATCCCACATAAAAATGTTTCGTAATTTTCAGGAGTTGCAGAAGATAAGAGGTTTCGCGGGGCCTTGCGCTCCGTCGGTACGACCCCCTTATCTTGGCAAATCCGGGATTTCCGTGTTGCGGCATGTGCGCCGCAAATAAGTTACGGAACGAATCCCAGGGACATAATCGCCGCCCACGGCGAGGATGCAGAGCTATCGCATCGCAAACTAGGAAAGGAAAATCTATGTCGAACACCCCCCGCAACATTCTCGTTGTCGGTGCAGGACCCGCCGCATGGCGTTTTGTTCGCGCATACCACGAGGGTGCAGAGGCAGCCGGTCGTGCCGCAGACACCATCACCGTGCTGAACGATGAGCCCTACACCCCTTACGACCGCGTTGCCATTGAGCAGCTCTTCAAGGACCCCGAGAAGGATCTGACCCTCGGCGATCCGGAGCTGTGGAACGCTGAGAACATCAACCTGGTCAACAACTGCCATGCCGAGAAGCTGGACCGTAACCGCCGCGTCGTCACCGACACCGAGGGTAACGAGTACCCCTACGACGTTCTGATTTTTGCAACCGGTTCCCGCGCGGTTCGCATCCCTATTCTCAACTCGGACGCAGCACACGTCTTCCGCACCGTCGATGATGTGAAGAACATGGTTTCCGAGGTCAACCGCCTGCAGTCCACCCTGGGCCGCGCACCCCGCGGCATCGTTGTCGGTGGTGGTCTGCTCGGTCTCGAGGCTGCTGAGGGCCTGAAGGAACTCGGCGCGGAGCCCACCATTCTGGACGTGGCTCCCTGGCTGCTCTCCGTCGAGGTGGACCAGGGCGGCGGTTACGCCGTGAACGCCCAGATTAAGGCAACCGGCATTGACATTGAGACCGGCGTGTTCATCTCCGGTATCAACAAGGATGCCGACGGTAACGTCGTCTCCGTCTCCATCGCAGACTCTCCCTCCGAGGACGCAAACATCCGCACCCTGCCCGCCGACATGGTGGTCTTCGGTGCCGGTATTCGCCCCAATGACGAGCTGGCTCGCGCCGCCGACATGCACATTGGCGAGCGCGGCGGTATCGTCGTCAACGACGCCTGCCACACCGCCGACGAGCACATCTGGGCTATCGGTGAGGTTGCTTGCGTGCTGGGCCGCACCTGGGGTCTGGTTGCACCGGCTAACGCTATGGCCGACGCAGTGGCAGCCAACCTGCTCAACGACAACGAAGAGGCAAAGGTCGAGGAATTCGACATCGCCACCAAGCTGAAGTTCTCCGGCGTTCAGGTGGCGGGCTTCGGTGACCGCCGCGGTACCACCGAGGGCTGCCTCGAGGTTCTGTTCGCTGACCCCGCTCGCGGCATGTACCAGAAGATCGTGACCAGCGGCGACGCCAAGACCCTGCTGGGTGGCGTGTTCGTCGGTGACACCGCCCCCTTCGACTCCCTGAAGCCCCTGCTGGGTCGCGAGCTGCCCGCCGAGCCGAACGTCTACCTGACCGCAGCTGGCGGCGGCGACGGCATCCCCGACACCGAACTGCCCGACGACGCAATCCTGTGTTCCTGCAACAACATCAGCTTCGGCACCGTGCGTGAGGCCATCGTTGACGGTAACCACGACGTGGCATCCCTGAAGGCCTGCACCACCGCCGGTACCCAGTGTGGTTCCTGCGTGCCCATGCTGCAGAAGACCCTCGAGCAGCAGATGAAGAAGATGGGCCTGACCGTCTCCAAGGCCCTGTGTGAGCACTTCGACTTCTCCCGTGCGGAGCTGGCCGAGGCCGTGCGTCTGACCAACCTGGACGACTTCGACTCCGTGCTTGCTCGCTTCGGTCACGGCGGCGACGGCTGTGCCATCTGTAAGCCGACCGTTGCATCGATCCTCTCCTCCTTCCGCAACTCCTACGTGCTGGACTCCGGCCGCGGTGGTCTGCAGGAGACCAACGACCGCGCACTGGCAAACATGCAGAAGGACGGCACTTACTCCGTCGTCCCGCGTATTCCCGCCGGCGAGATTCCCGCCAAGAAGCTGGCCGTCATCGCCGAGGTTGCCGAGGAGTTCGGCCTGTACACCAAGATCACCGGTGCACAGCGTATCGGTATGTACGGTGCCCGCCTCGAGCAGCTGCCCTACATCTGGGAACGCCTGGTCGACGCTGGCTTCGAATCCGGTCAGGCCTACGGTAAGTCCCTGCGTAACGTGAAGTCCTGCCTGGGCTCGAGCTGGTGCCGCTTCGGCGTTCAGGACTCCGTCGGTATGGCAGTCCACCTGGAGAACCGCTACCGCGGCCTGCGCTCCCCGCACAAGTTCAAGTTCGGTGTCTCCGGTTGTAACCGCGAGTGTGCCGAGGCTCAGGGCAAGGACGTCGGTCTGATTGCAACCAGCAACGGCTGGAACCTGTACCTGGGTGGTAACGGTGGCGCAACCCCCGCCCACGGCCGCCTCTTCGTCAAGGACGCTTCCAGCGAGGACGTCGTGCGCTACATCGACCGCTACCTGATGTACTACATCCGTACCGCGGACAAGCTGCAGCGTACCGCTCGCTGGCTTGAGGACCTGGACGAGGAGCACGGCGACGGTCTGGCACACCTGCAGTCCGTCCTCATCGAGGACTCCCTGGGCGTGTGCGAGGACCTCGAGCGCGACATGCAGCGTCACGTGGATTCCTACGAGGACGAGTGGGCCGCAACCCTGAAGGACGAGCGTCGTCTGCGCCGCTTCCGCGCCTTCATCAACGAGCCCAACGGCAGCGACGAGGCATCGCACCTGTTCGTGCTGGAGCGCGAGCAGATTCGCCCCGCAACCCCCGAGGAGATTGCGGCGGTCAAGGCTGGCGAGTCCAACACCGTTCTGGTGACCGGTACCAAGATTCCCGTGGGCAAGCCCAGTGACCTCAACCCGGTTCCGGCAGCCTAGTATGGGCCCGAAGATTCCGCCGTTCCCGCCCCGCGAGTTCGCCACGATTGACGAGGTGCTCGCGGGCGGGGCGCCCGGTCACAGCCTGGATGACAGCGTGACCGAGCGCGGTATCGCCCTGCCCGGTGAGCGCGCCGAGCACCCCGGCAAGGTCTACATTATCGGTGGCGGCCCCGGCGCCGTCGACCTGCTGACCCTGCGCGCTGTGCGTGCTCTGGGTGAGGCGGACGTGGTCCTGCTGGATCACCTCGCCCCGCAGGAGTACGGCGAGTACGCCCCCAACGCCCTCATCGTCGATGTGGGCAAGGTGCCCGGTAAGCACGCTGTTCCGCAGTCCCGCATCCAGCAGCTCATGATTGACTACGCGCTTTCGGGTAAGACCGTGGTGCGTCTGAAGGGCGGCGACCCGTACGTGTACGGTCGCGGCGCCGAAGAGCTGGATGCGTGCATTGCGGCGGGCCTGGAGGCCGAGGTGATCCCCGGTATCACCAGCGCTATCGCCGTTCCCGGACGTGCGGGTATCCCGGTGACCCTGCGCCGCGTGTCCTCGATCTTCACCGTGGTATCCGGCCATTCGGGTCTTTCCGAGGATGACCTGGCTGCGGTCGAGGCAACTCTGCGTGCCTCCGGCACCGTGGTGTTGCTGATGGGCGTGCGCACCCTGCCCGATACGGTGGCGTCTCTGCTCTCTCGTGGGATTGAGGGCGAGATGCCGTTGGCGACCATCGAAAACGGGTTCTCCGAGAACGAGCGGGTTACCGTGACAACCCTGGAGAATGCGAAGGCCGATTGTGCCCGAGTGAAGCCGCCCGCCATCACCGTGATTGGCGAGGTCGTGTACTACGCCCGCGATGATCAGAACCGTTTCGTGAGCGAGGTTCACGAGCGTCTGCGCGAGCGTGCCGCCTCGTAACGTTCCGCTGTGTTCATGCTCCGTTTGTACTCCCGGTGCGATGCCCGCCGCGGGGGAGGAGCGTGAGGCATCAAGACATAGCCCCGCGTCCCTGGTTTTCCTAGTTGCCAGGGATGCGGGGCTATCGTCATGTTCGGAACGCGCGCGTGGGCCGGCTGCCGGACTGGGGGGGGGCTTAACACGGGCTTCCGTTCGCTCGGCATAATTGGCCGTGCAATTGGTTGCGTCACAATCGTCACCAGCGCAGACGGAAGGCACAGGCTAAAGGTCCAGACGAAGGGCGGGGCGGGTATCAGTTGAATTGATACCCGCCCCGCCCTCATAGCGTGGAAGCAAATCGGCCAGCTCGGTCTAGACTCCGGTACCGGAATATGAGCCACCGGAGGAACTCGAAGAGGAACCACCGGAACCAGCGAAAATCTTCTTGAAGCGTTCGCTGTATTCAGACCTGAAGAATTCCGCGCTGGTCACGTTCCACTTACCCTGGTCAAAGACCAGAATCACGGGAACCTGAATCGTACTTGCCTCCTGAACCTGGCTCGAGCCGTTCTGATAGGTCGTAAAATCGCTCGCCCAGTCTTCGCAGGGGAAGGACACCGCGCTCAGCTCAGTCGAGGCGTAAGCGCGCGTCCTGTACTCCGAGAGAATACTCATCTTGTTCTCGTAGCCCTTGACCCAACCGCCCTTGGAATACAGGGTGTGGACGTTGAGAAGCTCGGCGCTGAGCTTGGTGTCGTCCTTGTTCATGAGGTTGATAGCGTACTCAATCGTGCCGGTACGCATGAGGTAGACGTAAGAACTCTGATAGGCGCACAGGGTCTTGTAGGCGCCCTCGAGGGTGTTGGTGCGCCGCGCCGTCTGATCGATGACCGGGGTGGGGACGTTCTTCGCGGGGGAGGTATCGGTGGCCTCGACGTACTTGTTCGACAGCTCCTTGTACTCGTACTTCAGGGGACCGAGGTACTTGTCACTATCCTTGAGGTATTCATCCTCGGGGATGATTCGGGTGCTGCCCGAGGCGCTGGAAGAAGCCGAAGCGGACGCGCTGTCGGAAGAGCTGGGAGAGGTGCTGGGAGAACCGCTGGGCGAGTCAGTGGGGGAAGCCGACCCGTCGGCAAGCGGACGGACATCCTTGGCGCATCCGGCCAGGGCAAGAGCGGCAAGGCCAATACCGCCCAGAAGGATATTGCGTCGGCTGGGTGCTTGATTGAGGAAAGACATCGTGGCCTCCTGATGTAGGCCCGCGTGGTGCGGCGTTTGTGTGTACGCCGGTATTGCGGGGGTCCTGTCGTATGGTGCGTGGTACGGATATACCCGGATGCTCGGCCCCAAAACCTCGGTGCGAGGAACGCGGGGGAGCATCCGGGTTCGACTATAAGTGACCCGTTTGAAAGGTCCGTCAAAAAACCCTGAACGTTATCTTTAAGTGCACGCTAACCCGAACTCGGGGAGGAACAGATGCTGAACCTACCCGATGAGAATCACCCGGAATCAAGCGGCCCTAGACACCGGCGGGTCCGTGAGAATCGCCGGAGCTGCCGGAAGAATCCGAACCGGTTCCTAGACGCTCGTTCATGTAGGGGACGCTAATCCTCCACCACTTACCCTCGGCGAAGAGCATGACGTGTGGCGTGGAAGTCTGGGCGATGGCCGGGACCTTTCGCTCGGTGCCGTCGGGCTGGTGAACGGCGGTGGCTGAGTACTCGGCATCAACATGAATCAGCACGTACCCGTCGCCGTCCTTCACCGCGCCCACCGGCTCCGTCTTCTGCATCGAAATGCTACAGGTGAACTCCATGTACCAGCCCTTCTGCTCGTAGAGTTCCTTGACCGCGTTAATCTCAGCGATTGCACTTCGATCTTCTGGATGGATCAGCTCCACCGCCTGAGACGCGTAGCGTCCATCCTTAAGCGTGGTGATGAGGGCGCTATAGTACGCACGCAACGTCTCGTAGGCACCCTCGAAAGTCGGTTCGTCACGGTGGGGAACAGTCTTGAGGGGCTTGGGCACGTTCTGCGCCGGGGCGGATGAAGTGGCCGGCTGATACTCGCCGGTGTACTGGCCGGTCAACTTCAAGGTGTTGGAATGGGCGCTCGAAGAGGGTGAGAACATCGGTGAACTCCTTGAATCTATCCCGAGGTGGGCTCGGGGCACCCGGGGTGGGGGCGTGGTCGTATTCGTGATAGTCGTGGTTCGCGCGGGACAAACCCGGCTGCGTAACCGGAAGGCCGGAAGGTGCCTTGGGCGTGCTCTGCCGTTGGGACGGAGCGCACGCATGAATCAACGATGAAACCGCGGGATGTGCGCCGTTACGGTTTGCACTAATCCAGCTCGTGCAGGTCTGGAACCGTCAGCTTTGACGGGTTCCTCATGACAGAAGCCCTAGAATCATCATTGATGCATATATGGATTATTTTATATTAATTGAGTTCAAAATGCATGAAATTGAGCCTTGGTAATCCCTGGGGGAATTTTGAATCCAGATGGCGGTAGTCGATTCCAAGGTGCCGAGATTGCATCACGATGACGGGAGTAGGGGAGGTGACAGGTGGGTGCGAAGCGCATTGGAAAACATGATTTATATCACATTTAAGACCTGGAGCCTCTGGGGGAGTGACTAAATTTCTGGCAATGAGACAGGGTGAGTGGGACGCGCAACTCTCCCTCGGGGGGTCTGGAATCTATCGAATGGGCGAAGAAAACGGGCTAATTAGCCAAGGGAAATCGCTCCGCAATCCCCGAATATGCACTCTATTCACTCGCTATACATCACCCCGCGGGTCGCAAGAATTAGTTCCCACACCGGGGGTGGAGGGGCGAAAAAATTCGCGGGATGAATATCTAGTGGACGAGTCTTCTTCTCAACCCAATATCTTGTGGTCACCCGAAAGGTGCTTTCAAAAATTCGATGCCAAAATTCAAAACCAACTTAAAGCCACAATGCGTCGATGCAAAAACATACATTGGGTGACACACCCGAGTACGCGGCGCGCGGGGGTCTATTAAGGACCCTCGGGGCTCGGAAACTCGCGGAAGAGTGACCCGTCTATTCCCCGGACCCCGTGGGGACAGTAGGGGAGTGAAGGCGTTCAAACCCACACCGATCGGGGTTGCATTCGGAACCAAAAGCCACATAAACTATTAGTGTTTGCAACGACCCGGCCATCACCGGCGAGCAATTCGGAAGAACGGACCGCACCTGCGGGCGCCCGTCAATCGCTGCGGCGAGGGCGTCTTAGCGGAAGAGATGTAGTCCCAGTAGAACCGGACGGTTAAGCCCGATATAGCTGTAATAAGCGACTGATACCCGCCCAACGCGCCGCTCTTCCGGTGGCTAGGCATCGCGGACACGCGACGCCACGCAGCCCCGGAAGGGTTCGGTGCGTTGAGCTGGTTAACTCAGTAAGCAAGGTGGTACCGCGCCGCATCCTAAGCCCCGGCACAGCCCGGCAGTCTAGTGATGCCCAGGCGTCCTTGCACCCGTCATGTCAACCCTCACCGGCTGAGAGGCGACGAGTGCACGCACCCGCGTACCGCGCCCGTTGCCTCAACGATGAGAACAACAAGATAAGGGCGCACCCAATGTCTAACGTATATCCCAAGGCGAGTGCCTTCGAAGCCGCAGGAAGCGGCGTCACCGCATCGCCCAAGTTCCCCGCACTCGAAGAAGCGGTCCTCGACTACTGGAAGAAGGACAATACCTTCGCCGCATCCATCGCGAACCGCCCCGCCGGTAAAAACGGCGAGAACGAGTTCGTCTTCTACGACGGCCCTCCCTTCGCCAACGGCCTGCCCCACTACGGCCACCTGCTCACCGGCTACGCCAAGGACCTCGTCGCACGCTACCAGACCCAGCGCGGCCACAAGGTAGAACGCCGCTTCGGCTGGGACACCCACGGCCTGCCCGCAGAACTCGAGGCAATGAAGCAGCTCGGCATGACCGACAAGCGCGAAATCCTCGAAATGGGCATCGACAACTTCAACGACGCTGCCCGCGCATCCGTGCTCAAGTACACCAACGAGTGGGAAAAGTATGTCACCCGCCAGGCACGCTGGGTCGACTTCGAAAACGACTACAAGACCCTGAACGTCGAGTACATGGAGTCCGTCATCTGGGCGTTCAAGCGCCTCTACGACAAGGGCCTGACCTACCAGGGCTTCCGCGTGCTGCCCTACTGCTGGAAGGACGAGACCCCCCTCTCCAACCACGAGCTGCGCATGGACGACGACGTGTACAAGGACCGCCAGGACCAGACCGTCACCGTCGCATTCCGCCTCACCGCAGACACCGCCCTCGGCGCTGACGAGAAGGTCGCCGCAGAGCTCGAGGGCGTCGAGGCAATCGCCTGGACCACCACCCCCTGGACCCTGCCCACCAACCAGGCGCTCGCCGTCGGACCCGAGATCGAATACTCCGTCGTACCCGGCGCAGGCAAGTTCGAGGGTCGCTCCTTCCTGCTCGCCACCGACCTGCTCGGCTCCTACGCCAAGGACCTCGGCTACGAAGGCGACAACCCCGCCGAGGATGCCGCCGCAGCCGTCACCGCACGTTACACCGGCTCCCAGCTCGAGCACGTGCGCTACACCCCGCTGTGGGACTACTTCGCAGACACCGAAAAGTGGGGCACCGAAACCTCCTGGCAGATCCTGGTCGCTGACTACGTCTCCACCACCGACGGTACCGGTATCGTCCACCAGGCACCCGCCTACGGTGAAGACGACCAGAAGGTCTGTGAAGGCTACGGCATCCCCGTGATCCTCTCCCTCGACGAAGGCGCAAAGTTCCTGCACCTCTTCGCCGAGCCCACCGCATCCGGCTCGACCGCCCTGGCAGAAATCGCGGGCGTGCAGGCGTTCGATGCGAACCGCACCATCATCAACGCCCTCAAGGCAGACGACGTGCTGATTCGCGAGAAGTCCTACGTGCACTCCTACCCGCACTGCTGGCGCTGCCGCACCCCGCTCATCTACCGCGCAATCACCTCCTGGTACGTGAAGGTCACCGACTTCAAGGACCGCATGTACGAGCTGAACAAGCAGATCAACTGGATCCCGGAAAACGTGAAGTACGGCCAGTTCGGCAAGTGGGTTGAGAACGCACGCGACTGGTCCATCTCCCGTAACCGCTTCTGGGGCTCCCCGATCCCCGTGTGGGTTTCGGACGACCCGAACTACCCGCGCATCGACGTGTACGGCTCCCTCGAAGAGCTCAAGGCAGACTTCGGCCGCCTGCCCCTGAACAAGGACGGCGAACCCGACCTGCACCGCCCGTACATCGACGAGCTGACCCGCCCGAACCCGGACGACCCGACCGGCAAGTCCACCATGCGCCGCGTGGAAGACGTGCTCGACGTCTGGTTCGACTCCGGCTCCATGCCCTACGCACAGGTGCACTACCCCTTCGAGAACCAGGAATGGTTCGAGAACCACTACCCGGCAGACTTCATCGTCGAGTACATCGGCCAGACCCGCGGCTGGTTCTACGTGCTGCACGTGCTGGCCACCGCGCTCTTCGACCGCCCCGCGTTCAAGAACGTCATCAGCCACGGCATCGTGCTCGGCTCAGACGGCCAGAAGATGTCCAAGTCGCTGCGCAACTACCCGGACGTCTCCGAGGTCCTCGACCGCGACGGCTCCGACGCGATGCGCTGGTTCCTGATGTCCTCGCCGATTCTGCGCGGCGGCAACCTGATCGTGACCGAGCAGGGCATCCGCGAGGGTGTTCGCCAGGTCATGCTGCCGCTGTGGAACGTCTACCACTTCTTCGCCCTGTACGCTAACGCCGCCAACAACGGCGAAGGCTACAGCGCCAAGCTCAAGTACGACTCGCAGCACGTGATGGACCGCTTCATCCTCGGCAAGACCCGCGAAATGATTGAGCAGGTCACCGCGGCGATGGACTCCTACGACATCTGGAACGCCTGCGAGTACCTGCGCCAGTACGCCGACGCGCTGACCAACTGGTACGTGCGTCGCTCCCGCGAGCGCTTCTTTAACGAGGACACCGACGCGTTCGACACCCTCTACACCGCGCTGGTAACCGTGTCGAAGGTTGCCGCATCCCTGCTGCCGCTCAGCAGCGAGGAAATCTACCGCGGCCTCACCGGTGAACGCTCCGTGCACCTGGCTGACTGGCCCGAGGCATCCGCTTTCGCCGACGAGTCGGACCTGCTGGCTCTCATGCAGACCGTGCGTGAGGTCTGCTCCGCCGGTTCGGCACTGCGCAAGGAAAAGAAGATTCGCGTGCGCCAGCCGCTGCAGAAGATGACCGTGGCGATCGCACCCGAGCAGTTTGCCGCCCTGGGCACCGCTTTCGGTGAGAAGGGTGCGGAGTACTTCGCGACCATCGTCGAGGACGAGCTGAACCTGCGCGAGGTGACCCTGGTCAGCGCCGACACCGTCGACCCGGCTGACTACGGCATCTCCCAGCAGCTGAAGGTGAACGCTCGCGCCGCTGGCCCGCGTCTGGGCAAGCAGGTGCAGGTGGCCATCAAGGCCTCCAAGTCCGGTGACTGGACCGTGACCGAGGACGGTACCGTCCTGGTCGGCGTGAAGGCTCTGGACGGCGGTCTGGCCCTGGAAGAGGGCGAGTACGAGCTGGTGACCGTGGTCGATGCCGACGCCGAGGGCGCCGAGCACACCGCGGCTGCGGTTCTGCCCGGTGGCTTCCTGGTCCTCAACATCGAGCTGACCGACGAGCTGGTTGCCGAGGGTATCGCCCGCGACACCATCCGCGCTATTCAGCAGGCACGTAAGGACGCCGACCTGAACGTGGCGGACCGCATCAACCTGAGCATCGCGGCACCCGAGGAGACCCTGGCAGCCCTGCGCGCCAACGAGGCACTGGTGACCGGCGAAACCCTCGCCGTGTCCCTGCAGCTGACCGAGGGCCCCGAGCTGTCCATCAGCGTGGCTAAGGCCTAATACGCCTGAACCGTACGGCCGTCCCGCCCCTTCACGGGCGGGGCGGCCCGTCGTCTATCCCGCCGCACGGCGGGGACTCGGCCGGTGCCGCAACCGGCTATCCCAGTGAGGAGAACAATGAGCGAGAAGAATTACCCCGCAATTCCCGACCCCGAGGGCGTGGAGCGGGTCTACGGTGAACTGCTGGCGCGAGCACCCGAAAACAAGATGGCGCCGCGCCTGGACGCCGTGGCGCGCGCCGTCGAAATCCTCGGCGACGTGCACCGCGCCGCACCGGTCATCCACATCACCGGCACGAACGGCAAGACCAGCACCGCCCGCATGATTGAGGCGCTGCTGCTCGGCCACGACCTGCGCGTGGGCCGCTTCACCAGCCCGCACCTCGAGAGCGTCACCGAACGTATCTGCATTAACGGTGCGCCCGTGCCGGACGCCACCTTCGTGCGCATCTGGGACGAAATCGCCCCCTACCTGCAGATCGTGGACGCCGAGATGACCTCCCGCGGCGAGCCCGCCCTGACCTTCTTCGAGTCCATTACCGTGATTGCCTTCGCGATTTTCGCGGATGAGCCGGTGGATGTGGTGGTGCTCGAGGTCGGCATCGGCGGAACCTGGGACTCCACGAACGTTGCCGACGGCGTGGTCTCCGTGGTTACCCCGATCGGTCTGGACCACACCGACATGCTCGGTGAAACCCTCGCCGAGATTGCAACCGAGAAGTCCGGCATCATCAAGCCCGGTGGCTTCCTCGTCTCGGCCGTCCAGGAGCCCGAGGCCGCCGACGTGCTGCTCGCCTCCGCCCGCGAGAAGGAGGCGTCCTTCGCCTTCGAGGGCGTGGAGTTCGGCGTGGTCTCCCGCGAGCTCGCGGTCGGCGGTCAGCTGCTGACCCTGCGCGGCCTGGCGGGGGAGTACCCGGATGTGCCGCTGTCGCTGCACGGCGCGCACCAGGCGCAGAACGCCGTGGTGGCTCTCGCCGCCGTGGAGGCGTTCTTCGGCGGCCAGCGTCAGCTGCCCGAGGACGTCGTGCGCGCTGCCTTCGAGTCGGTGCGCTCGCCGGGCCGTCTGGAGGTGGTGCGTACCGAGCCGCTGACCATCCTGGACGCTGGCCACAACCCGCACGGCGTGCGCGCCTCCGCGGCCGCGCTGACCGAGGCGTTTAAGCTTTCGCACCTGCACGCCGTGGTCGGCATTCTGGGGGAGAAAGACGCCCTGGGCATGTTCGAGACCATGCGCGAGGAGTACGTGGACGCCTCGGACGGCACGTTCCGCCTGTACCTGTCGGCCTCGGATTCGCCGCGCGCGATTGCCCCGGAGCGCCTGCACGAGCTCGCCCTGGACGCGGGTATTGACGAGGACTCGATCGAGGTGTTTGAGCACCTGGACGAGGCGATTGCCACCGCCATGGAGAACGCCCTCTTCGAGCAGGAGTCGGCGGGCGTGCTGATTACCGGCTCGATTACTGTGATCGGCGAGGCGCGCACCCTGCTGGCTAAGCATGCGGAGGCGAAGACCCCCGGTGCCGAGGCTGAGGAGCTGCCGGACGAGCTGCCCGCCGAGGCGGGCCTGTACGCCGGTTCTGCCGGTGCCGCCTCCGCGGCGACCCTGGCGGCTGCGGCTGCGGCGGCTTCTGAAGCCGAGCCGGACGAGCTGCTGAATGACATCATGGCCGAGCTGGGCGGCGAGCCCGGGCAGGGTTCTTCGCTTGAGGACTCGCTGGGCCTGCCGCTGGGCGATTCGTACACCGAGGATTTCTTTGGCGACGAGGAGTCTGAGGGCGACTCGGAGTAATACCTACTGAGGTTGTTGATAAGAGGCGGGGTGCCGCTCTCTGACTGGTTTTACTGGGCTAGTATTACCGGCTGGGGGAGCGGGGCCCCGCTTTTTCGTACCCAACCTTTTTGTGCCTCTGCTTTTTCGTACCTTCTCGCGTGCGGCCCCTTGGTTTCTCACTCGAACCCACGCTCCCTCACGTGTTCCCAGGGGCTCTCACACAATCCCAAGCGTCCGTGATTAGCCGACATCGCCTGCCATCACCCACCCAAAAAACGAAAAGAACGAAAATATGCGGGCGTCGGGGTGTAAAACCGGGCACGCCCCCGCGGCACGGTGCTATATTCACTGAGGCGCCGGCCCCAACGTTCGAGGCCGCACCAACACACCCGCACACATACGCATACCAGCGACGGTATGCCACATAGCGAAAGGCACTTATCATGCCCGCACCCTTCACCGATTTGATTGGCACCGATTCGTTCACGGAGACGCTGCGTCAGGAGAACCTTGACACATGGCTTTCTGCCACGAATCACCGCTTTGTTGCTGAGCTTTTTGACGGCTCGATTGCCCCGCAGGTTATGGCGGGCTACCTGGTGCAGGACTACCGCTTCCTGGACACGTTCCTCGCCCTGATTGGCGGCGCCATCACCAACGCTGACACTCTTGCGGGCCGCCTGCGTCTGGCACAGTTCGCCGGTGAAATTGCCGGTGATGAGAACACCTATTTCCTGCGCTGCTTTGAGACTCTGGGCGTGACCGAGCGTCAGCGTGAATCCATGCCCGATACGGAGGCGACCACCGGCTTCAAGCGCCTCTTCCTGGATGCGGCGGCAAGCGGCAGCTACGCGGCGATTCTGTCGGTGCTGGTGGTTTGCGAGGGCCTGTACCTGGATTGGGCGTCGAAGGCTCCGGCGAAGCGCCCGGATTCGTTTGTGCACAACGAGTGGATTAGCCTGCACGACTACCCGGAGTTCCGTGAGCTGGTTGATTTCCTGCGCCGCGAGCTGGACCGCGTGGGCCCGGCGGATGCGCAGGCCGCCCGAGAGTTCTTTAGCCGCGCGGTGAAGTTGGAGCAGCTATTCTTTGACGAGTCGTACCGTCACCCGCTGCCCTAAGTAATGCCCCGGATAAAGCCCTAGAAATGTCCCGTTGAGACCCCCGGAAGGTTCCGCCCATCGCTAAATTGCGGGCGCCTCCCGGGGGTTTTCGCGTGCTCAAGACGCCTGAAAATCATCCCGAACATGCTCTGAAAGCACTCCGAAAGCATCCCGAAGGCGCCCTGAAAACGCGTCTATCTGCATAAATAGCACATCATAAACGGAACATACAGGCTAATGGTATGCCATTTGGCAGTGTGAGAGGCTAGGATAAATGGGGTACCGCTTCCGGGGTGCTGGCTGTGCCGCGCCGGTATGTACCCGCTACTGCACGAGGTGAAACACACTATCTAAAGGAGTCGCATGAGTACCGCCGCATCGAGTACCACCGAACCGCCCCAGGCCGAGAACGAACACACCGGTCGGCTGGAGGGCGCGGAGGGAACGACGACCTCCATGGATCGCCGACTGGGGTGCTGGCTAATTTGTGCCGGCCTCATCGCCCTGATCTCCGCCGCAATCCTGGTGTACGAGCGCCTGCAGATTTACGTTGACGCCGGCCACACCACGGTCTGCGACATCAACGGCCTGCTGAGCTGCGGCACGGTCATGCGCACCCCGCAGGCCGAGGCCTTCGGCTTCCCGAACCCCTTTATCGGCTTGGTCGGCTTCTCCATCGTGGTGACGATTGGCGCGGCGATTCTGGCCGGGGCACAGTTCAAGCGGTGGTTCTGGATTTGCCTGAACATCGGCCTGGGTGCCGCGGCGGCCTTCATCATGTGGCTGTGGTTTGAGACGACCTTCCACATTAACGCTCTCTGCCTATTCTGCATGATCGTGTGGGTCATGACCATCACCCTCTTCGTGAAGACCACGGTGCGCAACATCTCGGCTGGCGTCATTCCCGCCTCGCCGTCGGTTCGCGAAAGCGCCCGCGCCTGGTCGTGGTTTGCGATCGGCCTGTGGCTGATTCTGATTTTTGGCATCATCGTGATTCGTTTCTTCGACGTCATCATGGGCATGATGCAGTAACCTTTCGGTTTCGGAACCGAAACGAACGCCCCGGTAGCCCGGCTGCCGGGGCTTTTCTGTACCTCGTTTCTGCATCCTGTTACCGCGCCCGCGGCACCGAATAGGGCGGAGCGGATGCGCGCCCGCCTCAGCCTCTGCGAGGGGAGGGGCCCCGCACGTGCGGTTCCTCGTGCGTATAATGGACGGGTACGTTCCTTTGCCCACTGAGGAGAACCGTGAAGACTGCCGGAATGGCCACGATGGGTGGCGCCGCCGTAATTTTCCTGATTGCCCTTCTGCTGCTGACCGCCGGTCACTTTTCGCTGCTGTGGGTTATCCTGCTGGTCCTCTCGCCCTTCGTCTTTATCCTGGGGGTTCCCTTTGCGACCGGTTCGGGCCCGGAGTATCTTCCGACCGACCCGAAGCTGGCGCAGCAGGCACGCGAGGCTCGCGACGCCGAGCTGGGCCTGGACTAGCCTCTCTCTTTGGTGATTCCCGCAGGGTTACCGGGGGAGTTCCGCCCTATGCGCACCCCGCTTCGCGCGGGTGTCTCCAAAATTTTTGAATGAAGCCGGATGGTGCACGCGCGCCGTCCGGCTTTCTTGCGTCTCGCCGGGTTTTCCGCCCGTCTCTTACGCCTGCATCCCGGGTAGCCTCGAGGGGGCCGCGTACGGGTATAATGAAAGGCGGTGTCTTGTGCGCCCCGCACGCGCAGAAGATCCCCACCACCGCATCGAGGGAGAGTACCCGTAAGCACCGGCCGTAAGCCGCGGAGCATGACTGTCGCACCGCGCGGACCGGACCGCATCGGCGAAGAATCCCGAAGACCGGCAGGACGCCCAGGGAGGGCGTGGCCGTGCTCGATTGCGGGGTGGCTGTGACCGTTGCGGTGCGCGTTGCGTTCCGCCCGCTCGCCCCCACGAATGACGGCGCTGAAAGAGATAGCGCCCGGGCCGCGCCCCACGTATGCGCGCTCGCAGGGAGAGGCTTGAGCCACGGTGACGGCAACTAGGCTTTGCGCTGTATGCGCGCTGTCAAAAATCCTCGCGATGCGGAGCGGGGTATGACGAAAGAAGATTAATGTCTGACGAGAAGAACGTCGAACTTGGGGTTTTTGAGGCGCTGAACGCCCTCGCGGAGGAGAAGAACGCCTCCGCAGAAACCCGCGAAACTCTGCGTAAGAATGTTCGCCAGAGCTCCGAATCTCAGGCCGCTCCCGCCGAGCGTCGCCGCCCGGGCCGTCCGAAGAAGGAGAAGGCTCCCGAGCTTCCCCTGGACGAAGCCATCGCCACGGGCCTGACCAATCTGCGTAACGCCAAGGCTAAGCACGCCCCCGCGCCGAAGGCCGCCGCTCCCGCGGTGTCCGAGGCCGAGGTTGCTTCGACCCTGAACAGCCTGTTCGCGGCAGCTGAAGAGCAGCCCGCCGAGGCTGAGGCGGCGGAGGCTCCCGCCGCCCAGGAGCGCGTGGCGAAGGTTGAAGAGGTCGCCAAGGTTGAGAAGGTGGCCAAGGTCGAGACCGTCGAGAAGACCGCCAAGGTCGAGAAGGTGACCACGGCGGAAAAGGCCGAAGAAGCTGCAGAAGAGACCGCCGAAGCCGAATTTGTTGAGGGCGAAGCCGCCGCGGAAGCCGAGGTTGAGGCCGAGGCAGAGGAGGCTGCCGAGAAGCAGGCTGAGAACGCCGAGGCCGGCTCCGCAGACGCGGAGCCCTCCGCAACCGATGGCGTGGCCGAGGTGCTCGAGGCCGAGGTTGCCGCCGTCGAAGAAGCCGCCGAGGAGAAGGCACCCGAGGAGCCCGCCGAACCCGTTAAGACCCTGAGCGACCTGCAGCGCGAAAAGCTGCAGGAGCTGCGCTCGCGCACCCCCATGGGCGCGATGCCG
Source organism: Rothia sp. HMSC062F03 (assembly GCF_001836905.1). Taxonomy (NCBI): domain Bacteria; kingdom Bacillati; phylum Actinomycetota; class Actinomycetes; order Micrococcales; family Micrococcaceae; genus Rothia; species Rothia sp. HMSC062F03. The sequence goes on along the minus strand of NZ_KV830892.1, from coordinate 13,315 downwards.
CTGTTCGTGGCCCCCGAGCCCGAGGAGCTGAGCGAGCTCGCCGTGGCCGCCAAGCTCGAGCGTGAGGCCCGCCGCGCCGCCGCCGAAGAGCAGAAGCGCAAGGACCGCATGGAGCGCCGCCGCGAGGAGGCCGCCGCGGAGGCAGAGGTCACCAGCCACCGTCGCCGTCGCCGCCGCCGCGGTACCGAGGACATCGAGATTGAGGGCGGTGCTGAGGATGACGTTGAGACCGTCACCAAGGTGCGTGCACCGCGCCTGGCCGATTCCCACGCATCCAACACCGTGACCGGTGTGCGCGGCTCCACCCGCCTGGAGGCCAAGCGCGTGCGTCGCCGCGAGTCCCGTTCCCTGGGCCGCCGCCGCCACATCGTGACCGAGGCCGAGTTCCTGGCTCGCCGCGAGTCCGTGGACCGTCAGATGCTGGTTCGCCAGAAGGATGGCCGCATCCAGATTGGCGTGCTCGAGGACGGCGTGCTGGCCGAGCACTTCGTGTCGAAGACCCAGCAGGACTCCCTGATTGGCAACGTGTACCTGGGCAAGGTGCAAAACGTACTGCCCTCCATGGAGGCCGCCTTCGTCGACATTGGACGAGGCCGTAACGCCGTGCTCTACGCGGGCGAGGTCAACTGGGACGTCACCGGCCTGGACGGCGTGCCCCGCAAGATTGAGAATGCCCTGAAGCCGGGCGATTCGGTGCTGGTGCAGGTCACCAAGGACCCGATTGGTCACAAGGGTGCCCGCCTGACCAGCCAGGTCTCCCTGCCGGGCCGCTTCCTGGTGTACGTGCCGGGCGGTTCCATGACCGGTATTTCCCGCAAGCTGCCCGACACCGAGCGTGCGCGCCTGAAGAAGATTCTGAAGGACAAGCTGCCCGAGGGTGCCGGCGTGATTGTGCGCACCGCGGCCGAGGGCGCCTCCGAAGAGGAGCTGACCCACGACATTAACCGCCTGCGCGCGCAGTGGGAAGAGATTCAGGAGAAGGCCAACTCCCGCAAGGTGCTGGCCCCCGAGATGCTCTACCAGGAGCCCGACCTGATGATTAAGACCGTGCGTGACGTCTTCAACGAGGACTTCACCGCGATGATTGTTCAGGGTCAGGACGCCTGGGACTCCATCGAAGCCTACGTGACCTACGTGGCACCCGACCTGATTTCGCGCCTGCAGAAGTGGGACGGTGAGGACGACCTCTTCGACCACTACCGCATCAACGAGCAGCTGGCTAAGGCGCTGGATCGCAAGGTCTACCTGCCCTCGGGCGGCTCGCTCGTGATTGACCGCACCGAGGCCATGACCGTGGTGGACGTGAACACCGGTAAGTTCACCGGTAGCGGCGGCAACCTCGAAGAGACCGTCACCAAGAACAACCTGGAGGCGGCCGAGGAGATCGTGCGTCAGCTGCGTCTGCGCGATATCGGCGGCATCATCGTGATTGACTTCATCGACATGGTGCTCGAGTCGAACCGCGACCTGGTGTTGCGTCGACTGATTGAGTGCCTGGGCCGTGACCGCACCAAGCACCAGGTGACCGAGGTGACCTCGCTGGGTCTGGTCCAGATGACCCGCAAGCGCCTGGGTACCGGCCTGCTCGAGGTCTTCTCGGAGCCCTGCGAGCACTGCGCCGGCCGCGGTCTGATCGTTCACGATCAGCCGCTGAGCGGCCGCAGCGGTGGCGCCTCCGACTTCATTCACCGCCACGACCGTAACGAGCGCAAGCGTGCCCGTTCGGCCTCCCGCGAGGATTCACGCGACCAGCAGAAGCAGGACGCCCTGGAGTCGAAGAAGGCCGAGCGCCGTAACGCGATGGCTGCCGTGGCCGCCGCTTCCGTCCAGAACGAGAGCGGTTCGGAGGAGACCACCTCGACCCGCAAGAAGCGTAAGCGCCGCAAGCGTTCGCGTCGCGCCGAGACCGCTGAGCTCTCGCTGGAGCAGGAGATTCAGGGTATCGCCGAGGCGAGCGAGCAGGCCCACGCCGAGGTCGCCGAACGCGAGCAGAAGGTCGCCGATGTGACCGACGGCCAGTGGGTTGGCGAGCAGGGCGGCTTCTCCCTGGAGCAGCTGGCCAGCGCCTTCGACCGCGTGGAAGAGGAAGCGGCCGCCAAGGAGAAGGACGAGGAACAACCTCAGCGCGAGGAGAAGAAGTCCCGCTCGGGCCGCTCCCGTAAGAACCGCTCCGAGAAGCGTCGTGAGCTGGACGATACCGCAATTGCAGCGGTGGAGGGTTCGGATGCCGGCGTGCTGGATCACCACGTTGATCCCGAGCTGGATCCGCGATTCAGCCGCTCCTCGGATCGTTTTGAGGCGATTCGCGCGGGTGAGGCGAAGGCCCGTGCCTCGCAGAAGGCCGGCCGCATCGCTCGCCCCGAGGGTGAATCTTCCCGCCCGGATCGCGAGGAGCGTTCCTCCAAGCGTCGTTCCGAGCGTGCGGAGCGCGCCGAGCGTTCCGAGTCGAAGAAGGCTGAGTCGAAGCGCGCTGAGCGTGAGGACCTGCGCATCGAGGACGTCCGCGAGACTCCCCGCGCATCGCGTCGCCGCGCACGCCGCGCCGCCGAGTCGGCCGAGCAGAACGGTCAGCGCGAGCAGGGCACCCGCCCGGTTGTGACCGGCGTGATTGGCGCCCCCTCGGCTGAGCCCGCCGCGCCGCAGCAGGAGAAGGCAGAGCAGAAGCCGGCCCAGCCCGCAACGGTTGTGTCGTCCGCTCCGGCCCCGCGCAAGCGCCGCACCCGCCGCGCTGCTTCGAGCGCCGGCGTGGGTTCGAAGGTCGTGACCGTCGATACCGCCGAGAGCGCTCACGGTTCCGTGGTGGCTTCCGCATCCGTGGCGGATGTGGCCCCGGCCATCGAGGAGGCTTCGGCTCCGACGATGCTCGGCATCGGTGTTGCCGCCGCCGACATTAAGCGCCTGGGCAAGGACGACTAGCCCCGCGGCTCACGCGTAGCCGCAGCTGACGAAGGCCCCGACGGGTGGAGAAATCCATGCCGCCGGGGCCTTCGTCGTTTCAGCTTTGTTATTTCGCGCCCGCCGTTCGCCCGCCGGGGAGCGCGTGAGGGGAGCCTACCGAGAACGTGCCGGGGGAGTGCGCCGGGAGGCGGGGTTGAGGAGCATCACGCCGCATCCGCACATTTCGGTGAGGTGACTCTATTGCGCGGCCCGTCCCTCATGCCGTATTCTTAAGGACTGGTGTTTATCTCAGTGAAGCCCTATCGACGCAGGGCCAGCGGGAGACACCGCTCCCACCCGCATCGTCTTCGGCTCGGTCGAGTACTCGGCCGAGGTTGGAACGTGCGGGAGAGAGACACCACCGGTGAGCCTCGCGTGTTGGCTCCGGCGGGCAATCCCGTCGGAACGCACGGGCCGTTCCTACTTCTCGCGGTTATTCGATCGGCGGGGGAGGGCGCACAGCAATGAAAGCGCAGGCTGCTCATTCGAGTGAGATTCAAGAAGCAAGTTGTCGAGAAAAGTGAGTCCCATAGTGGCATACGCGATTGTACGCGCTGGCGGCCGCCAGGAGAAGGTTTCCGTCGGCGACCTCGTTACCCTTGACCGTGTTGCAGGCGAGCCCGGCAGCACCATCGAGCTGCCCGTGCTGCTGCTCGTCGACGGTGACAAGGTCACCGCTGACGCAAAGTCCCTGGCTTCCGCCAAGGTTGTTGCTGAGAAGGTCGAGGACCTGCGCGGTCCGAAGATCGTTATTCAGAAGTACAAGAACAAGACCGGTTACAAGAAGCGTCAGGGCTTCCGCGCTGAGCTGACCACCGTCAAGATTACCGCTATCAACGCGTAATCGAAGCGAACCGGAATTCAACCCTAAGGTAGGAATACAGAATGGCACACAAGAAGGGCGCAAGCTCCACCCGTAACGGTCGTGACTCGAACCCCCAGTACCTCGGTGTTAAGCGCTACGGCGGCCAGTCCGTCAACGCAGGCGAGATCATCGTTCGTCAGCGCGGCACCCACTTCCACCCCGGCCTGAACGTAGGCCGCGGTGGCGACGACACCCTGTTCGCTCTGGCAGCAGGCACCGTCGAGTTCGGTACCCGCAAGGGCCGCAAGGTCGTTAACATCCTGGCTGCAGCTGAGTAATACTCACCGCTAGGGCAGAGGGGGTAGGCGCGAGTCTACCCCCTCTCGCTATAACTCCCATTCCGCGAGCAGCCCGCACGCTGTGCGGTCCTCGCGAGGAGGCGCGCCCCAACCCGGCTGCGCCTGCCGATGCATCCGCCCACCGGGCGTTGAGGCGTCGGCGAAGAGAAGACTTTCCAAGATAGGAGAACCCGTGGCGGAATTCGTGGACCGCGTGGTCTTGCATGTTTCCGGCGGTCGCGGAGGCAACGGCTGCGTCTCCGTGCGACGCGAAAAGTTTAAGCCGCTGGGCGGCCCGAACGGTGGTAACGGTGGTAATGGTGGCGCGGTGATTCTGCGCGTCGACAACCAGACCACGACCCTGCTGGAGTACCACCACAGCCCGCACCAGCACGCCCCGAACGGTGATATCGGCCGCGGCGATATGCACCACGGCTTTAATGGCGAGGACCTGATTCTGACCGTGCCGCAGGGCACCGTGGTGAAGGACCGCGAGGGCAATGTCCTGGCTGACCTGTTGCACGTTGGCGACGAGTACATCGCCGCGCGCGGCGGTATGGGCGGCCTGGGTAACGCCGCGTTGGCCTCGACGAAGCGTAAGGCCCCCGGTTTTGCTCTGCTGGGCACTCCCGGTGAAGAGGCCGACATTGTTCTGGAGCTCAAGTCCATTGCGGATGTGGCCCTGGTGGGTTACCCCTCGGCGGGTAAGTCCTCGCTGATTGCCGCTATCTCCGCGGCACGCCCGAAGATTGCGGATTACCCGTTCACGACCCTGATTCCGAACCTGGGCGTGGTGCAGGCCGGCGATGTGCGCTACACCGTGGCCGACGTGCCGGGCCTGATTGAGGGTGCCTCGGAGGGCCGTGGCCTGGGCCACCGCTTCCTGCGTCACGTGGAGCGCTCCTCGGCGCTCGTGCACGTGATTGACTGCGCGACCCTGGAACCCGGCCGCGACCCGATCAGCGACTTCGAGGTGATTCGCGGCGAGCTGCAGAACTACGAGGTCGATCCGACCGCGGGCGTGACCGTGCCGCTGCACGAGCGTCCGCAGATTGTGGTGCTGAACAAGATTGACGTGCCCGAGGCCCGCGAGCTGGCCGAGTTCGTGCGCCCCGAGTTCGAGGAGATGGGCTTCAAGGTCTTCGAGATTTCGACCGCCTCGCACGAGGGTCTGAAGCCCCTCATCTTCGCGATGGCGAAGCTCGTTGAGGAGGACCGCGCCGCCCGTGCCGCCGCCGAGAAGGAGGCCGAGCGCGTCACCGTCGAAACCCCCGTGATTCGTCCGAAGGGCTTCCGCAACAAGAAGAAGCAAGAGTTCACTATTCGTCGCGAGGAACGCAACCTGGAGCCGCTGTTCCGCGTGATTGGCGAGAAACCCGAGCGCTGGATTCAGCAGACCGACTTCAACAACGATGAAGCGGTCGGCTACCTGGCGGACCGCCTGGCCCGCCTGGGCGTTGAGGACGAGCTGTTCAAGGCTGGCGCCCGTGCCGGCGACGCCGTGGTGATTGGTGAGAGCGACAACTCGGTGATTTTCGACTGGGAGCCGACCATGATCGGTGGCGCCGAGCTACTCTCCTCCCCGCGCGGTACCGACGCCCGCCTGGAGGAGATTATCCGCCCGACCCGCGCCCAGAAGCGCGTGGAGTACAAGGAGCGCATGGATGCGAAGGCTGCGGCTCGTGCCGAGCTGGAATCCGAGCGCGTGGCCGGTGTCTGGACCGAGTCCGTGGAGTACCGCAAGAAGCTCAAGGAGGGCAAGGTCGACGAGAATATCGACATGCCCGGCACCGAGGACTAGGTAGAGTCCACATCGTGGCGACGGGGGCGAGCCGGGTCGCGGGTATTCCACCCGCGGCTTAGCTCACCCCCGTCATTTCGTTGTTTTTAGCGCCGAGACGGTAGCATAGATGGGTGTACGCACGTGCATCCGGCGTCCCGCGTGGGCCCGCCGAGTGGCGCGCGTGCATCCGTGTATTTGCCCGTATCCTCACCGGTGGGCGCGTTGTTTTCCGGTGCGGTCTCGGTCCCCAGCAAGGACGGCTTCTGTGAGTGATCAGCCTATTCAGCTTGATTTCGGTGCCCCGAGCTCCGAGTCGATTCCCCCTCGTATCCCTGGACGGGTGCGTTTGGGCGTGATGGGTGGAACGTTTGACCCGATTCATCACGGGCACCTGGTGGCGGCCAGCGAGGTCGCCGCGGTGTTCGACCTGGACGAGGTCGTGTTCGTTCCGACCGGTCAGCCCTGGCAGAAGGTGGGGGAGCGGCACGTGAGCGATGCCGAGCACCGCTACCTGATGACGGTGATCGCGACCGCGTCGAACCCGCGTTTTACGGTGAGCCGTATTGATATTGACCGTGGCGGCGCCACGTACACCTTTGATACGCTTAACGAGCTGCGCAGCCTGCGCCCCGATGCTGACCTGTTCTTCATTACCGGGGCAGACGCGATCAGCCAGATTATGACCTGGCGCAATGCCCATAAGCTGTGGGACCTCGCGACGTTCGTGGGCGTGACCCGCCCCGATCACACGCTGGATCCTCCCCTTGCGGAGGGGCGTCATATTACGACGCTGAAGATCCCCGCGATGGCGATTTCTTCGACCGATATTCGCCGCCGCGCGGCTGAGGGTGCCCCCATCTGGTACCTGGTACCCGATGGCGTGGTGCAGTACATTGCGAAGTACGGGCTGTATAAGAAGGACGCTTTGACGGCCTACCGTGACGGCCTGCCTCGAGTTAAGGATGAGGCGGAGCAGTCACCCGAATCGACGAATAATGAGGGAACACATGAGTGAAGCTGCGGGTTCGAAGCCCTATAGCGAGGACGAAGCGTACCTCTACGAGACGTACGTGACCGAAGACGGCATTGAGGTGCCGCCGCCGACTAAGGTGATGGGTCCGCGCCGTCTCGCCCGCTACCGTGAGGAAGTCGCCGAGTACCTGCGCGCACACCGCCGCGGGGAGAACCCGAAGCCCGTTGAGAATATGGGTTCCGTGGTGAACACCGGCGCGATTGATCCGCAGGTTCTGGCGGTTCAGCGTCGTTTCGCGGCGCTGGCGGCCCAGGGCAAGATTGAGACCGAGGCGAACGACGAGGAGAAGCTGCACGAGCCGGCCCCTCTGACCAGTAGCCTGCGCGTTCTGCGTCCCGACGAGATCGCGAAGAACCGTGTGGATGCCACCAGCCCCTCGGCGGTGGATAGCCCGCTGACCTCTTCCATTCCGGTGATTACCGTGGTCAAGGAGGAGGAGCCCGAGCCGAAGATGCACGAGTACCTCGTGCGCGATGAGCCGAAGGTTGACGAGAGCGTCGTCGGCTACGCCTCCGCGCCGGCTGAGGACGAGGAATCCCCCGAGCCCAAGGACGCCCAGAAGCCCGAAGCTCCCGAAGCTCCCGAGGCGCAGAAGGAGGACGCATCCTCCAACCTGCCCACCCGCGTGAGCGCCGTGAACGCTCAGGGCCTGGACCTGAGCGTTCTGGACGGCTCGGTTTCTGGCGACACCGTGGATTCGGTGGACGGCGACCCGACCGTGGCCCTGAGCCCGGACGAGGTGGAGGAACTGCTGCAGCGCATGGTGGACCGCCAGGATCCCGAGGATTCCGTGGCGATGGCCGAGCTCGCCGCAGAGGAGTCTGCCGAGTCGAAGAGCGCACCGGTGGCATCGGTGGAGCGCGTGGACAGTGGATCTCAGAACAGCGGCGCTCAGAAGAAGGACTCCGATAAGTCCTTCGCCGAGAAGGTTACCGAGAACCAGTCGGAGCACGAGGTGCTGAAGCCGGCCCAGAAGACCTCCCTGGCCTGGCTGTGGATGGTTCTGTTGCTGGCCCTGGTTGTTGTCGGCTTGATTATGATTTTTGGCCCGAAGTAGGCCGTGAGAACGCACCCCGCGGGGTGCTGCCGGTGGGAATGACCGGCAAGAAAGGAAGATATGACTGCTGCACAGTCCTCGGTTGAGGCTCTGCGCATTGCCGCCCGCGCGGCGGAGGAAAAGCAGGGAACGAGCCTGTTCGCTGTGGATGCCTCCGACGCCATGGGCCTGATTGACGGTTTCCTGGTGGTTTCCGCTCACAACGAGCGCCTGGTGAACGCCGTGGCTGACGAGGTGGAGGATGCCCTGCGCGAGCAGGCCGGCCTGAAGCCGGTGCGCCGCGAGGGTCGCTCCTCGGGTCGTTGGATTCTGCTAGACTTCGGCGATATCGTGGTTCACGTTCAGCACGAGGAGGACCGCGAGTTCTACGCCCTGGATCGCCTGTGGGCTCAGGCCCCGCGCATCGAGCTGGGTGTTGAGAACGAGGCTCCCTTCGATATCGAGGCTGAGTCCGAGGAAGAGGCCACGCGCATCATCCCGGCGCAGGACGAGGCTTAGGCCTTCGGGCTGTCGCTCGGCGCGCAACGTTTTCGCGGTGCGCGTTCTGTAGCGTTTGCGTGAGGGGCGGGTTCGGCGCCCTGCATGTGATGCACATGCGGGACGCGCGTGCCCGCCTCTTCGCCGTATTCGCGGTGCTTTGCGGGCCTCGGGCGGGGTAGCTTGGAGCCCCTAAAGTTTTTGGAAAATTTTTTGAATTTGAGCCGTCCTCGATTTGCGTAGCCCTCTGAGGTGTGTGTAATATATTCATGTTGCCTCGTTGAGGAACGTAACAGAATATGGGGATATGGCGCAGCTGGTAGCGCACCTGCATGGCATGCAGGGGGTCAGGGGTTCGAGTCCCCTTATCTCCACGGAAACCTCGTTTGAGGTGCTAATCGTCCGGTTCGTAAGAGTCGGGCGATTTTGCTATCTCTAGACTCTGTATCGCGGTTTCACCCTGGAGTCGACGAACCCTCACTCGGTTGCGTCGCCCGCCGGCCCGTGCCGGTCTTCTCGCCCCGGCGATTCTGCGTCGGCCACAACCCCCAAGGAGAAGGTTAATGGGAGAGCACGCACACTCTCACCACGGCGGTCACCACGACCACTCTCATATGCACAGCCCGGAGGAGGCCGCCTCGATGCGTCCGCGCCTGCTGGTGGCTTTTACCCTGGCGCTCGTCATCGTGCTGGCGCAGGCGGTTGGCTCTCTGGTCACCGGGAGTCTCGCCCTGCTGACCGATACGGCGCACGCTATTACGGATGCCTCCGGCCTGCTGGTGGCGCTCACCGCGGCTTCGCTCATGACGCGTCCGGCAACCTCGCGCCACACGTGGGGTTTCCGACGCATTGAGGTACTGGCGGCCCTGGGCCAGTCGGTGCTGCTACTGGCCGTGGGTATCTACGCGGCGGTGGAGGGCGTGCATCGCCTGTTTGCCCCGCCGGAGGTGCCCGGCGCCGAGCTGCTGGTCTTCGGCGTGGTCGGCCTGGTGGCGAACGTTATCGGCATTGCGGTGCTGGCCTCTGGCCGAAACGCGAACTTCAATATGCGTGCCGCGTTCCTGGAGGTGCTCAACGACGCCCTGGGTTCGCTGGGCGTGATCGTGGCGGCGGTGGTGATTTGGCTGACCGGCTTCTACCGGGCGGATGCCCTTGCGGGTCTGTTCATTGCGGCACTGATTGTGCCGCGCGCGGTGCGCCTGATGAGGCAGACCACGGCGGTGCTCATGGAGTTCACCCCGGACGGCCTGGACCTGGATGCGATGCGTGAGCATATCTTGAGTGTTGATGGTGTGGTGGAGGTGCACGATGTGCACGCCTCGATGGTGGCGACGGGCCTGCCGGTCGTGACCGCGCACGTGGTGGTTGCGGATTCTTGCTTCCGCGACGGGTCTGCGGTGGCGATTCTGGACCGTATCCGTTCGTGCGTGGCGAGCCATTTTGAGGTGTCGGTGGAGCACTCGACCTTCCAGCTGGAGACCGCCGAGCTGGGTGGCCAGGAGCCGCAGTCGGTCCGCCACCCCTAGCCGGCTTTACGTCCCCGGCACCCAGAACCCGGTCGTGCGCGCGGGCGCCGCGCGTTAGCCCACGCTGTCCACTCCGTCGTCATTCTCGGCAGTAGTTGGTAGCTTTTGGCGGCAAAAGATACACTCGTAGATGGGGTATGCTCGGGTTCTCCGGCGCATCCGGGAACGTACCCCGAACACCGAATCAGCATCACGGAGGAGACCATGCATTCACCCATCGCCACGTACCTCACTGAGTCCCTGACGACGGTCGTCTCCGATACCTCCGGGGAGCTGGCGAACTACATTCCCGAGCTGGCCGCCGTGGACCCGGATAAGTTGGCCGCGTCCATCGTGATGGTTGATGGTGAGCAGTACGCCGCCGGTGACTCCGATGTGGAGTTCACGATTCAGTCGATTTCTAAGCCGTTCGTGTACGCCCTCGCGCTCGCGGACCGCGGCTATGATGATGTGCTCGCGAAGGTGGGAGTGGAGCCTTCCGGTGAGCCTTTCAACGAGATGTCCCTGGAGGACGGTTCCGGTAAGCCGCTGAACCCGATGATTAACGCCGGCGCGATTACCACCCATTCGCTGGTGGGCCCTCCCGGTGCGACTCAGGGCGAGCGCATGGAACGCGTCATTTCTGGTCTGTCTGCGTTTGCGGGCCGCCGCCTGTCGGTGAATGAGCGCGTGTACGAGTCGGAGCTGGAGCACGCGCACCGCAACTACGCGATTGCGCACATGCTGCGCGGCCACGGCATCCTGACGGGCGACCCGGAGGTGTCGGTGCAGGGGTACACGCGCCAGTGCTCGCTCATGGTCACTGTCAAAGACCTGGCGCTGATGGCCGCGACCCTCGCGAACTATGGTGTGCATCCGGTGACGGGGGAGCAGGTTGTGCCGAAGGGCGTGGTGCGTCAGGTGCTGAGCGTCATGTTTACGTGCGGTATGTATAACGCGGCGGGCGACTGGGCGACCCAGGTGGGTGTTCCGGCGAAGAGCGGCGTGGGCGGCGGCATCATCGGTGCGGTTCCGGGTCAGCTGGGTGTGGCGACGTTCTCTCCGCGCCTGGATAAGCACGGCAATAGCGTGCGCGGCGTGGAGCTCTTCGAGAAGTTCTCCGAAGACATGGGCATGCATGTGATGAACGTGCCGACGGTGGCGCGCTCGGCCTTGCGCGCGGACTACCAGATTGGTTCCGGACCCGAGGCCATGCGCCTGATTCAGCTGCAGGGCCGTATTCGCTTCGCGGGTGTGGAGCGCGTGATCCGCGAGATTGTGGATGCCCCGATGGAGGGTTCGAAGGTCGCCCTGGACGTGACGCGCGTGTACGCGGTGGATGAGGTGGCGCAGAATATGCTCCTGGAGCTGATGCGTCGCCTGACCGCAGACGGCTACCGGGTGTACCTGATTGATAACGATGACACGATTACCGATACGGATGCGCTGCGCCGCATGAACGTGACGATCCTGTCGGGCCCCGAGGGTTCCTCTCCCTCGCAGCTGGTGGGGGAGGACTCCGTGGTTGAGCTGTCGGGTAGCGCCGCGGCTTCTGCGCCCGTGGAGGGTGCGTCGGTTAAGCCTTCGGGTGAGCTGGAGGGCGAGTCCGGGGCCTAGTCGGTGCTTCGGCGTGGCCGTGCCGTGCGGCTGGATATACTGGTGGTATGAAGAAGCTTTCTCAGAATCCCGTTGTTCGGCAGGCTCACCGTTTTCGCGAGGCTCTCCTGTACCCGGCGTATTTCGTGTTTTCGCTGCTGTCGCTGAGGTGGGTGCGTCGCCGTCACCCGCGCGCGGCGGGTGTGCTGTCTGCGGCGCTGTGGATTGAGCTGGTGATGCGTGGGATTAAGCAGCTGGTGCGTCTTATGGTGCCGGTTCTTCGGGATGCCGAGGCGCGCCGCGCGCGTGCGGAGCGCGGCCGCACCTACCAGCCCCGCTAGCTGTCGCATGGCCTGTGTGCTGTGCCGCGGTCACCTGAGTTGTGTTGTGAAGCCCCCTTGCGCTGAGGCGTATAGGGGGCTTTGTGGTGGAGTGGGGGCTTCAGGAAAAAGTTGATGTATGAGATATGGGTGGTTTCTTCACTGAAGTGTTTTGACGTAATCTTTTGACTTGTTAGATGCTCGGAAGGGTTGCTATTTTACACTGAGAGTATGAACACCGCTCAAAACCTGATGTCGTTCGAGGCGCATCGGGATCATAGAAACACCATGATTTATCATTCCGTGGCCTCCCGCCGCGGCGTACTCCTCAGCTTGGGCGCTCTGGGCTTGGGCTCTCTGGGTCTTGCTCTCACCTCCTGCTCTTCGACGACCGGCATCAACGCAGGCGCGACGGATAGCCCTACCGCTTCCGGTAGCCCCAATGCTTCTGCTTCTGTCGCGCCGAGTGGTTCCGCGAGCGCTACTCCTTCCGCCGCGCCGAGTTCTGGTAGCACGCAGGCTCCCGGTAACCCTGTGCCGACGCCTCGCCCCTGGGATGGGCCGCAGACGGGACTTGTTGGTGAGAGCAAGTACGTCGCCTGGACGGTTGATGACGGCGCCAACCCTGATGTGGTGCGCGCGTACGCCGAGTTTGCTCGCCGCACCGGCACGCGCCTCACCTTCTTTATCAACGGTCAGTACCCCTCTTTTGAGCAGCATCGTGACCTGTTGCTTCCGCTAGTGAAGAGCGGTCAGCTGCAGATTGCGAACCACACGTATAGTCACGCCGCGCTGACCAAACTCAGCGATGAGCAGATCGTTCGGGAGCTGACGCGCAATGATGAGGAGATTCAGCGGCTTTTTGGGGTGTCGTCGAAGCCGTATTTCCGCCCCCCGTACGGGTATTATGATGCGCGCGTGCTGGCGGCTGCAGCCTCGTGCGGTTTCACGCGCCCGGTGCTGTGGTATGGCTCCTTGGCTGATTCTTCGAATATTCCCTCGCAGGAGGTGCTTCGTTTTGCGAAGGAGTACGTGGATGCGCAGCGCATCATTATTGGTCACCTGAATTACCCCGGGGTGATTTCGGTGATGGATGAGATTAGGGGCCTGATGGACCGTATGGGGCTCACGACTGTTACGATTCGCGACTACTACGGTTAGGTTGCCGTAGCGCCGACCGGCTAAGCTTACTTGCCCCAGTCCCGGTTGAGTTCACGCCAACTGACGTGGGCCTTCCGGGCACGGCGAAGCCCCCTCGTACTAGAAATGAACTGCCTCCCGTTTCTTGGACATCGAAAATGAAGTCCAGGAAACGGGAGGCTTTTCATGTCCGAGCATCTGGGATTGAGACATGATCGTTTGCTTCGGAAACAGGCAGCACAGATGTTTGAGAAGGGACGTGGCTATCGTGTAACCGCCAAAAGGCTTGGTATATCTGCCGCGACTGTGAGAGAGTGGCAGAAA
>NZ_KV830891.1:0-928 GCF_001836905.1 Rothia sp. HMSC062F03 | reverse complement strand
TACTGGCGGGTGGCGATAATTTCACGCGCCCTCGCCACATGCTTTTCTTTTTCCTCTTTCAGCTGGTTGAGCTTCGCCTGATTCTTCTCAATCAGCGGCCCCTGGTAGGACGCCTCAAGATCACCCAGACGCTGAGCCATACCCACTTTCTGGTTACATTCAGCTTCGATGGTTGCGAGGCGAATTTCCTCCGGCTTAGATTCTTCGTTATCTTGGGAGGAAGCCATGAGATGTGCGCTTTCTTCGGACATCCAGTCACCTTCTCCTTCTCTGGGGGTTAGCCCGCGTTCACGCAGGCAGGTCCACCATTCTGAGCGAATATTTTTCCACTCATCGGTTTGGGAGGCGTAGGTGTATGCCTGTGAGTTGAGCTCTCCTACGAACCGGTATTCTTTTTCGTCAAGTTCGACGTCAGAGAATGCGGTTTTCACCTCTTCTTGGCACTGGGTGTTGATGTCGTCTGATGCTGAATCGTCTGGGCCTCGGGATTCCTTCTGGGAGTACCCGTACTTTTTGGCGTACTCGACGTTCCAGTTGCCGTATAGCCCCCCGGGTTGCGGGGTGTCTATTGAGGGCACAGCGTAGGACTGACCGTGGTGCGCATAGCATTCGGACATGAGCGTGTGCCACGCCGTGCTCACCGTACGGATTGTTAGTTCATCGAAGGCATACTCGTCCAGTGGAAGGTGTATGTAGTTCTTTGAATAATCGAGAACAGCTTTTCGTGAGGTGTCCCGCTCGGCGCTGTTGGAGCAGGATACGCACGCCCCCAGTAGGCAGAATACTGTTACCGCAGAGAGAGCCTTACGCATAGGATTTCCTCCTCCATACCTCGTTGTAGCGTTAAACGGAGTTACCCCAATTATCCCAAGGGCTCCTATCTGCTTGCCGCTGATATCTACTGGCGGGTGGCGATAATTTCACGCGC
>NZ_KV830890.1:0-1000 GCF_001836905.1 Rothia sp. HMSC062F03 | reverse complement strand
TTCGAGCTCGCGGTGCAGTTTGCTACCGTACACAGCGTTACCCGCCTCGGTGGAGATACGACTGTTTGTGGACTGCACGTCGTTCTCGGGCCTCTTACCTTCGGGAACCGCGGCGTCCAGGGTCTCGCGGGCCTTGTCCTCACATTCGATGATGAGCCTCTCCTCGGGGCTGAGGCTTGCCCCTGGGGTGACGGAGATGGGAGCTTTGGCGTTGGGGTCTCGCTTCTGAAAACCGTACTTCTTGGCGTATTCGACGTTCCAGGGGCCGTACATTCGGCCCGGATCGCCACGCGGCGCGCTTTCAGATTGGGGAGCTTGGTCGGGGTCGGTGTAGCTCTGCCCGTGTTCGGCGTAGCACTGCTTCATGGCAATCTGATAGGCCGTGTATTCGTAATGAGTGCCCCTCTCGTAGTAGAGGTAATCGTCCAGGGGCATCTTTACGATGTCCTGTTCCGCGTCGAAGATGGCGTGGACGCTTTCGTCGCGTTCCAGCGGCGGGTTGAAGAGCGAGCAGGCGCTCAGGGGCATGATGCCGATACAGAACAGGGCACCCGTGGTGAGCAGTCGGCGGCTCATGCCGGTACGAGGGCTAGTTCCGGTGCGAGGGTCGGCGGTGCGGCAGTTGAGGGACTTCATCGTTGAACACCTTTCATAAGAGTGAGTTGTTCACCACATTACACTTTTTGCTCCTTGCCGCGCCTTAAATCCGGGGGGGGGTGTGCACCAAAAATTTTTGCGCGCCCACCCGCCTGCCGCGAGCTGCATCCTCTGCGGGAATATCCTCGCGGGTGCGGGCTACCCGCCGAGCCTGTGTCTCGGGTGGCCCGCACCATTACCGGTCTTTCCCCGGTATCAAGATTCGGTTTTAAAATCCGACGTCAAAACCGGTCGTGGACGCTCGGGTTACTGGTGCTCCTGAACGTACTGCTTGAACTTCTCGTCGCGGTCGCGGTCGGCTTGGCGCTCCTGTTCAAGCTGCGACTGGTACTTGCGGATGAGC
>NZ_KV830889.1:0-286 GCF_001836905.1 Rothia sp. HMSC062F03 | reverse complement strand
CCAGATTTTTTCGCGTACCCCTAACGGGTGTGGTCACAGGCAGGTGGCCATGTGCCTGCGCGCTGAGGAAGGGGAGCGTATCGCTGATAAGACGGTTTTGAAGATGATGCGTCAGATGGGGCTGCGCTGCGGTATACGCCGTGAGAGGCCCTACCATAGGTACAACTCCTATAAGGGGGATGTGGGGCAAAGGTTTGAGAACATTATCGGTCGTGATTTCAAGGCTGATGGTCCTTGGCAGAAGTTGGGTACTGACGTTACCGAGTTTAAGCTTTCCTTTGGTAAG
>NZ_KV830888.1:0-254 GCF_001836905.1 Rothia sp. HMSC062F03 | reverse complement strand
CAACACTCCATGCGGAGATTGGTCGTATCCGGTATTAGACCCAGTTTCCCAGGCTTATCCCAGAGTTAAAGGTAGGTTACTCACGTATTACTCACCCGTTCGCCACTAATCCACCTAGCAAGCTAGGCTTCATCGTTCGACTTGCATGTGTTAAGCACGCCGCCAGCGTTCGTCCTGAGCCAGAATCAAACTCTCCGTTGAAAAAATAGAAAAGTTCGATAACCTGATCTCAAACAGCGAATCACACACGGGGG
>NZ_KV830887.1:0-271 GCF_001836905.1 Rothia sp. HMSC062F03 | reverse complement strand
CGAGGCCGAGGGCACCGGCAATGGTCAGGGACAGAACAGCAATGGACTTCTTCATCGTAGTTTCTCTTTTCTGTATGCGCCGCTCTGCAACGGCGCAGTGCGTAGTGTGGCTGTGGTGTACACCAGCGTATCCGGGATACGCCCCCATGCTAACACCGAGACCTGAAAACTCCCTGGGTTGCCGCGCCGCAGGTGGACCCCTCCCCCGCTACTATCACAGCCCTTTGTGTTCAAGCTCCCTAGAACACAAAAACGCCCCGCACGCATCACG
>NZ_KV830886.1:38386-43810 GCF_001836905.1 Rothia sp. HMSC062F03 | reverse complement strand
TGCAACACGCTAAACCGCGACAGCCTCCCCGCCCCAGTTCGCTAGGCACGGGGCGCACACAAAACCACCGCGATTCCCCCACAGAACCCGGCGGGATTCCACGACCCCCTGAACCACAGACACGCAGGGGTATAGATATTCCCCGCCGCGACATCAGGGTGTCCGAGCTCTGCGAGGACAGGTCCCCTGTAGGAGCAAGGGGAAATATCTATACCCCCAAGCTTCTCCAGTCTTTTTCGCGGGGAACGCAAAAATCCCGCCGATTCCGAAGAATCAGCGGGATTTTCTTTGAAGTGCGCCCCCTGGGACTCGAACCCAGAACCCATTGATTAAGAGTCAATTGCTCTGCCAATTGAGCTAGAGGCGCTTATTCTGTTTTTGCAGGTTTCCCTTGCAACAAGAAAATACTATACGCGCTTTCCACCCCACCCGCAACCCAAGGAAGCATGAACTGCATCACACATACCGTTTGGAGGATTTCATAGGGCTCTCGTTAGACAGAAATCCGGCGCCCCGCCCCTCCCCCACACGGGAGGAGAGGCGCGACGCCGGATTCTCAGAAAGCTATAGCTTGGCTACCGCTTAGCGAGCGACCGAACCCTCGGTGTAGTCGTCGTCAACGGAGTTCCATGCGAAGAGCTTACGCAGCTTGCGGCCGGTAGCCTCGATGGGGTGTGCCTCGCCCTTGGCGCGCAGTTCCTTGAACTCGGGTGCGCCGGCTGCCTGGTCGTCCATGAAGCGCTTTGCGAAGCTGCCGTTCTGGATGTCTGCCAGGACAGCCTTCATGTTCTCCTTGACCTGGGGGGAGATCACGCGGGGGCCGGAGACGTAGTCGCCGTACTCTGCGGTGTCGGAGATGGACCAGCGCTGCTTGGCGATGCCGCCCTCAATCATCAGGTCGACGATGAGCTTCATCTCGTGCAGAACCTCGAAGTAAGCGATCTCGGGCTGGTAGCCAGCCTCGGTCAGAACCTCGAAGCCGTACTGAACCAGCTGAGAGGTGGAGCCGCAGAGAACTGCCTGCTCGCCGAACAGGTCGGACTCGGTCTCTTCGGTGAAGGTGGTCTTGATGACGCCTGCACGGGTTGCACCCAGTGCCTTAGCGTAGGACAGAGCCAGTGCGAGTGCCTCGCCGGATGCGTCCTTCTCGACTGCAACCAGGGCGGGAACGCCGCGGCCAGCCTCGAACTCGCGGCGCACGATGTGGCCGGGGCCCTTGGGGGCAACCATGGCAACGTCGACGCCCTCGGGAACGGTGATGTAGCCGAAGCGGATGTTGAAGCCGTGTGCGAAGAACAGTGCGTCACCGGGCTTCAGGTTCGGCTCGATGCTCTCTGCGTAAACCTTTGCCTGGACCTGGTCCGGGGTCAGAATCATGATGACATCAGCTTCTGCTGCTGCCTCTGCGACGGTTGCAACGCGGAGGCCCTCTGCCTCAGCCTTGGCGCGGGACTTGGAGCCCTCGGGCAGGCCAACAATGACCTTCACGCCGGAATCGCGCAGGTTCAGTGCGTGTGCGTGACCCTGAGAGCCGTAACCGATAACTGCTACGGTGCGGCTCTGAATCACAGAGAGGTCTGCGTCGTCGTTGTAGAAAATGGTTGCTGCCATTTTTCTTCTCCTAAGTACTTTATGATATGCGGCCCAGGCTGGGCTCAACATTCACTATTTTACTTGAAAGCTGTTTAGTTTCGGGTTCTCGAGAGTACTTCTCAGCATCTGAAGCATCCGGAAGGTTCGCGAACCCTATAGAGCCGGGTACCGCATCGCCGCCGGTTTCCCGGCTGAAGCGATGCGATACCCGATCTGTTCCCCGCGTGTGCGGGGTTGTTCTACACTCGCGGTGCGGGTGTTAGATGCGCTCGCTCATGGCGCGGGGGCCACGGGAGAGGGCAATGGTACCGGCGCGAACAATCTCGCGAATACCGTAGGGCTCCAGGACATCCAGCAGAGCGTGAATCTTCTCTGCCGAACCGGTGGCCTCGATGACCACGGACTCGGGAGAGACGTCGATGACGGAGGCACGGAACAGGTCAGCTGCCTGAACAATCTGCAGACGTGCAACGGCGTCAGCCTTCACCTTGATGAGGATGTGGCCGCGCTGGGTCGAGGAGTCGGCGGGCAGCTCAACGACCTTGAGCACGTGCACGAGCTTGTTCAGCTGCTTAGTAATCTGCTCGATGGTGTGGGCGTCACCCTCGGTCACAACGGTGATGCGGGAGACACCGGGGTTCTCGGTCGGGCCGACGGCCAGCGAGAGGATGTTGAACAGTCGACGGGAGAAGAGGCCGGAGACACGGGTCAGAACGCCGGGCTTATCCTCTACCAGAACGGACATGGTGTGCTGAGACATTACTTGTTCTCTCCCTCGCGGTCAAAGTCGGGCGAAGTGTTCTTCGCAATCCAAATCTTGTCGTTCGACACGCCGGCCGGAACCATAGGCCAGACCAGTGCGTGCGGGCTCACGGTGAAGTCAATAACCACGGGGCGGTCGTTGATCTCCAGGGCAGCCTTAATGGTGGCGTCCACGTCTTCGTCGCGCTCGCAACGGAAGGTGGCGCAACCGTAGGCCTCACCGAGCTTCACGAAGTCGGGGATGCGTGCGGTGCCGTAGCCGTCCTTCAGGTCGGTGTTGGAGTAGCGCTCATCGTAGAAGAGAGTCTGCCACTGGCGCACCATGCCGAGGGAGGAGTTGTTGATGACGGCAACCTTGACGGGGATGCCGTTCTGGGCGCAGGTTGCCAGCTCCTGGTTGGTCATCTGGAAGCAGCCGTCACCGTCGATAATCCACACGGTGGAGTTGGGGTGTGCCACCTGGGTACCCATGCCGGCGGGAACGCCGTAACCCATGGTGCCGAGGCCTGCGGAGCTGATGAAGTGGCGGGGGCTTTCCTGGTTGAGGTAGTGTGCACCCCACATCTGGTGCTGGCCAACGCCGGTGACGTAGTAGGCGTCGGGGCCGGTCAGGGCGCCAATGCGCTCCAGCACGTACTCGGGCGAGCCCAGGCCGTCGGAGGGCTTCTCGTAGCCGAGCGGGTAATCCTTGCGGACCTCGTTCAGCTCGTTCCACCACTCGCCCAGGTTGGGCAGCTCCTGAGCGAACTCGGTGGAGAGCAGCTCGGTCAGCTCGGGCAGCACGTACTTCAGGTCGCCAACAATCGGGACATCTGCGAAGCGAATCTTGGAAATCTCGGCGGGGTCAACGTCGATGTGAATGACCTTGGCCTCGGGGGCGAAGGTGTCGACCTGGCCGGTCACGCGGTCGTCGAAGCGGGCACCCAGAGTGATGAGCAGGTCGGACTTCTGCATGGCAGCCACTGCGGGAACGGTGCCGTGCATGCCGGGCATGCCGAGGTTCTGGGGGTCGGACTCGGGGAACGCACCGATAGCGTTCAGGGTGGTGACGACGGGGGCGCCGATGAGCTTAGCCAGCTTGTGCAGCTCGTCGGATGCGCCAGCACGCACCACGCCACCGCCGACGTAGAAGACGGGGCGCTTGGACTCGGTGATGAGCTTGGCGGCTTCGCGAATCTGCTTGGAGTGGCCGCGGGTTGCGGGAGTGTAGCCACGCAGCTCGAGGTCCTCGGGGATGCCGCGGTATTCCATCATGCCAACCTGTGCGTCCTTGGTGACGTCCACGAGCACGGGGCCGGGGCGACCGGTGGAGGCGATGTGGAAGGCTGCGGCGAGCGCACGGGGGATGTCCTGTGCGTCGGTAATCATGAAGGAGTGCTTGGAGATGGGCATTGCCATGCCGACGATGTCAGCTTCCTGGAATGCGTCGGTACCGAGCAGCTTGGTGGAAACCTGACCGGTGATGGCGACCAGGGGGATGGAGTCCATGTTGGCGTCAGCGATTGCGGTCAGCAGGTTGGTGGCGCCGGGGCCAGAGGTTGCGATGCACACGCCGGTCTTGCCGCTGGAGACAGCGTAGCCCTGAGCTGCGTGGCCTGCAGCCTGCTCGTGACGGACCAGGATGTGACGAACCTTCTTGGAATCGTACAGGGGATCGTAGGTCGGCAGAATAGCTCCACCAGGCAGGCCGAAAACGTCAGTCACACCCAGGTCTTCGAGGGTGCGGACGATTGCCTGAGAACCGGTCATGCGTTCTGCGGGAGCGTTTGCCGCGTCATCAGAAGTGGAAAATCCCATGGTCATGGAAATGCCTCGTGTCTTTTGGTTCTTCGTTGTACTCAATGTTCTGCGTGGGATTTGTGTGGTCCTCACGCATCCTATGCCCGGTGGTACCAAGCTATAAAAAATGCCCCCCGCTGTTGGTGGTAGCGATAGGGGCGCTTAGTCGCAGTGAATAGACCCTGCCACGCGCCCTAGGCGACATCGACAAGGCGTAGAATTCGCTGGAACATTGCTGTCTTCACCCCTCTATAGTGCCCCTTTTCTGAGAGGTGAGTCAAGTCTCTAGAGGGGCGGCAACCGAGTTGTGAGCACATTAGCCCATGTCAGGCCCCATCTTTCATGATGTGGACACTCGGAACGCTGGTGCACTATCTTGCATGAACCTCACTCCAGCATCCGCAAAAGACGCGTATTACCCGGTTAATGATGCGTAATATCGCCGTAAACCCGTGACCTGTCTCCCCTACCCCGGTAGACTAAAGCTATGACCGAACCGATTATCCCGGTCGCCGACGAGCTGACCGAAGCAAGCAAGTACGCAGAGGTTGTCGACCCCCTCAACTCTCTGGAGAATCCCGAGTTCCTTACCGCCGAGGAGCTCGTGCGCGTGATGCACCCCGTCTTTGATGAGCAGATCATTAACTACGGTGCGTACAACCTGGTGTACGCGACGGGCCGCGCCGTGTACCGCAACCCCGATTTGGCGGTGCACCAGTCACCGGATCAGACGCACTTCATCATCGGCTACCAGGATTCTCCGGACGAGGTGATAATCGCGCCGATTAACATGCCGGGACTGACTCCCGCGGGTACGGCCACGACGATTGATAACACGAACGCCCTGCACGCCTATTCGGTGGGTGAGGACTCCGTGGTGATTGAATCGGTGAACGGTAGCGCGTTCGCGCTGGTCTTCGAGGATAATGCGGAGGTGGTGACCCGCTACGGCACAGGCCTGCTGGAGCAGGGTAAGGATGTGAAGGACTTCCGCGAGTTTGTGACGCGGATTTGGCCGGTCCTGTAATTGAGTTTTGCGTTTGCCCGCTGCAGCACTGGAAGCTGCGGCGGGCTTTCGTGTGCCTGCACGCAAAACACCAAGCCACCAGGCAACAGGCTAAACCGCGACAGCCCTCCCCCGCACCAGTTCGCTAGGCACGGGGCGCACACAAAACCACCGCGAATCTACCGCAACCCCGGCGGGATTCCGCGAACCGCTGAACCACAGGACATAAAGAGGAGCGGGGTGGCACATCGGTAGCGCGCCGTGTTTTCCGGAAGCGCCCTCAG
>NZ_KV830886.1:21913-38286 GCF_001836905.1 Rothia sp. HMSC062F03 | reverse complement strand
GTGTTTTCCGGAAGCGCCCTCAGGGTGTCAGCCCGGACGCTCTCCGCAGCGAAGCAAGGAGGAGCGGAGCGTCCGGGTGACGGGTGCCCCTGCGTAGGCGCGGAGGAAACATGCGGCGCGCACCATCAGAAACAAAGCCGAACACAAGCTCTTCAAGCCCAAAAACTGTATTTATTCGGGGAACGCAAAAATCCCGCCAATTCCGAAGAATCAGCGGGATCTTTCTTGATGTGCGCCCCCTGGGACTCGAACCCAGAACCCATTGATTAAGAGTCAATTGCTCTGCCAATTGAGCTAGAGGCGCTTATTCTGTTTTTGCAGGTTTCCCTTGCAACAAGAAAATACTATACGCACTTCCAATTTTTTGCGCAACTCGATACATGGTGACTCTCAACACATTATATGGTGCGGGGGCATGAGACTCTCCGGAACCGTTTCCCCGAGCGGGGTGCATCCCGAGACAGGGACGCTTTAGACTGGGGTGAAGTATTGGGGCGGGCACACCCGCCACACGCAATGAACTTTGAGGAGCATCATGAGCATCCGTCTTGAGCCGGGCACCCCGGCCCCCGCTTTCACCCTCCCCGACGCATCGGGCGCGGAGCACAGCCTGAGCGATTACACGGGTAGCAAGGTCATTCTGTACTTCTACCCGAAGGCTTCGACCCCCGGATGCACGAAGGAGGCCTGCGACTTTCGGGATAACCTGGCCTCGCTGAAGTCTCTGGGCTACGTGGTTCTGGGCGTCTCCCCCGATTCGCCGTCGGCTATTGCCCGTTTTGCGGAGAAGGAGTCGCTGTCGTTCCCGTTGCTTTCCGATGCCGATCACACGGTAGCTGAGGCCTACGGTGCGTGGGGTGAGAAGAAGAATTACGGCCGCGTGTACGAGGGCTTGATTCGTTCGACCTTCGTGATTGACGAGCAGGGCGTTATTTCTGTGGCCCAGTACAATGTGCGCGCGACCGGCCATGTGGCAAAGCTGCGTCGCGACCTGGGCATCGACCCGAAGTAGGGCCGGGGCACCGCTCAGGCCGATGGTCGGGAAGCGGTGGCGGAACGATACACCGCCGATTTCGCGTCTAGAGGAGCCTCTAGTGTAGACTTGGGTCTTGGACCTCTGACGCATCCCTTCGGGGTGAGGTCCGCGCGCGAGTGGTGAAATTGGCAGACACGCAGGATTTAGGTTCCTGTGCCTTACGGCGTGGGGGTTCAAGTCCCCCCTCGCGCACACACATTCACAGTGAACCCGCCGTCACGGCTACCGTGGCGGCGGGTTTGTTCTATCCGTGCTCCGCCTCCCACGGCCCCGCTCTCGCAGATTGCGGCAGAACGAGTGCCCGAGCGCGACTCGAACCGGTATTCTGAATACAAGCATCCGCTATGGAAAAGAGGACCTCCCGTGCTGAATGATCATCGTGCCTCTTCGGCCCGCAAAAACGCTGAGCTGCTCCGGGCAACCGCCGGTTCACGCGGCCTGAGCCGCCGCGACGTTCTGCGTTTTGGCGCCCTGTTGAGCGCGGGAACGGCCCTAACCGCGTGCGCTTCGACCGGCTCCTCCAACCCCGCATCGGGTTCCTCGGCGGCTTCAGCGGGCCGTATTTTTCGTTTCGCGCAGGGTGCCGCCCCCGTTCAGCTGGACCCCGCGCTCTCCCCAGTGGCAAGCACCTATCAGGTGACGGCGCAGGTTCTGCAGACTCTGCTCACGGCAGACCACTACACGGGCTCCCCCGATACGACCGATTCGCTCTGCCGCGAGTGGAAGGTTTCAGACGACCGCCTGACCCATACGTTTGTTCTGCGTGACAACGTGCATTTCAGCAACGGTACGGCCCTGACGGCCGCAGCGGTGGTGCAGAATTTCCAGCGTTGGCAGGCCCTGGCAACGGGCGAGTCTACCGCCGCGCTGGTGGTTCCGGCACAGCCCCTGTACGCGTGGGGTTTTGGTGTGCCGGAGCAGCCCGCGCAGAAGGATGCCTCGGCAGATGCCTCCGCCACCCCGTCCGCGCTCGTCTCCCCGACCGCGGGAGCGAGCGTCTCCGCAACCGCGGATGCCCAGAGCAGCGCATCCCCGTCTGCGGATCCCAATTCCTCCGATTCTCAGAAGGGGGCGACCGCGAAGACGGAGGCAACGAAGCCTGAGCCGAAGCCCATCTCCTTCACCCCGCTGGTGACCTCCGTCAAAGAGCAGGACGGCGCGGTCGTGGTGACCCTCTCGCGCCCCTCGCTGGCCTTCGGATGCATCCTGACTCAGCAGGCCTTCGGCATTATCGACCCCGCGCTCTTTGGTAGCGACCAGAAGCTCACCAGTGTTCCGGTGGGCACCGGAGCCTTCCGCATCGAGTCCTCCGAGAAGGGCACCGTGCGCCTGCTTCCGAACGAGCACTTTGACGGTGCACGCCCGCAGCTTGATGAGATTCAGATTTCGACCCTGACCTCCTCCGATAAGCGCTACTTCGCGCTGGTCGAGGGAATGATCGATGCGTGCGATCAGGTGAATTCCTCCGATCTGGGCCAGCTGGCTCGTGACGGTTACCAGACCCCGGGCCGCGACCCGTTCTCGCTCGTGTACCTGCACCTGAATACGGCGCACCCCGTGCTCAAGAATATTTCGGTGCGCCGCGCCATCTCCCACGCCGTTGACCGCGGGGCACTCCACCAGTACTACCCGCAGGGCACCTCTGACGCGCAGACTCTTGTCTCCCCGTCGTTCCGTATTCAGGCAGACCACGCGAAGGAGCACACCGACCGCAATCAGGACCTTTCCCGTTCGCTACTGGCCACGGCCGGGTACAACAACCAGGTGATTGAGTGCTACTACCCCGCGGATGTTTCCCTGCCCTGGATGGATACCCCGCAGAAGGTGTATTCCGAGATGGTGGCTTCCCTCATCGAGGTGGGCCTCAACATTGTGCCGGTGCCGCTCACCTGGGAGGAGTACCACGCGAAGGTGAACGAGCCGTCCTCGACGCGCGGCATTGCGCTGGCAGGCTTCTATGGCATGTACCGCGACCCGTATGCGTTCTTCGGTCCGGCGTTGGCCCCGATGATTGCCGAGCAGCAGGTGCGCTCAATCGTCGCCGCGGCACCCGAGAGCATGACGACCGGGGTGACGGCGAAGACTGTCGAGCTACCCTCTTCAAACGGTGCGGATTCAAATATTCGGATTCAGGCGACGCCGAGTCCGCAGCCGAACTTCTCGCCGGATCCGGCGAGCCCGGAGGAATCCGCCTCCGCTTCGCCCTCCCCCACCCCCACGCCTTCGGCCACGGTCGTTCCCGTGGAGGAATCCCCGAGCTTCCTGCAGATTATGGAGAGCATCCGCGCCGCGGACTCGGCCGAGTCTGTGGATGCGCAGCGTGAGCTGTACGCGCAGGTGGTTACCCAGCTCGGCCAGTTCATGCCGGCGGTTCCCCTGCTGAACGTGACCTCGAAGGTTGCGGTGAGCCGCTCCGTGCAGGGCTACCAGACGGAGCAGAACGCCATCGAGTTCTTCAGCAAGCTGCGCCTATCGTAGCCGGATGCCCCGCGAGGCCGGCAGAACGTGCGGCGGCACGTTCTTCGGCACGTGCGGCGGCCCGCGCCTCCGCGGGGGACGGAGGCTACCGGGCAACGACAGCTAAGGTTTTTTCTACCCTAAGAAAACCTTACTTATGAGGTGTACCACTCTCCAATATTTTGTGGATTCTAGCTACAACTCACCCTTCAAAAGATAGTAGGCTAGATGATATACCCCACAATTATTTGTTGTGCCCGACGCCGGGCACCCACACCCTAGGGAGAATTCAGTGGTAGCACGTACTGAACGAACCGACGTCGTCCTGGTGGGCGGCGGCATCATGAGCGCCACCCTCGGCGTGTTCCTCAAGGAACTCGAGCCGACCTGGAACATCATCCTGCTTGAGCGCCTCGACAAGGCCGCCCAGGAGTCCACCAACCCCTGGAACAACGCCGGTACCGGCCACTCGGCACTGTGCGAGCTCAACTACGCCCCCGCCGGCCCCGACGGCACCGTCTCCACCGCCAAGGCGTTGAACATCAACGAGCAGTTCCAGATTTCCCGCCAGTTCTGGGCCTCCCTGGTTGAAGAAAAGATTCTGCCGAACACCGACTTCATCAACCCGGTTCCGCACATGTCCCTGGTCTTCGGCGAGGATCACTCCAAGTACCTGGCCGCACGTTTCGACGCCTTCCGCAAGGAGAAGCTCTTCGAGCGCATGGAGTTCTCCACCGAGCGCGAGAAGATTGCCGAGTGGGCACCGCTGACCGTGAACGGCCGCAAGGGCAACGAACCCATCGCCGCCACCTGGGCCCCCGAGGGTACCGACGTCGACTTCGGTGCGCTCACCCAGCACATGATTGACTACCTGCAGTCCAAGGGTGTCGAGGTTCGCTACGGCTACCAGGTCACCAACCTGAACCGCGAGTCCAACGGCTCCTGGACCGTTGACGCGATTAACCGCATCAACAAGGAAGAGCCGCTGACCATCAACGCGAAGTTCGTGTTCCTCGGCGCCGGTGGCGGTGCCCTGCACCTGCTGCAGAAGTCCGGCATCAAGGAAGGTAAGGGCTACGGCGGCTTCCCCGTCTCGGGCCTGTTCCTGCGCAACACCCACGAGGCTACCGCACAGAAGCACAACGCAAAGGTCTACGGCCAGGCATCCGTGGGTGCTCCCCCGATGTCCGTGCCTCACCTGGATACCCGCTACGTGGACGGCAAGCGCGCCCTCATGTTCGGCCCCTACGCGGGTTTCAAAACGAACTTCCTCAAGCAGGGTTCGCTGCTGGACCTGCCCCTGTCCCTGCGTCTGAACAACATCTACCCGATGAGCCGCGCGGGCCTGGACAACCTGGACCTGGTCAAGTACCTCGTCTCCGAGCTACTCAAGAACAAGGAAGCCCGCCTCGAATCTCTGTACCAGTACTACCCCGAGGCTGACGGCGGCGAGTGGGAGCTCATCGAGGCCGGTCAGCGCGTTCAGATCATGAAGAAGGACGCAAAGAAGGGCGGCATCCTGCAGTTCGGTACCGAGGTTGTCTCCGCCGCCGACGGTTCGATTGCTGCGCTGCTGGGCGCATCCCCGGGTGCCTCCACCGCGGCTCCGATTATGCTGAACCTGCTGTCCAAGTGCTTCCCCTCCAAGATTGCCGGTTGGGAGCCCCGCCTGAAGGAACTCATCCCCGGCTACGGTGTGAAGCTCAACGACAACCCGCAGCTGGCTGACGAGCTGATGGGTCACACCGCTAAGGTTCTGGGTATTCACAACTAGTTTTCAGTTAGGCTCAGCAGGTAGCTTTAAACCCAAGCTGACAAGCCTTTTTTGAGGCTTTTTCGGGGCTGTTACCCTCTCTAACTGACCAACAGGTCAGCTATCTGCACTCACAGAAAAATACGGGAGGGTTAGAAAACCCTATAATGTCACCGCAGGGGCGGGAAGGACAGCTCATTGTTCTCCTCGCCCCTTCTGTGCGACCACACGCTGAAGCTCATAGGCGCACCACTGTGTACATCCCACTCATTCAAGGAGCCCCATTGGCTGCACACACCGGCTCTTCCACGGACACCTCCTCAACCCAGGTACCCGCCGGAGCTCGACGCGGACTCTTCTCCCGTAAGAAGAAGCCCGCAGCCCCCAAGTACGCAAGCGTGAAACTGCGCGACTTCCCCAAGGGCAGCATTCTCTACATTCTGCGCCGTGCCATCTACAAATTCGGCGCAAACGGCGGCACCGACATGGCGGCAGCACTCACCTACTTCACCGTGCTGTCCATCTTCCCCGCCCTGCTGGCGATCGTCTCCCTACTGGGCGTATTCGGTCACGGTGAGGAAAGCGCCGCCGTCATCCTCGCCTTCCTCAAGGACAACGCGCCCGCCCAGATGTACGCCATTATGGAAGACCCCATCAAGCAGATTACCGGCGACCACGGCGCAGGCCTGGTGCTGCTAACCGGTATCCTCAGTGCGCTCTGGTCCGCCTCCGGGTACACCGGATCCTTCGGCCGAGCTCTCAACACGGTCTACAACGTGCGTGAAGGCCGCCCCGGCTGGATTCTCAAGCCGCTGAACGTCTTCGTCACCACCGTGATTATCATCCTCGTGGTACTCATGATGCTCATGATGCTGCTGGGTGTAACCGTCCTGGACATGGTCGGTCGGTATGTACCCGAAACCGTGGATATGGAGCTCATCAAGCTCATCTGGCTCAACGGTCGCTGGGTCCTCATCCTGTTCATGGCAATCGGGCTCATCACCCTGCTGTACGCCGCAACCCCGAACGTGCGCCGCTTCAAACAGTGGAAGCTCTCCCCCGGTGCGGCGCTCGCCCTCTTCGGCATGGGCCTGGGCGGTTTCGGCTTCACCCTCTACGCCAACAACTTCAGCAAGTACAACGCCACCTACGGCCTGATTGGTGGTGTGATCGTGATGCTGCTGTTCATCTGGATTATGAACAACATGCTGCTCTTCGGCGCGCACCTGGACGCGGAAATTATGCTCATGCGCCAAATTATTGCCGGCGACGACGACCACGGCCACCTGAAGGTGCAGCCGCGCAGCACATCCGCCTCGCGCGCGCTGAAGGCACGCCAGGAACGCCTCATGTCTGCCGGACGCGAGCTGCAGCAGCAGGCGGCAGGCCAGGGCATGCTCCCCAAGCCGAAGGGCCCCTCCATCGCGACTCGCGTGCAGAAGGCAGTGGACACCAACACCACCATGATTCGCACGCTCATTGCCGACGGTAAGGAACGCATCGAAAACGGTAAGGAGCAGCTGCAACAGAAGCAGGTGAAGGCCGATGCCGCCGAAACTCAGGCTTCTGAGGCAACCGCGGCGAAGGCGGATGCACGCGCGAAGGTTGACTCTCAGCAGGATGCGCTCTTCGACCCGAGTGCCGACAATCCGAACGGCGCGGCAAAGAAGAACTAAGCGGCAGCTCAGCTGAGCGCGTACCACCTCAAAGTATCAAGGGCGCGAGACAGAAAAGGGCGCAGGACAGAAACCCCGGTCACTAAGATAGAACTATGACCAGTGCAGAATTCTCTCCCGCGCCCTTTGCCGTACCCAATGCTGTTGTACCCGGCACTACCCTGCCCGACCTCGAGTACACCCTCTACCAGCCGCAGCAACTCAAAAGCCGCGTCCCCGCCCTCATGATTCACGGCTTCGCCACCCGCGGCGAACAGCTCTACGGCGGCACCAGCTGGATCCGCCAATACCTGCGCGCCGGATACCCCGTGCTGATCGTTACCCTGCCCTACCACTCAGACGAATACCTCAAAGACCCCGAATCCATGCACGCCATCGACTGCAAGCTCCCCAACAACACGAGCGTACGCAGCCGCACAATTCCGTTCGATTCGGTGCCCCCTGTCGATGCGGCAGGTCAGCCGCTGACCCCCATGCACCTGTTCACCAACCTGCTCGCCCAACTGCTGCGCACCGTCGCCACTGAGAACGACCTCGGCGTTGAACTGGAGCCCCGCGCGCACGTTATCGGTTTCTCCTTCGGCGCCCGCGTCGGCTGGGAACTCGCCCTCACCCACCCGGAGGCGGTCGCATCCCTCACCCTGGGCGGCCTGCCCCTACACGACCACCTCATTACCCTGCGCGCCATGCTCGAGGCGCACGAGGGTACCAGCGTCACGGCGGATAGTGAAACCCCGGCGGCAGACTCCACCGACGAGGCGATTGCCTCCTTCACCTCGATTATTGACAACTCCCCCATTCAGCCCGACGCGCTGCTGAAGTTCGTGCGGATTCCCTTCGGCCCGTTCTTCGACGTGCCCGCCCTGCGCGCTGGCTCCCCCGACCTGCCTGCGGGCCACCCGGGCGCGCATCCGCACGCACCCATTGCGGTCGTGCTCGGCGACGCGGACACCATCGCCGCCGACGGGGCGGAACTCTACGACATGGTGCGCGGCAACAATCCGCTTAACCGCTTCATCTCCCTGCCCGGCCGCGACCACGTGAACGCACTGACCTCGGGCGCATTCCGACGCGGTGCGCTCGCCTTCGCTGCTGACGTGGAGGCGGCAGAGTAAGTAGCCGCAGGCTACGCGGGTTCTAGGCGGGTTCTGGGCGGAATAAGCGGCAACGTCATAAAACGTCAAATTCGTGGGGGTGCTTCACTATCAGCTTTATCGTGCGTCAGGTGCGCCGTTGCTCGTAGAATGGGAACGTATCAAAAAACCTTTATCTGCGGTTGAACCTCAGCCGCGCCTCAGCAAAGGAGCACCATGCACAAGGTTAAGGCTGTCGTAGCCCTCGCCCAGGACGCGCCCGTCACCGTCACCACCATCAACGTACCCGACCCCGGCAAGGGCGAAGCACTCGTCAAGGTCCTCACCTGCGGTGTCTGCCAGACCGACCACCACTACGTCACCGGCGGCGTCGGCCAGGACTTCCCCTACCTGCTCGGCCACGAGTCCGCAGGTATCGTTGAGGCTGTCGGCGATGACGTCACCGACATCGCCCCCGGCGACCTGGTCATCCTCAACTGGCGTGCAGTCTGCGGCGAATGCCGCGCATGCCGCAAGGGCCAGCCGCAGTACTGCTTCGCAACCCACAACGCAACCCAGAAGATGACTCTCGAGGACGGCACCGAGCTCACCCCCGCACTGGGTATCGGCTCCTTCGCTGAGAAGACCCTCGTCGCAGCAGGTCAGTGCACCAAGATCACCGCTGACATCAGCCCCGAACAGTACGCAGCAATCGGCCTGCTCGGCTGCGGCGTCACCGCAGGTCTGGGCGCTGTTCTGAACACCGGTGAACTCAAGCGCGGCGAGTCCGTCGCAGTCATCGGCTGCGGCGGCGTCGGCACCGCGGCTATCGCCGGTGCACAGCTGGGTGGCGCTACCACCATCATCGCCGTGGACATTGACGAAGAGAAGCTGGCTCGTGCCCGCGAGCACGGCGCAACCCACACCGTGAACTCCTCCAAGGTTGACCCCGTCGAGGCCATCAAGGAGCTCACCGGCGGTTTCGGCGCCGACCTCGTCATCGATGCCGTCGGCATCGCCCCCACCTTCAAGCAGGCCTTCGAGGCACGCGACCTGGCTGGCCGCGTCGTCCTCGTCGGTGTGCCCGCACCCGGCACCACCTGGAACATCCCGCTGGACGAGGTCTTCGGCCGCGGCGGCTCCATCAAGAGCGCATGGTACGGTGACACCCTGCCCTCCCGCGACTTCCCCGAGTTCGTGGATCAGTACCTGCTCGGCCGCCTCGATCTGGACAGCTTCGTCTCCGAGCGCATTAGCCTCGAGGACGTCAACGAGGCATTCGAAACCATGAAGACCGGCCGCGTGCTGCGCTCGGTCGTGGAACTCTAGGAGCGTAGCGTGAGCGAACGTATTGAACGAGTCGTCACCTCCGGCACCTTCTCGCTGGACGGCGGCTGCTGGGACGTCGACAACAACGTATGGATCGTCGGCAACGACTCCTCCGTGATCATCATTGACCCCGCCCACGACGTGGACAAGATCTCGCGCACCGTCGCGGGCCGCACCGTGGAGAAGATCCTGCTGACCCACGCCCACGACGACCACATCCGCAGCGCCAAGGAGGCGGCGGAACGCTTCGGCGCCCCCGTCTACCTGGACCCCGCAGACCGTGTGCTCTGGGAAATGGTGTATCCCTCCTGGGACTTCGACCGTGAGCTGGCTGACGGCGACGTACTGCGCATCGGTGAGACCGAGCTGACCGTGCTGGCAACCCCCGGCCACTCCCCCGGCTCCGTGTGCTTCTACGCGCCCACCCTCAGCTGGGAGAACAGCGAAGGCGTCGTCTTCTCCGGCGACACCCTCTTCAACGGCGGCCCCGGCGCAACCGGACGCTCCTACAGCGACTTCGACACCATCATCGAGTCGATCTCGACCCGCCTGCTGACCCTGCCCGAGTCCACCGCGGTCCTTACCGGCCACGGCGACAGCACCGGCATCGGCCTGGAAGCACCCGAGCTGCCCGCGTGGATTAAGCGCGGCCACTAAGCGTTTGCCCGCGCGGCACGGCTGCCCTCGCGGCTACCCGCACAGCGCGGCGCTACGCGGCACGGCACTAAAAAGCGGAAGGCCCCGCCACCTGCACGCAGGTGGCGGGGCCTTCCGCCGTATCTGGAAACGCGAAGGATTAGGCGTCCAGGGGAGCCAGCTTCTCCTCGTGCTCCTCGCGCCACAGGTAACCGTACAGGTGCCCCAGCGCAAAGTACATGGTCGCCACAATCACCGGCACCATGAACGCGTTGCGGTAGTACGGGGCGTCGCCCATGTAGCCGCCCCACATGCATCCCATCGCCATGCCGATGCCCAGCATCGAACGGGTGAAGAAGCTTGCCTGTGCGTCGGGAATATACTTCAGCGAGCGGCTCAGCGACAGCTCATGGCCGGCGAAAGCCACACCCAGCGTCGCACCGCACAGGACTAATGCATAGAAAATCGTTGACGTATCCACGCTCGTTGGCAGGTACAGGGCGGCCAGGACCAGCAGAATTCCGCTCAAAAGCCAGCCGTGCCACGGGTTAATGGACTGCCCACCCAAAATCACGGGGAAAGCCACCAGAACCATCGATCCCGTTCCGACGGCCACCATCGCCATGAACATGTTCATCGACCCCTGCATCAGCGCGAAGCCTAGCAGACCCGAGCCCACGGAGCCCACGCATCCGCCCAGTAGCACCAGGCCAATCACCAGCACCGCAGTCTGCAGGCTCGGACGCGTCATGCGCACCCGCGCGCTCGCCGTCTTCAGGCGAGATACATCCGGTAGGAGCTTCGGCGCCACGAAAACCACCAGGAGCAGGAGCACATCCAGACCGATAGTAATCCAGAAGCCCGAATATTCGTGGTTAGGCGCAATGTAGGCGTCGCCAATCCAAATCATCAGGGCCGCTAACGGGTGCATCGACAGGTTCGCGGTGGTACCCCACGAGACGGCCGTCGCCAACCGCTCGTCGCTATACCGGTAATTCCGGCGATACAACGATTCAAGAGCGAACGGAGTCCACGGCGGGGTCGTAAAGCCCATCGCCACGCAGGAGAGCGCATGGTAAAGGGTACTCACATTGTTCGGATCCACCGTCAGACGCCAGCCGATGACCAGCATGTTCGCTATCGCCGCGATGTTCAACACCGACGTGATACCCAGAAGAAACTGCAGGCCCAGGGCCCGCACCAGCATGGGCCCCATCATCACCTGAACCGAGTACGCACCGGCAAAAGCCGCCACCGCGTAACCGGCGTCGTGCACGCTACCCAGGTGGCTCGCCAGCAGAATATACAGGGCAAACGCCGAAGATGCCGCGGGAATATGGAACAGAACGGTCAGGACGCTACGCGCAAATCCCTCATCGCGCAAGATATCACGCAGGTACTTGCGCTGCTCACGGCCGTTTCGCCAAAACAGCGCCCAATGCTGACGCACGATGTTCGATACCGAGTCGTCCTTATTGACCTCATCATCCGAGGGCAGAGGGAGGGGCCTCACCTCCTGCAGCACGTGGTCGTTGTTACGCACCACATCGGTGAGGGGACCGCCCGGAGCGGAGGGAACCCCCGTGCCGGAGGTAGGCTGCACGTGTAGCTCGGGAGGAGGAGTCACCTTCATAGTGTGCGGAGGAACCCCCGGTACGTGAGCACCGGGGGTGGGTGACGCGTCCTCGGGGTGAGCCGCGGGGCGCGCTGAATCCTGATTCCTACGCTGAGGTGTTGGGGTCATGGTCTCTCTCGTGATTATTCCGCCGGTTCTCGACGCGTCAGCGTTCGAGGGCGGGGGTATGCCTAATAGGAGTTTACCCTCACCGAGGAGCCACGCTGTCCCTTTTCCACCACAATCTGGGTCGGAATACGGTTCTTCATCTCTTCAACGTGCGAAATAAGGCCGATGGTGCGACCGTTCTCACGCAGAGACTCGATGGTGTTCATCACCGTATCCAGGGTTTCGGAGTCGAGCGTACCGAAGCCCTCATCGATGAAGAGGGTGTCCAGCTCGATTCCGCCGTTGTTCGACTGCACCACCTCGGCCAGTCCCAGGGCCAGAGCCAGGGAGGCCAAGAAGGACTCACCGCCGGACAAGGACGCGGCGTCGCGCGGTTCTCCCGTCCAGGTGTCCGTGATGTTCAGGTTCAGGCCACCGCCGCTACGGCTTCCCTTAGCGCGGTGGTCGCTGAGCTTCATACCGTAGCGACCGTCGCTCATGCGCTGCAGGTGCTTATCCGCGACGTCCAGGATCCGCTCGAATTCACCGCCGAGCACGTAGCTCACCAGGTCCACCTGGTGCGTGTACCCGCCGAGGGTGTCGCCTCGGGCCGCGGCGGCGAGGGCCCCCAGCATCTCGGCCCGATCGTAGCGTTCGGCCGTCCGTTCGCGGAAGGCGACAAACTCGCTCTGCAGGGCCTGCAGGGAACGCACGATGCCTTCCCTCTCGCCCTCTCGGCGAACGAGGTGCTGCACCCGCTGGCGCAGTTCCTCGATGCGTCCCCTGAGTTCCTGTTGATCATCCGGGGCCTGTTCGCCCGCGGCCACGCGAGCCGCGACCTCGACCAGGGCTTCGCGTCCCAGGCTTTCGTTCACGCGGGCGGACTCCAGCTCGTAGTCGTTCACGGCCTTCTCGAGGGCCAGAATCTGAGCCTCCGTTCGCTCGGCCGCAATGACCCCGGCGGAATCGGCAAAGGGCGACTCCTGGAGCAGCCCCTGAACCTCGACGAGGTGCTTAGCGTGTTCCTCCGCCGCGCGGTTCAGCAGCAGGGAGCCCTGTTCCTCGCGCTGGGCGAGGGCGCGGTAGTTCTCGAGTGCCTCAATGCGCTGGGCAAACGGAACGCAGGCCCTGGAAGACTCCAGCTCTCGGGCCAGGGCGTCACGGCGTTCGAGGCTTTCGCGGTGGAGGGCCTGGGCCTCGGTGAGGGCATCGTGCAGGGTGCTCCGGGTCTCTTCGGCGGCCTTCTGTTCGGCCTCCGCCTGAGCCTGGCGCTTGCGCAGGGCGTCGCGCTCGGCGAGACGGGTCGTCGTCTGCTGAACCCGTTCGCGGGCCTGGGCCAGCTGCCGGGCGCTCTGCTCGGGATCCGTGCGTTCCTGGGCCGCGAGGGTTTCGCTCTGGCTACAGACGCGGGCCAGCGCCTCAGAAGCCCGGTGATACGCGAGGGTGGCCTTTTCCTTCTCCTCCTCGCGAGTGCGGGAGGCCTCGTGGGCGCGGTCTTCACGGGTCTTGGCTGCGTCCAGATCGGTCTGCTCGACGAGGCTCTCGCCCTCGCGGGCACGGGCGGGGTTGGGATGCTCCGCGGAACCGCACACCGGGCAGGGTTCCCCCTCGGCCAGCTCGCGGGCGAGTAGGGAGGACGCCTGGGCCAGTCGCTGCGCCTGCAGGCTCCTGAAGGCGTCGGTCGCCTCGATGGCGGCTCGGGCGGCTTCCTCCCAGCGTTCCTGAGCCTTCTGCCGGGTGCCGAGGGCTCGTTCCGCTTCCTTCTCGGCCTCGGTGACGGCCCGCCGCGCGGCGTCAATATTCTGCTGGGTCTGCTGGGCTTCGCGGTGCGCCTTCTCGGCGTCCTCGGCCCCGCGGAGGGCAAGAGCGTGCTCTTCCTCGGCCTTCTCGTAGGCCTTCAGGTTCTCCTGAATTTCCCGTGCCCTGGCGCCCAAGGTTTCGAGGTTCTGGGCGGCGCTTTCGACTTTCTGGGCCAGCTGCTCGCTCCGGGTTTGGGTCTGTCGGACAGTGCGCTCCTCCTGGGCCAGCTGATCGTCGCGCTTGTGCAGGGCACGCAGGGAGGCGAGGGTCGCGTCGAGATGCCGGCCGCGGGCCTCCGCGGGCTCTTCAGCCGTACGCGTGGCGAAGAGCTCCTCCTCGGGGTAGGGCGCGGCGTCTTCCGCGGGATCCTCTCCCGCGCGCAGGGCACGGCGCAGGCTCTCGCGGGCGGTCTTCAGGGCGCCAGCGTACTCGGCCTGCCGGGCGCGCTGTTCCTCGATGTCCTGTTCCTCAACGCGCAGCTGGGTGTAGCGCGCGGTGAGCGGGGCGGCGGCGCGGGCATCCGCAAGCTCCTTCACGCGTGCTTCGTGCGGTTCCCGTTCCTCAACGAGGCGTTCACGGCGCGCGATGAGCTGTTCGTACTCGCCCCAGTCCTTGCGAAGCTGAAGGCGCTCGTTGAGGGTCTGGGCGTGCCGGTCAGCTTCGCTGGCGAGGCGGGACTGTTCCCGGCCGTCCCGCGCGGAGGCGGTGCGCGCCTCCTCGACACCGGAGGCGAGCCACGCGTCAAGGGTTTCGGCGGCTACGGTTTCGGGGGTAATCGTATCCGTAGCTTCTGCGGTCTCCGGCCCACCGTCGGCGGGGGATGCTTCGGCCGCCTCCCCCTCGGGGGTGAGCGGGGCGAGGCTTTCGCGAAGAGCCTCCATACCACTCCGGGCACGATTGAGATAGCCGTCGAGGGCCTGTTCATCGTTGGCAACGTCCTGCCGGGCCTGCTTTGCCTCCTCGAGAAGCTCGGCGTACATGGCCTCGATGTGATCTACGGGGAACATCTTCTTGAGCAGTTCTTTACGCTCTACCGGCTTGGACTTGAGGAATTGCGCGAACTGTCCCTGCGCGAGGAGCACGACCTTGAGGAATTGTTCGCGGTTGAGGTGAATACGCTCCGCGATGACGGCGTTGACCTCTTTGACCTGGGAGGCGATGGGCTTCCAGGCCTTATCGTCCCCCGGGTTGCCTCCGGGAAGCAGCTCCTCCACGGTGGCGGTGGCGGCCTTGACGGTCATCTGTCCGGCGCGCTTGCCGCGGGTGATGGGGTGGCTGTACACGGGGGTGCGGTTAATGCGCAGGCGGCGGCCCTGCAGGGTGAGGTCGAGGAAGACGCGGGGCGGGGTGTTGCTGCGTGCCGCGTAGGTGGAGTAGAGCTGCGCGGGGTCGCGGTCGCCAGTGGTGCCGCCGTAGAGGGCGTAGCAGATAGCGTCCAGGATGGTGGTCTTACCGGCGCCGGTGGGACCGTTGAGCAGGAAGACTCCGGCAGCGTTGAGGTCGCCGAAGTCGATGATCTGCCGGTCGGGGTATGCCATGAAGGCTTCAAATTCGAGGCGGTGCAGAATCATGCGTGGTCTTTCTGAGCGGTGACTCGGTCGGCGATATCGGTGATGACGGCGCGTTCGGGGTCGGTGAGGGGACGCTCGCGAACGTAACGGTGGAATTGGTCGAAGAGGTCCACGGGGTTAATCTTCTGGCTGAGCGGCGGAGCGGCGGGTTTTTCGATGGCTTCGCGGGTGCTGCGGTAGCTGAAGTGCGAGATGGTTTCGTACCGCTTGCGGAGCGTGTCGACCGCGCCGACGGGAAGGGTCTCGTCGGTGAGCTCGATGCGGCAGTAGTAGCCGCACTCGTAGGGGGTGTATTCCGGGTTGTTGAGCAGATCGTCCATGGTGCCGCGGAGGGTTTTCATGGGAACGCGGGTCGCCCATTCATGCCCGGTGATGACGGGCTCTTCGCCGGGTGTGAGCTCGATGAGGTAGGCGCCGTTGCGGTTGGCTTCTTCGCTAAAGGAGAAGCCGAGGGGTGAGCCGCTGTAGCGAATGGTCGCGGTGACGGGGTACCGCTTATGAATGTGCCCGAGGGCTACGTAGTCGAAGCTGTCGAAGAGGGAGGCGGGTACCCAGTCGATGCCGCCGACGCTGATGTCGCGTTCGGAGTCGCTGCGGGGCGTGGTGTCGGCGTTGCCTGCGGTGTTGCTGACAGTCGCGTGGCTCATGACGATGACGCGGTCGGCGCCTTCGCCGCGGGCTCGACGGTCGGCGATGTCCGCGCGAATGGCATCGGTGACGGCGCCGAGGACGGCGCGGTGAGTGGGCTCAACCCCGAGTGCGGTGGCGTGCAGGCGCGGCGCAAGGTAGGGAATGGCGTAGACGTGCACGCGTTGGGCCCCCTCGACGAGTTCGACGGGGCGGGTGGCGTCCTCGAGAGTGGTTCGGATGTGCACGCCCGAGGCTTCGAAGAGCGCTGATCCGTAGCTGAGGCGGCGGAAGGAATCATGGTTGCCGGAGCTGAGGATAACCTGCACGCCGACCTGGACGAGGCGGGTGAGAGCCCGGTCGAGCAGGGTGGTGCTTTCGGCGTTGGGGATGCTGCTGTCGTAGACGTCCCCGCTAATGAGGAGGGCGTCAACGCCTTCGGCCCGAACGTAGTCGAGCAGTTCGTCGATGAACTGTCGGTGCTTGTCGGTGAGAGGGCTGCGGTGAAAGGTGCGGCCGAGGTGCCAGTCGGAGGTGTGCAGAATCTTCATGGTTTCAGTATGGCACTGCGTCATGTTTTGCGCCTCACAGTTCGTCATTTGCGGCTCGGACCCCACAGCGGCGCAGGCACTCACGCTCGCGGGGGCTCCGTCCTCGAAGCGCCCCAGGCGCTGAAGAGGGGGCACTCCCCC
>NZ_KV830886.1:11054-21813 GCF_001836905.1 Rothia sp. HMSC062F03 | reverse complement strand
GCGCTGAAGAGGGGGCACTCCCCCGCGAGCGTGAGCACGAAGCCGCCTGGCGCATCCACTCCCCCGCGAGCATGAGCGCAAAGCCGCTTGTAACCCTACCCCCGCATCCTAAACGCCCGTGGGATAATCGCCCTATGAGTTTTTCTTCTGTTGAGTTCACGCGTGCACCTGAGGTTTCGGCTGAGTTTGCGGGCAGGGTGCGCGGCCTGTTGTATGCGTCTGCGCTGGGTGACGCGCTGGGCTATCCCCTTGAGCTGCTGTCGGCGGAGCAGATCGCGGAGCGCAACCCGAAGCCCTGGGAGGCCGCGTACGGCGAGCTGCTAATCAGCGATGATACGCAGCTGACCTGCTACACCCTAGACGGCCTGACGGAGGTTCTGGAGTGGAATAACGAGGGCGCGGCGGCGGATGAGTTGGCGTGCCTGTGGCTGGCGTATTTGCGGTGGTTCCGCGGTATTGGCGAGGCTCTGCCGGAGACCGCCCCGTTTTCTTTGGATCGTGAAATTGACGGGTCGAACGAGTTGACGGCTCGTCGCGGTCCGGGTGCGGCGACGTTGCGGGCGTTGGGTACCGGTGAGATGCAGCTGGTGTCGAAGTCGGTGAACCCTGATGCTCTGGGTAGTGGCGCGTTGGTGCGTTCGGCGGCTATGGGGCTGTTGCCGGTGGCTCAGGAGCGCACGGTGGTCATGTTGGCGGTGCGCGGTGCGGCATTGACGCACGGCCACCCGGAGGCTTTAGTGTCAGCGGCGGCGTACGCGCTGCTCATCCGCGATTTGTTGGCATCCCCGTCCGGCTCGTTTGACGCGTTGCTGGAGGCGGCGCGTCGTGTGGTGTCGTGGTGCGGTTCGGTTGCCGGGGATGATGCGATTCCGGGTGATGGTTCCCGCACCGTGGAGGCGCTGAGCCGTGCCCTCGAGCTTTTGGAGCGCGGTGTGGTGCCGGTGCCGCAGGCGGTGGCTGAGCATTTTGGTACGGGGTGGACCGCCCCGGAGCTGCTGGGCACGGCGCTGTGGTGCGCGGCGGATGCGCTGAGGAATCTGCCCGCCGATGCTGATGATGCGACGGTGCGTGGCACCCTGTTTGAGGGGCTGTGCCGCGCGGTGTCGGTGGATTCTGATTCGGATTCGGTGGGAGCGATGGTCGGTATGCTGTGGGCGGCGGCCGGTCTGCCGGTGGGTTCGGAACCTGCGGGTGATGCCTGGGCACAGGCGCTGGGTCGTGTGCGTGGCCTGGATCAGGTGGAGGCGGTTGCGGAACGCTATCTGCGCCAGCTGGGCCTGTAGTAGCGCTGCACCTCGACGGCATAGCGGCGATGCGGAGCGGGGGCTCCGTCTTCAAGGCGCTCAGCGCCGCAGAGGGGGCACTCCCCCGCGAGCATTGTCCGCGTGCCGGTCGTGCGGAACTGTGCCGCAAGCACTGTCCGCAGAGCCAACCTGACATACTCAGCCTCTGTGAAACTGAACCTAGACGGCATAGCGGCGATGCGGAGCGGGGGCTCCGTCCTCGAAGCGCCCCCAGGCGCTGAAGAGGGGGCACTCCCCCGCGAGCATTGTCCGCAAGCCGGCTGTGCAGAACTTACGCGAGCATCCTCTGCGTGCCGGACAGCAGACCAGCTGCACGAGCATCCGCCAGCACGTTAGAACCGCTAGATATGAACTTCTAGTCCAGGTAATCGCGCAGAACCTGCGAACGCGACGGGTGACGGAGCTTAGACATGGTCTTCGACTCGATCTGGCGGATTCGTTCGCGGGTCACGCCGTAGACCTTACCAATCTCGTCGAGGGTCTTGGGCTGACCGTCGGTCATGCCGAAGCGCATTGCGACGACACCGGCTTCACGCTCGGAGAGGGTGTCGAGGACGGAGTGGAGCTGCTCCTGCAGAAGGGTGAAGGACACCGCGTCTGCGGGGACGACTGCCTCGGAGTCCTCGATGAGGTCACCGAATTCGGAGTCGCCGTCTTCGCCGAGGGGGGTGTGCAGGGAGATGGGCTCGCGGCCGTACTTCTGAACCTCGATGACCTTTTCGGGGGTCATGTCGAGTTCCTTACCGAGCTCCTCGGGGGTGGGTTCGCGACCGAGGTCCTGAAGCATCTGGCGCTGCACGCGGGCGAGCTTGTTGATGACCTCGACCATGTGCACGGGGATGCGGATGGTGCGGGCCTGGTCTGCCATGGCGCGGGTGATGGCCTGGCGGATCCACCAGGTTGCGTAGGTGGAGAACTTGAAGCCCTTCGAGTAGTCGAACTTCTCGACGGCACGGATGAGGCCGAGGTTACCTTCCTGGATGAGGTCGAGGAAGAGCATGCCGCGGCCGGTGTAGCGCTTGGCGAGGGAGACGACGAGTCGCAGGTTGGCTTCGAGCAGGTGGTTCTTGGCTCGCTTGCCGTCGTGGACGACCCAGCGCATGGCCTTCTTGAGGTCCTTGTCCATGTCGGGGTTTTCGGCGAGCTTGTGTTCTGCGTAGAGGCCGGCCTCGATGCGCATGGCGAGGTCGACTTCCTGCTGTGCGTTGAGCAGGGAGACCTTACCGATCTGCTTGAGGTAGTCCTTGACGGGGTCGGCGGTTGCGCCGGGGGTGACGACGCGCTGAGCGGGGGCATCGTCGTCGTCGCTGGCAGTGAGAACAAAGCCGGAGCCCTTGGCTGCTACAGCCTCGGCGGCCTTCTTTTCTTCCTTCTTGGCGACGGTGGCTTCGTCTTCTTCAGGCTCTTCGTCGGCGTCGGTGGTTTCGAGATCGTCGTCGAGTTCGAGGTCGAAGTCGTCGCCGGTCTTCTTGCGTCGTCCGCCGGTTTTGCGCTTGGTGGTTGCCTTAGCGGTGGTCTTGCGGGTGCGCTTGGGCTTTTCCGCGGTGGTTGCGGTGGCAGTATCTTCTGCGGTGGTTTCCTTGGCTGCCTCGGAGGTGGTCTTGGCTGCCTTAGTAGCCTTAGTAGTCTTGGTTGCCTTGGTGGCGCGGGTGGTCTTGACGGCGGTTTCTTCGGTTGCGTCGCCGGTTGCAGTCTTCTTGCTGGGTGCAGGTGCCACTAGTACCCTTTCTGGCTTGTGTTGGGGTGCTTTGTCTGCAAAACACCTAAGACCCTGTCAAGTCTGTGCTGGCGTCCTCTTTGGTGTGTTTGCGACTCTGAACCGATTAACGCTGCGGGACGGGTTTTTATTCCGCTCGCGTTGGTCGTTTACGTGGTGCCGCGGCTCGTTGTACTGAGCTGTTTGAGGGCGCGCTATAGCGCATCGACTGTACGGGGTCAATACATAAGTATTGCAGATTTTCGGGGGCTTTCAACTTGACTGGCCGTAGGTCGGGGTGTTTTTGCGGGGCTTGAGGGTGCTGATGGTGGTCCCTTCGGTAAGCGCGTCGGTATTTGCACGCCGAGCGGTGAGCCAGGCGGGGCAGGTTCCGGTGGCGAGTCGCGCATCGATGATGTTGGGGCTGAGGCGGAGGTCGTGGAGCTGTGCTTCGTGGCGCAACAGGTTGGCGTAGGTGCTGTGTCCCTTGAGCCAGTTGCTCCAGGATTGAAGGGTGCGTAGGGCGCTGTACTCCGCGGTGTTGGAGCCCGGAACGAGAAGGCTGGAGAGAAGCTCGAGGGCGTTGAGACGGCGGTAGTCGGGTGCCTCGACATCGGCAGACCCGGCGAGCGCGGCGCGGTAGTGGTTGAGGGCCGCGAGGCGGCGGGGTTCGCTCATATAGGTGCTGTTGTTGAGCTGTTGGATGATGTGTTGGTCGCGGTTTTCTTCATCGGTTGCGGGTGCTTCCCCGTCCGTTTCTGCGGCGTAGGGAGAAACCCGACCGCCTCTGTACTCGTGGAGGGTTTCTTCGTGAAGCAGGGAGCTTTCGGCGAGGTCGATTCCGTCGAGCTCGGTTAAGGTCCAGCGCTCGAGATCGGCGGCTTGGATGGTGCGATGGGTTCGGCGAATCCAGTCTTGCCACTGATTGCACTTGGCGGGGACGGTGCGCACGGCGGGCCCCTCGCCTGCCAAGGCGGCGGTGAAACTGCGAGGCATCCGGGCCTTTCGGGTGATGCGCGTGCCGTAATGGGGCGGTTCGATGGGCTCTTCGCGAGGCTCACCGAGGGGTGCGGCGCCGCCGAGGGCATAGTAAATGTAATCGGTGGTGTACCGCTGGATGGCGAGTACCTGCTGGGTTCGGTCGAGGCTGTACCCGGCGAGGTACGCCAGGGTCTCCGGGCTGAGAATTTCGAGGGTGCTGTGCTCCTCGAAGGCGTTGGTGAGGGTGCTGGGCTGCAGGGATGCACGCAGGTGCCCAGCGACCTCGGCGGGGATGAGCTCGCGGAGGGTGTCGCCGATGGTGCGTTCGCTGAGCTCGGGCGGGGTGTTCAGGTAGGGTTCGACAGCGCTGATGGCGGTCTCCCAGTAGCAGAGGTCGAGCTGGGCCTGGCGGTAGGCTCGGCCGGTGGTGGTGACCGGGACGCGTTGAGCGCGGGTTGCGCTCCAGAGCTCGGTGGCGGATTCCCAGTCATCGCGGGCAGAGGGGTTGTTGGTCGTGTCGGTATCCCAGGGGCTCCGGGCGAAGTTGCCGGTTGCGTCGGGCGCGATGCTGTCGCCGAGACTGGTTCGCCATGCCTGGTAGCGGCTGGTGTGAAGGTCTTCGATGGGTCCGAGAAGGGTGAGCGCTTCCATGCGGTCGTTGAGAGCCCACACGGTGGCGGCGCCGGCGTAGATGATGTCTTCGCAGCGTCGTTCGCCGACGATGCGCGGGTCGAAGAGCATGTGTGCCCAGGAGCTGATGCGGCTCTGCGCGGTGATGTCTGCGCCGACTTCGTGCAGGGTCGCGGCGGTTCGGGTGGCTGGGTCGAGTTGGCGTTGGCGTACGGCGTTATCGCCATCGACGATGATGGCGTAGAAGCGGTTGAGGGGCGCCCCGTCGTATTCGGCGGGAATCATGGTGAAGAGGCCGGTGAGGTACACGGCGCGGTGGCTTTCGGGGAGCGGTTCTTCAGGCAGGTTGACGCGCAGGCTGGGGCCGAGGACGGAGTTGTGGGCGGTGAGGATGATGAGGGAGCGTTCGGGCCAGTAGCCGTTGTGGTGGAGGGCGTGGCTGAGAACGTCGTACTCGGTGGAGATTGAGGGAGGCGCGGGGCTCGGGGTGCCGTTCGGAAGACTATCCGTCCGGACTGCTGCGCTCTGGAGGCCATCTCGGGTGTTAGGGGTCTGGGGGCTGGGCTTCTGGGTCTTGCGGGGCTTGTTCATGGTTCCACAATGTCAGGTGCGCCGCCTTGGCATCCGTTAAAGAAAAAATCTGTGGATATCTCCTCTGTAAAGAGAAGAAAATCCACAGATTCATTCGTTTTATTCGGTTTTTCGGGTACTGCACCGCGGCGGTTCCGTCACATTCGGTCACGAATGCCCCGCTGTACGGTCGATTGGAGAGCCGCAGATGCAGGTGAGTCTCCCCTCCTCCCGGCGCCGCGCCTCGACGAATCGGTTAGCGTCTGCCTAGCGTTCCTCTAGTGCTCGTCCAGGAAGCGTTCGAAGAGGGCACCAATCTCGTCGCGGCTCGGAATGTTGTTGGCGTCCCGTCGCGAAAGCGGAATGGCGATATCCGAGGTACGGTAGTTCTCGTCGTAGTTCTCTTCCATGGTCGTAATCATGCGCCCAATTTCGGGGTTCTGCTTGACCTGGTCGTTAATCTGCCCGTGCACGTGGCGGGCAGCCTCGCGCAAATCGTCGGTGGGTAGCGAGAGATGCGCGGCCATGCCCACGTGCTCGAGGGCGATGAGGGTGCCCTGCGGCAGGTCGGCCTCGGAGATGTACTGCGGAATATTCACGCCGAATCCCACGGTGTCGTAGCCGTTGTCGGTAAAGAGCACCTCGAGCAGGTTGGTGATGGTCGCGTGCATATCCGCGGTAGGCTTCCACGGCGAGATGCCGCGAATCAGGTCCTTGCGGGAACCGTGCGCGGTGACGGGGAAGGGCCGGGTGTGCGGTACGGGCATGGGGTAGGCCGAAACCAGCACGATGAGCGAAGGCTGCAGGCGTCGCACAATGCCGAGCAGAGCCTTCTGAAAACGCTGCCACTGCAGATCCGGTTCGGCGCCGGTGAGCAGCAGGAAGGGCTGATCGAGGCTATCCTCGACGGCGTAGAGCTTGAGCTGCGGGTACTGCGGGTTCTCGAAGTGGTCCTTCTCGTAGTGCACGAAGGGGCGGCGGGCGCGGTAGTTGTGCAGCTGGTCGCTGTCGAACTCGACGATTTCAATGTTCTTCAGCTCGCTGAGGAGCACCTGCCCGAGCTGTCCGGCGGTGGATCCGGCGTCCTGCGGGCTGGAGAGGGCGATGACGAGGGTCAGCCCGTGCATCCGCGGATCGTCGAGGATTTTGGTGTTCGCTAAGTAGAGATCTTCGGGATTGAGCATGACAGCCTCCTCACTATGAATCCGTTCGGCCCGCCACACCGTGTTTCGTCACGGGGCTGGCCGACGCGCCTTTCTGTCAACAGACGCTTTCCGTAGTCTTTCATTCTAAGCCAAGAAGATTGTGTTGGCTTCTATCTCGGCGTTTTCTCGCGGCGGGTGAACGGTCTGCCCTGCATGAGCCGAAATGCTGGGGAGCCCCGCGGACGGCTTGCGAGCGTACGCGCCGCTCCCCCGCCCCATCCGGTAGAGTAGAAACGGGTAGTCCGCGTACTTTTGCGCGGCGCATCCCGCCTCTACGGGCACCGTTTCGCACGGTTCGCCAGCTTCGGGTGGGATGGTTTCAAGAAGACATACGCAAAGGAGTAACGATGTCTCTTTCCCTGTCGATTCACAGCACCGACCTTGAGGCACTGGAGGCCGACGTTCTGGTCCTGGGTGTTCTGAAGGGTTCCGAGGGCCCGTACCTGGCCCCGAACTCGCTGTCTGAGGATTCCGCCGAGGGTATCAACGAGCTGCTGGAGGCGCTGGGTGCCTCGGGCGCCCCCGATCAGCTGCTGCGTCTGCCGGGTCTTGAGGATTCGGGTGCCGGCATTGTGGCTCTGGCTGGTCTGGGTTCCGATCAGGCTACCGGTCAGG
Source organism: Rothia sp. HMSC062F03 (assembly GCF_001836905.1). Taxonomy (NCBI): domain Bacteria; kingdom Bacillati; phylum Actinomycetota; class Actinomycetes; order Micrococcales; family Micrococcaceae; genus Rothia; species Rothia sp. HMSC062F03. The sequence goes on along the minus strand of NZ_KV830886.1, from coordinate 14,812 downwards.
AGCGTCTGGATGCCCTGCGCTATGCCGCTGGTTCGGCAAGCCGTCAGCTGGCCGGTTCCGCCGAGGAGATTGCCTTCGATTTCGGCCTGTCCTCCGTGGATGAGATTGAGGCCGTCGCGCACGGCGCCGTGCTGGGTAACTTCATCGAGGAGGGTATGCGCGGCAAGACCCAGGATTCGATTAAGGAAGAGATTGAGTCCGTCCTGATTATTTCCTCGATTGATCCCGATGAGGCGGAGCCCGCACTGGTGCAGGCCCTGGTCCTGGGTGAGACCACCAAGGACGCACGCCGTCTGGTGAACCTGCCCCCGTCGCACCTGTACCCCGAGACCTTCGGTGAGTTTGCGGCTGAGCTGGCCGAGGATTACGCAAACGTTGAGATTGAGCTCTTCCACTACGACCGCCTGGTCGAGGAGGGCTTCGGCGGTATTGCCGGCGTTGGCCAGGGTTCTCCCCGCAAGCCTGTTCTTGCCGTGGTGAAGTACGTCCCCGAGAACCCGAAGGCTCACGTGGCTCTGGTGGGTAAGGGTATCACCTTTGACTCCGGCGGTAACTCGCTGAAGCCCGCCGCTTCGATGATGACCATGAAGTGCGATATGGCCGGTGCCGCAGCCGTGCTGAACGCCGTGGTGGCCTCCGCTGAGCTGGAGGTTCCGGTGGCCGTGACCGGTTACCTGTGCCTGGCCGAGAACATGCCCGGCGGCCACGCCCTGCGCCCCGAGGATGTCATCACCATGCGTGATGGTCGTACCGTTGAGGTGCTGAACACCGATGCCGAGGGTCGCCTGGTTATGGCGGACGGTATCGCGCTGGCTTCCGAGGCTAAGCCGGACGTCATTCTGGATATCGCCACCCTGACCGGTGCCGCTATGGCCGCCCTGGGCCTGCGCACCGCCGCTCTGCTGGGTGACGAGGAGATTCGCGAGCGCGTGCAGGGTGCCGGCGCATCCGCCGGTGAAGCTTACTGGCCCATGCCGCTGGAGTCTTACCTGCGCAAGAGCCTGGACTCGCAGGTTGCCGATATTAAGAACATCGGTTCGCGTTTCGGCGGTGCCCTGACCGCGGGCCTGTTCCTGAAGGAGTTCGTGGGCGAAGGTATTCCGTGGGCACACCTGGACATCGCGGGCCCCGCGTTCAACGAAGAGGCACCCTACGGTTACACCCCGAAGGAGGGTACCGGCTTCGGTACCGCAACCCTGGTGAACTTCATCCAGTCCTACGCCAAGTAGAGGGTTCGGCGGCGCCGGGACTCTTGCGGAGGGCTTCCTTTCTGCAGGGTTTCCGCTGATTGCTGAACGGTTATATAGGGATGCGCGAGGCGCCTCGGCCGAACAGGCCGGGGCGCCTCGCGCGCTGCGTTGAGGTCATTTCCGCCTTTTCTCGGTTCGTTGGGGAGGGAGCTTTTCTTCTCCCGTCCGGGCCTTTCAGCATCCCCGTGCGAGAACGACCGGACGGGGTGTCCAGCATGCTATACGCCTCGAATTTTTTGGCCTCTTTGCGGGATTATTTGGCTAAAAACCGCCCTGAGTGAACTTAAAGGGGCGGTATCGGGGGTATTGTTGTATTAAGTGTTTTTCTGCGTACGCGGATGGGCGCGCGTCTTTTTGATACGGGCCTGCTGTGTGTGCCGGGGAACCTACCAATAAGGTAAGAACTCATTGCACGGGGTCGTACCCCACCAACTATGCAAGGGAGCAATATCGTGGCTCAAGAATTCGATATCCTCATCCTCGGCGGCGGTTCCGCTGGTTACTCTGCAGCTATTCGCGCACGCCAGCTGGGCTTCACCGTCGGTCTGATTGAGAAGGAAAAGGTCGGCGGCACCTGCCTGCACACCGGCTGCATCCCCACCAAGGCCTACCTGCACGCAGCTGAGCTGGCCGAGGACGCACGCGAGGCATCCAAGGTCGGTGTCAACGCTGTTCTGCAGTCCATCGAGATGGGCAAGGTGCGCGACTACAAGGACGGCATCGTTTCCGGTAAGTTCAAGGGTCTCGCTGGCCTGCTGAAGATGAAGGGCATCGAGATCATTGCCGGCGAGGGCAAGCTCACCGCTCAGGACACCATCACCGTTAACGGTGTGGAGTACAAGGGTAAGAACATCATCCTGGCTTCCGGTTCGATCTCCAAGACCTTCGGTCTGCCCATTGAGGGCCGCATCCTGACCTCCACCGAGGCTCTGGAGATGGACTACCTGCCCAAGAGCGCTATCGTGCTCGGCGGCGGCGTGATTGGTTGCGAGTTCGCATCCATGTGGAACGCTATGGGCGTGGACGTCACCATCATTGAGGGTCTGCCCCACCTGGTCCCGAACGAGGACCCCGCAATCATCAAGGTCCTGGAGCGTGCCTTCAAGAAGCGCGGCATCAAGTTCAACACCGGCACCTTCTTCGAGAAGGTCGAGCAGGATACTAACGGCGCTAAGGTCACCCTGGCAGACGGCAAGGTCTTCGAGGCTGACATCGTTCTGGTCGCTGTTGGTCGTGGCCCGAACACCGCAAACATGGGCTACGAGGAGCAGGGCATCCCCATGGATCGCGGCTTCGTCCTGGCTAACGAGCGCCTGCACACCGGCGTGGGCAACATCTACGCAGTGGGCGACATCGTCCCCGGTGTTCAGCTGGCTCACCGCGGTTACCAGCAGGGCATCTTCGTTGCCGAGGAAATCGCTGGCCTGAACCCCACCGTTGTTGAAGACATCAACATCCCCAAGGTCACCTTCTGCGATCCCGAGATTGCATCCGTCGGTTACTCCGAGCCCAAGGCTAAGGAGAAGTTCGGCGCTGACAACGTTGAGACCGCTGAGTACAACCTGGCCGGTAACGGTAAGTCCGCTATCCTGGGCGCCACCGGTATCGTCAAGGTTGTTCGCCAGAAGGACGGCCCCATCGTTGGTGTTCACGCCATCGGTAAGCGCATGGGTGAGCAGATTGGTGAGGCTCAGATGTGGGTTGCTTGGGAAGCATTCCCCGAGGACGTCGCCAAGTTCATCCACGCACACCCGACTCAGAACGAGTCCCTGGGTGAGGCAGCAATGCTCCTAAACGGCACCCCGCTGCACAGCGCATAATCCAGGCGCACATATTTTTACTGGCTGATGTTTTTCGCGTCGGCTTAGTTACGACCTTTCAGGTCAAGGCGGTGACGGGCGTATCCGCTGAACAACGCCCCGCACCCGGATGCGTGCTCCCCGGTTCTGAACCGGGGGCGCGCGTCCGGGTTGCCGCCCCACATTTTTCTAGTTCAAGCATTCACCAAGGAGAACGGGAAAGATTATGTCCCACACCGTAGTACTGCCCGCACTGGGCGAGTCCGTGACCGAGGGTACCGTCACCCGCTGGCTCGTAGAGGTCGGCGACACCATTGAGGTTGACGCACCCCTGGTTGAGGTTTCCACCGACAAGGTTGACACCGAGGTTCCCTCCCCCGTAGCAGGCGTTGTCGAGCAGATTCTCGTCCCCGAGGACGAGGACGTCGAGGTCGGCGCTGCTCTGGCTATCATTGGCGACGGTTCCGGCGCTGCTGCTCCGGCTGCTCCCGCCGCTGCCGCTGCACCCGCAGCTCCCGCTCCGGCTGCTGAGGCTCCCGCAGCACCCGCTCCGGCTGCTCCCGCCGCTGGCTCCGCTTCCGGCACCGAGGTCCTGCTGCCCGCACTGGGCGAGTCCGTGACCGAGGGCACCGTGACCCGCTGGCTGAAGGAAGTTGGCGAGCAGGTTGAGGTTGACGAGCCCCTGGTTGAGGTTTCCACCGACAAGGTT
>NZ_KV830886.1:0-10954 GCF_001836905.1 Rothia sp. HMSC062F03 | reverse complement strand
CAAGGTTGACACCGAGGTTCCCTCCCCCGTTGCAGGTACCCTGCTCGAGATCCGCATCCCCGAGGATGAGGACGCAGAGGTTGGCCAGGTTCTGGCTATCATCGGTGACGCTTCCGCTGCTGCTGCTCCCGCCGCTCCGGCTCCCGCAGCTCCCGCAGCTCCCGCCGCACCTGCCGCTCCGGCAGCTGCTGAGGGTGAGGCATACGTGACCCCGCTGGTCCGTAAGCTCGCTAAGGACAACGGCATCGACCTGTCCACCGTGAAGGGCACCGGTGTTGGTGGCCGCATCCGCAAGCAGGATGTTCAGGCTGCTATCGCCGCTAAGGGTTCCGCTGCTCCCGCCGCTGCTGCTCCCGCTGCAGCTGCCGCTCCGGCTGCTGGTTCCGCAAAGGCACCGCACACCTTCGAGGTTTCCCCCAAGCGTGGCACCGTCGAGAAGACCGCACGCATCCGCCAGGTCATCGCAAAGCGTATGCGCGAGTCTCTGGACATCTCCACCCAGCTGACCCAGGTCACCGAGGTTGACGTGACCCGCGTTGTCCAGCTGCGTGCAAAGGCTAAGGACGGCTTCGTTGCTCGCGAGGGCGCAAAGCTGACCTTCCTGCCCTTCTTCGTCCAGGCAACCGCTGAGGCTCTGCAGCAGCACCCCGCTCTGAACGCTTCCATGACCGAGGACTACAAGCAGATTACCTACCACGGCTCCGAGAACATCGCTATTGCTGTGGACACCCCCAAGGGTCTGCTGGTTCCCGTCATCAAGAACGCTTCCGACCTGGGCATTGCTGGCCTGGCAAAGGCTATCGCCGACCTGGGTGGCCGCGCACGTACCGGCGACATCTCCCCCGAGGAGCTGTCGGGTTCGACCTTCACCATCACCAACATTGGTTCCTTCGGTGCACTGTTCGACACCCCGATCATCAACCAGCCGAACGTTGCAATCCTCGGTACCGGTTCGATCGTGAAGCGCCCCATGGTTATCCAGGATGCAGACGGTAACGACGTTATCGCTATCCGCTCCATGTGCTACCTGTCCCTCACCTACGACCACCGAGTGGTCGACGGTGCAGACGCAGGTCGCTTCCTGCGCACCGTCAAGACCCGCCTGGAGGAGGCAAACTTCGAGTCCGAGCTGGGTCTCTAAGACCTGCACAGGCTCAAGGAAGTTTCCTTGTGGCGATACCCTGACGGGTAACCGAGCGTAGCTCCCCCGGTTTTTCCGGAGGCGCGTAAAAGCGGCGGCCCCATCCACTTCGGTGGGTGGGGCCGCCGCTTTTGTATCCCCGCAAAGCCGCGGTTATACGGGTTCGGCGCGGACGATTTCCCAGCCTTGCTCTCCACGGTGCAGTTCGAAAATAACTTTTTGGCGGGTGATCCCATTTTCTTCGCTGAGTTTGCGGGCCTGCTTCTCCTCAGCGCTGGGCCGGTATCCCGATGCCGAAACCACCGCGACGATGCGCAGGTCTTCCCCGCCTCCGGCGGAATCTTCGATGCTTTCGAGAATGAGCTCGGCGCCGCCTCGGGCGCGGCGTTCGCGGTTGCGCTGGTCGAGAAGAGCCCTCAGCACCGCCTCTGGGTTTTCGCGCACCTCTTCCCCCGCCGCCGATACGTCGGGAGCATCGCGTGCCGTGGGGGATTCACCGGAGGCGGCGTGCACCTGAGCCGAGGCTTCTACCTCTCCCCCGTTGAGAGTCAGCATGCCGGCAGAGGTCGCAAGCGCGGCCAGGGTCAGCGCGGTGGCCCCGAGCCGCATCGGGGTGTTAAGCCGCAGGCCTTTGGCGATTTTCTTGTCAGCTCCCGTGTCGGCGTTTACGAGCCGTCGGGCGAGGTGGGTAGCGGGTGGGCGGGCTCTCCCGGGGGTGTGCCTCCCCAACTTTCCGCGTTGTGTCACCATCCCGCGGGTTTCTAAGAACTTGCGGACCTTTTCTCGGGTCTTCTCGAGCGGGGTGTCCCGCGCACTATCCTCTCGTTCCGGAGCGGCGGGAATCAGCATCCGGGCCCGTTCGGAGCAGCTGAGGTACACGTTAATGGGCCTGGAGTCGAGGTCAAGATCAAGCACGGGGTTCAGACCGATGCGGGCCAGCCGGGCGGCGGGGGCATCCAGCAGGTACTCGAGGGCACGGCCGAGGTTTCGGGCCCGGTCGGTGCTCCAATCGGCGCCCCGGTCGGCTTCGGTTTTTGTTCCGGGGCCGAGGCGCAGACTGAGGGGCACGCGGGCCTCGGCCGGTTCGGGGTCGTGCCCGCAGGCGGCGCGCCATAGCAGGGCTGCGGCGGAGCGCACGTACTCGCCCGCCCACGCGTAGCTTGTGGGTTCTGCGTTCTTTTGGGGAGCGGGTTCCGCAGCAATAAAGGAGCTCTCCGGGAGCAGCAGTCGGGGCTTGCCTCCGGCCGTGAGTCCCACGTACTCGGCGGAGATTACTCCGTACCGCTCCCCCGCTTCGCGCAGGGTCTCGATGGCCTCGTGCAGGGAGCGGGCCAGGGTCACGAGCTCTTCGATTTCTAGCGGGCGCAGGGCCAGCAGCCGGTCCAGGGTTCCCGCATCAAGCGGTTCGTAGTAGAGGCTCACCGTGTTGTCCTCGCCCGAGGGGCCGCTCATCCCGCAGAGCCGCGCGAGTCCTGGACCGTTTGCGGGCCTCGGGGTTATCGATTTCCCCGGGATCTTGAAGATGCGCCGAGTGTAGCGCCCCGGGCGCAGAGCCGGTTCGACGCGCATCTCTAAGGGACAATCGACAATGTTCAGGGTGCCCACGGCGGGGTTTCCGATGGTTTCGAGCGGGAATACTTCATCGTTATTCATGGCTTAATACTATCAAATTACACTAAATAATTTCATTAAATACCCAAAGATAAAATTAAACCTCTGAGCCCTAGTCTTCAGCACCGCTCACCTACCAGTACACAAGGTATTGTGTCACCCCGTGTTCGCTCATCATATGATTCAGGGCGAACTAATTTTCATCAGCTCATCCGCGGGTCTAAAGTAGAGGTATGTCTGTGACTATTGAACGAGTGGGCTTCGCCCCGAACTATGTGAACTATGTCGAGTGCCTCGAGGACCAGTACCGCATCCATGATGAGGTGGCTAACCGCACCCGCCAGAACACCATTCTTCTACTGGAGCACGAGCCTGTCATCACGGCCGGAAAGCGCACCGAAGACCACGAGTACCCCGCAGACAAATCCACCCCGGTCGTCAAGATTGACCGCGGCGGCAAGCTCACCTGGCACGGTCCGGGCCAGCTGACCGCCTACCCCATCCTTCGCCTACCCGAACCCATCGACGTGGTGGCCTACGTGCGCATTGTCGAGGAGATTATCATCAACGTCCTGGCGGGCCTGGGTATCAAGGGTGAGCGCGTCGAGGGCCGCAGCGGTGTGTGGATTCTGGGCGATGGCAAGACCCAGGATAAGAAGATCGCCGCCCTGGGCATGCGCGTTTCGCGTAACACCACCATGCACGGCTTCGCCATCAACTGCTGCAACGATCTTGAGCCCTTCGCTCAGTTCATCCCCTGCGGCATTAGCGATGCGGGCGTCACCTCGATTTCTGAGCAGCTGGGTCGCACCGTTACCCCCGCCGAAATCCTGGAGCCGCTGGAGGCCGAGCTGGTGAAGTACCAGGACCGCCTGGCCGAATCCTTCGAGCCGGTCAGCGCCTAAGCGGCCGGTTCGTCACCTATACGTCATATATTAAACTCACTTACACTTACGCCGCACCGGGCGTAGAATAGGACGTGGCCCGATTGAGCAGAGGGCACGTCGAACCCAAGGAGAAGACCTTTGAGCACCAAGCCTGACGGACGCAAGCTGCTGCGCGTGGAGGCTCGCAACGCCGAGACTCCCATCGAGAAGAAGCCTCACTGGATTAAGACCAAGGCCATTGTCGGCCCCGAGTACAACGAGATGCGCGAGCTGGCTCGTGGCCAGGGTCTGCACACCGTGTGTGAAGAGGCCGGCTGCCCCAACATCTACGAGTGCTGGGAGGACCGTGAGGCAACCTACCTGATTGGTGGCTCCGAGTGCACCCGTCGTTGCGACTTCTGCAACATTGCGACCGGTAAGCCCGTCGCTGTGGACTACGCTGAGCCTTTCAAGGTGGCAAAGAACGTGAAGGTCATGGGTCTGCGCTACGCTACCGTGACCGGCGTGGCCCGTGACGATCTGGAAGACGGCGGTGCGTGGCTGTACGCAGAGACCACCCGCCAGATTCACAAGATGTGCCCGAACACCGGCGTCGAGATGCTCGTCCCCGACTTCAAGGGTGTTCCCGAGCACGTCCAGAAGGTGATTGACGCGAAGCCCGAGGTGTTCGCCCACAACCTGGAGACCGTTCCCCGTATCTTCCGCCAGATTCGCCCGGCGTTCCGTTACGAGCGTTCCCTGGATGTCATCACCCAGGCTAAGGAAGGCGGCATGGTCACCAAATCCAACCTGATTCTGGGCATGGGCGAGACCGACGACGAGATTTACGAGGCGCTGTGCGACCTGCACGATGCCGGCTGTGACATCATTACCCTCACCCAGTACCTGCGCCCCGGCCCGCTCTTCCACCCCATCGAGCGTTGGGTGAAGCCGCAGCAGTTCGTGGACTTCGCAAACATGGCTGAGGAGATTGGCTTCGCCGGCGTTATGGCCGGCCCGATGGTTCGTTCTTCCTACCGCGCGGGTCGCCTGTGGGCTCGCGCGATGCGCAAGAACGGCTACCCCATCCCCGAGAACCTGGCTCACATCGAGAGTGAGGGCGCTGCTCTGCAGGAAGCCTCCTCTCTGGTGGCTGCGGGCTACTAAGCCGTTTCGGATTCCGTCTGAAGCGTGGAGGCTCCCCAAACCGGTATTCAGCTGGTGTTCGGGGAGCCTTCCCTTATGCCCCGGCCATTGTGCGGGTAGGGTAAACTAGATAAATTGCAGGCACACTGCATCGTTACGTCACTATGGTTCCGTGAGCGTTTGAGGCGCCTCGGGACCGCGGAAGAACCACCGAGGAAGAATCGTGGCAGATAAGCGCGAAGAGAAGAAAAAGAAGAAGGAACGCACTCCGGGCACCTTCGCCCAGATGAAGCAGGTCTACCAGATGACCAAGAAATCCGACCCGAATATTGGTTGGATTCTGAGCCTGGCCGCCCTGGGCACTCTCCTGGTCTTTATCCTCATCGGCGTTGCCCTGGGTAACTGGATTACCTTCCTTATTCTGGGTCTGGGTGCCGCCGCCGTTGTGGCTATGCTGATTCTGAGCCGTCGCGCGGAGGCCGCCGCCTTCTCGCAGATTGAGGGTCAGCCCGGCCGAAGCGGTGCAGCCATGAACTCGGTGCGTCGCGGCTGGCAGGTTGAGGAGCAGCCGGTGGCCGCTAACCGCAACCAGGATATGGTGTTCCGTGCGCTGGGCCGCCCCGGCATCGTGCTGGTGACCGAAGGTCCCCACAGCCGCGTGAATGTCCTGGTGAACACCGAGAAGAAGCACCTGAACCGTGTGGCTCCCGGCGTGCCCGTGCACGTGATTGAGACCGGCCACGATGAGGGCCAGGTGGAGCTCAAGGATGTCGTGAAGACCATGAACAAGCTGCCCAAGGCTCTGACCCAGCAGGAAGTGCAGGCGGTGGGTGGTCGTCTGAAGACCCTGAACCACATGCGCAACCCGATGAACGGTCTGCCCAAGGGCGTCGACCCGATGCGTGCGCGCCCCGATCGTCGCGCGATGCGCGGCCGCTAGGCAATGCTAGGCCCCGACCTCTCCCCGCGGAGGGTCGGGGCCTTCGTCGTACCCGGGGTCGTTATTGCCGGTAGCGTTCCGTTGCCGCCGGGCGTGAAAGATGAGACACAGAAAAAACAGAGATGTTACCTGTTTCCTAAATTTGTAACATTGACGAAACACGTTAGTCATGCACCCGAAAAAAATACCTACTATGCTGGATATGTCCGGGTGATTCGTGATTCGCCCGAAACCGACACTAGACAAACAGGTTGAGGTGTCGCGGCGGGTTACTATTCCTCCTCCGCACTCAATCAAACAAGGAGCAGTCCTCATGTTTACCAGCCCCCAGGAAGTCCTCGATTTCATTAAGAACGAAGAAGTAGTCTTCGTCGACATTCGATTTACCGACATGCCCGGCGTGCAGCAGCACTTCAACCTGCCCGCCAAGGCGATTGATGACGATTTCTTCGTCAATGGCCAGCTTTTTGATGGTTCCTCCATTCGCGGCTTCCAGGGTATTGCTGAGTCTGACATGCAGCTGATTCCCGACGTTCAGTCCGCATACGTTGACCCCTTCCGCATTGAGAAGACCCTGGTCATCATCTGCTCCATCGTGAACCCCCGTACCGGCGAGCCCTACCACCGCGATCCCCGCGGCGTTGCCGAGCGCGCCGAGGCATACCTGCAGTCCACCGGCATTGCAGACACCGCGTTCTTCGCCTCCGAGGCTGAGTTCTTCGTCTTCGAGGATGTGCGCTACCAGGTCGAGCCGAACTCCGTGTTCTACAAGATTGACTCTGACGAGGCTCCCTGGAACACCGGCCGTAAGGAAGAGGGCGGCAACCTGGGCAACAAGACCCCCGTCAAGGGCGGTTACTTCCCCGTCTCCCCCGTCGACAAGCAGGCTGACCTGCGTGACGCAATGTGCGTGGCTCTGGACGAGGTTGGCCTCGAGGTCGAGCGTAGCCACCACGAGGTGGGCGCAGCCGGCCAGGCAGAGATCAACTACAAGTTCGACACCCTGACCAAGGCCGCTGACGATCTGCTGAAGTTCAAGTACGTTATCAAGGGCACCGCAGATGCCTGGGGCAAGTCCGTGACCTTCATGCCCAAGCCCGTCTTCGGCGATAACGGTTCGGGTATGCACTGCCACCAGTCGCTGTGGCAGAACGGTGAGCCCCTCTTCTACGACGAGCGCGGCTACGCCAACCTCTCCGACATCGCTCGCTGGTACATCGGCGGTCTGATTGAGCACTCCTCCGCTGTTCTGGCCTTCACCAACCCGACCGTGAACTCCTACAAGCGTCTGGTTCCCGGCTACGAGGCTCCTGTGAACATGGTGTACTCGCAGGGTAACCGTTCGGCAGGTATCCGTATTCCGATTACCGGCACCAACCCGAAGGCTAAGCGCCTCGAGTTCCGCGCGCCCGACCCCTCGGCTAACCCCTACTTCGCGTTTGCAGCTCAGCTGATGGCTGGTCTGGACGGCATCCGCAACCGCATCGAGCCGCCCGCCCCGATTGACAAGGACCTGTACGAGCTGCCCGCCGAGGAAGCCAAGGACATCAAGAAGGCTCCCGCTAACCTGGAGGCCGCTCTGGAAGCTCTCGAGGCTGACCACGACTTCCTGCTCGAGGGTGGCGTGTTCACCGAGGATCTGATTCAGGCTTGGATTGATTACAAGCGTAAGAACGAGCTGGAGCCCCTCTCGCTGATTCCGCACCCGCTCGAGTACCAGCTGTACTACGGCGTCTAAGAGCTACCCTATTTCAGTAGCTAGCCTGTAGCTGTTCCCCGCACACCCGTGAGGTGCGCGGGGAACAGTCGTTTAACCCGCCCCCCTACCGGCCCTGATGCGATTCGCGTGCGCCGCGGCATCTGTCACCCGTTCAGGTTATAAGGTTTTGGGAATTCGCGAGGCCCCGCGTGCTGAATCGTTATCCCTGGTTCAAGCCTGTGACTTGCGCTTAGAGCGACTCTAAGGATTAACCTAAAGGTGCTGGCGCTCCTCCTACTTACGTCGTGCAACCGGGAGGGGCGCCAGCATTTTCTATGCTCACTTCTGTCCACTCGGGCACAAACGATGTATGTTAGAGCTCCCTTCCTGAACGCAAAAAGCGAAGAGGAGTAAAATAGAAGGTGCGCGCGCCCGGCCGGCGGCACCTACGAATTCCGCGAGAAACGACACCATACGCCGTGTTCTCCCCGCCGCCCTCCCAAAGCACTCTCACGCATCCCTGGGCGAGCATCGCCGATGACCGACCGACCCGTCTGACGCCGCGTATCAACTGTCAACGAGGAGAAATACCATGGCATATCAGCCGACCATCCTAAACGGTGAAACCGTTTTTCGTAACGAAGTTTTTCAGACCGGCCTCATGTCCCAGCTGCTGGACGGTATCTACGATGGCGAAATGACCATCGGTGAGCTCCTGAGCCACGGCAACTTTGGCGTGGGTACCTTCAACGGCCTCGACGGCGAAATGGTCGTCCTCGACGGCGTCTGCTACCAGGTGCGTCACGACGGCTCCGTATCCCTGCCCGACCTGCGCCAGCAGACCCCCTACGCCGTGGTCACCAACTTCGTGCCCATGATCAAGCGCGAACTACCGCAGAACCTGCTCCGTAAGTCTGCCTCGCAGATTCTGGATGACTTCACCGTCTCCAAGAACTACATGTACGCCATCAAGATTTACGGCGAGTTCGAATGGGTCCGCACCCGCACCGTCATCAAGCAGGAGAAGCCCTACCCGAAGATGGTTGCGGCCACCGAGAACGAGGACATTGTCCAGTTCGATAACGTGACCGGCACGATTGTTGGCTTCCGCACCCCGATCTACGAGCAGGGTATCTCGGTGCCCGGTTGCCACGCCCACTTTATCGATGATGAGCGCGTTCAGGGCGGCCACGTGGTCGACTTCAAGTTGCGTTCGGCAAAGGTCGAAATTTGCCCCGGTACCGGCCTGCAGCTGCACCTGCCGCTAACCCCCGAGTTCTCCTCCGCTAACCTCTCCCCCGAGGACCTGGCTGAACAGATCTCCAAGGCTGAAAAGCACTAAGCTTCTTTCCCTCCGGGATATAGCAACGGGATATATTAACGAAGGAGCCGCCCTCTACAGAACTGTAGAGGGCGGCTCCTTCGTGTTTATACGCGCTGTCGTGTTTATATGCGCTGTAAAGGGCGCTTACGCCTCCGGCACGAACTCGCCGTGGCCGCGCTCGCGCAGGGCGGCACGTACCTTCTCGGCGGCCGCATCCAGCTCTTCGGCGGTGGCATCCTTCTTGGCGTTGGCGGGGTCGTACTCAGCCATGCCGTCCGCGGGGAACAGGTGGATGTGGGTGTGCGGCACGTCGAAGCCGGCAATCATGAGCGCGACTCGGTCCTTATCGAAGGCGTCGTCCAGGGCGCCGGAAATCTTGTGCGCCACGGAGAACAGGTGCGCGGCCAGGTCTTCGGGCAGGTCGGGCCAGCGGTCAATCTCGGCGCGGGGAACCACCAGCAGGTGACCTTCCGACTGGGGCATGATGTCCATGAACGCCACGCACTGATCGTCCTTCCAGACGAATCGGCCGGGAATCTCGCCGTCAATAATCTTGGTAAAAATCGTGCTCATGCTATCTCCTTTGATGTTATTCCGCCGCCCACGCGGTGAACGTGTGAGCGGCAGAACGGGTAGTACGGGGATGAGGGTTAGTCCTCAACCTCAATGCTCTCGCCGGGGTTCAGGTGCTTCAGCTCGGTACCGTACTTGCCACCGAAGTTCGTCACCAGCCCCTCGATAATGCCGGTACCGTTGGCGTTAATCATGCCGTTGTGAATCGGGACCACGCGCTGCGCGCCGGTTGCAATCACAAAATCAATGACTTCCTGAACCTTCGACCAGGGCGCGTGAATCGGTACCAGAACGGTCTGCGCCTTCACACGGTGGGGCACAACGAGGGAGTCACCCGGGTGGTACAGGCTGTTGTTGAACAGGTAGCCGACGTTGCGGATTACGGGAATCAGCGGATGAATCAGGGCGTGCTGACCGCCGAAGGTCTTCACGTCGAAGCCGGGGATGGCGAACTCGGTATCCGCCTCCACAACGGTCACCTCAGCCTCGGGAGAGGCTTCCAGAATGACCTTGGCGACATCGGGAACGGTCCAAATCTTCAGAGGGTTACCCTCTGCGATGCGCTGGGCAATAATCGGCAGTACCGAGGGGGCGTGAAAGTGGTCGGGGTGGGCGTGGGTAATGAACAGGTACTCCGCGCCCTGCAGGGCCTCGGCGTGCTCTCCCTCGGGGGAAAAATTACCGGGGTCAATCGCCAGGACGTGTCCGTCGTTCTCGATGCGGACGCTGGAGTGGGTGTACTTCGTTAGCTTCATGTGTTTCAGTTTACTCTTGCAGCTCTCTTCTTATCCCAAAAAACTTCACTTTTTGAGACAAAGTGCAAATCAGAGGCTTTCTATGTGGCTTTAGTGTACAGTTCTTTACACAAGATCGACCGTGACTATTGGGGGCGGTTATCCGCTCCGAAAGGTTCATCAATGGACACTCATATTCCCGTTCGGAGAATTACGAAGCCCGCCGAAGCTCGCAACACACGTCAGCGCCGCATCATCAAGGCCACGATGGAAGAGCTCGGCGATTTTATTTCGGCACAGGATCTGCACCTCACTCTCGCAAACCGCAAGGAACAGGTCTCCCTCGCAACCACCTACCGTGTGCTGCAGTCGCTGGCCAACGCCGGCGAACTCGACTCGGTCAAGGGCGTTGATGGCGAAACCCTGTACCGCCACTGCCGGGCCAAGGAACACCACCACCACCTGCTCTGCCGCCGATGCGGCACCGCCATCGAGCTGGAAGCTCCCGATTTCGAGGATTGGGCACTGACCATGGGCAAGAAGTACGGCTTCTCGGAGCTCGAGCACGTGGTCGAGGTGACCGGCTACTGCCCCGATTGCACCCTGGCCCTGCGAGAAGAAGAAACGCAGAACGAATCGGCCCGCTAGGGTCGGCACACCGTCCTAGAGGTGGTTGGGATTCCGGCCAAATACCGACGAATCCCACCAATAGCACGACAACATATCAGCACGACGCAGCACGACAACACACAGGGCGTTGAGAACCCAACCCCGTAGCACGATGTGAAAGAGCCCCCGCTCAACTCTGAACTGCGCCCCGAAACTTGGACGCATTAAATAGTAACCATTACACGGCTACCTCAAGGGCCTGATCCCGGTACTCTACCGGAGTCAGGCCCTTAAGCTTTACCTGACGTCTT
>NZ_KV830885.1:149082-197612 GCF_001836905.1 Rothia sp. HMSC062F03 | reverse complement strand
GCGGCGACTCATACAACTATACAGACCCGAGTACGGGCCCGCAACCCGAATACGGGTGAAGTAGAACACAAATAAGGGGGTTTAGGTTCATTCTGACCTGAACAGTGGGACAAAACCCCTAGTCAATGCGGGGTAAAGGCCTCAAAAAATCTTCGAAAAAATCTTAAAAATCCCCACGAAAGCCCGAAAATCCCCCAAAAATCACTCCGGAAACCCCCTACGGAAACGCAAAAGGCCCCGAAACGAAGAAAAGATGGGGGAAGGGGCTACCGCCCCTCCCCTGCATCCTTACGTTTCCGCTCCTCGACCAGTTCCCTGACCCGGTTCCCTGGCGTACCCGCCATCAAGAGCAAAGGGGGAGGGCGCCCCTCACGGGACGCCTTCCCCTCTTACGTTCATAAACCTACAGAACGGTTATCGCGACAACCTACTCGGCAGCCACCGCACGACGACGGGACACATCGTACAGAGTGATGCCCACAGCCATCGCCGCGTTCAGCGACTCCATCGCCGAATCAATCGGAATCGACACAATCTGATCGCAGTTCTCAGTCACCAGGCGGGACAGGCCCTTGCCCTCCGAACCAACCACCACGCACAGCGGCTCGTTCGCAAGCTCCAGAGCCGGCAGCTCAATATCGCCACCGCCATCCAGACCAATCACAAAGATGCCCTGCTCCTTAGCCTGCTGAATCACACGAGTCAGGTTAGTCGCCATTGCAACGGGAATACGAGCAGCCGCACCGGCACTGGTCTTCCACGCACCCGCGGTCACCGCAGCCGAACGACGCTCGGGAATAATCACGCCGTCACCGCTAAACGCCGACACGCTACGAATAATCGCACCCAGGTTACGGGGATCGGTAATGCCATCCAGCGCCACGAACAGCGGCGGAGTCGACAGCTTACCCGAGTGCCAGCGCTCCATCGTATCCAGCACCAGATCGGTAGCATCCGGGTACTTGTACGGCGGAATCTGCATCGCCACGCCCTGGTGCACCGCACCATCGGTCAGACGATCCAGCTCGCTACGCGGAATCTCCAGCATCGGGATGTTGCGCTTATTCGCAATCGTCATGATCTCGCGAACGCGGTCATCCACCTCAATGCGGCTCATAATATACAGGTGCTTCGAGGGAATCTCGGTACGCAGCGCCTCCAGCACCGCGTTACGACCCGTCACCAGCTCATCGCTGGCGCGCTTACCGCCCAAACGAGTCTGGAACTTACGGTTCGTACCGGTCGCCGCACGACGCTCAGCCGCACGCTTCATCTTGTACGCCTTGTGGTAAACGCGATCCTCAGCCTTCGGAGTCGGGCCCCTGCCCTCAAGGGCCTTACGGCCGTGACCGCCGGTGCCCTTAGTAGCACCCTTCTTCTTGCCGGTAGCGCCCGGGCGCGAACCTGCCTTAGCCATTCTTCTCTTCCTTCGTCAAAATAATGAATACGAGTCTACGCGAAAAGACCCGCAACGCCTAAGCCCCCAACGCAGAACGCGGGGCACGCCACCAACCTACGCAATGCTCCAGCTCGAACCCTCAGCGCCGTCACGCACCTTCACACCCGCGGAGAACAGCAGGTCGCGCATCGCATCGGCCTTAGCCCAATCCTTCTGGGCACGCGCATCCGCACGCTCCGCCAGAACCGCCTGAATCAGGGAGTCCAGAGCCTCATGCTCGGCATCCGAGGCGCCCTCAGCGTTAAAGCTCATCAGCTGCGCCAGGCCCAGCACCTCAGCCATAGCCATCACGGCATTAGCGGCCTCCGAAGCGTCCTCACCGGCAGCGAGCGCTGCATTACCCGCGCGAGTCTGCTCATGCAGAACCGCCAGGGCACGAGGAATGTTCATATCGTCATCCATCGCCTCGGCGAAAGCCTCGGGCACCTCGCGGTCGGGCTTCAGCAAATCCTGAGTTGCGGCCAGGAACGATTCAACACGCTCAATAGCCGTTGCCGCCTCCTGCAGAGAAGATGGGCGATAGTCCAGCACCGAACGGTAATGCGCGCTACCTAGGTAGTAGCGAACCACCAGCGGACGGGCCATTTCCAGCATCTGCGCCGGCGAAATCGTATTACCGATAGACTTCGACATCTTCTCACCCTCGTAGGTGACCATGCCGTTGTGCATCCAGAAGTTCGCGAAATCATCGCCGGCCGCGGTCGACTGGGCCAGCTCGTTCTCGTGATGCGGGAAGCGCAAATCCAAACCGCCACCGTGAATATCGAAACGCGAACCCAAATACTTACCAGCCATCGCCGAGCACTCCAGGTGCCAGCCCGGACGGCCGCGACCCCACGGGGACTCCCACGAAGCGGTCAGCGGCTCGCCCTCCTTATAGCCCTTCCACAGCGCAAAATCACGAGGGTCGCGCTTACCGCGCGGATCGGCATCCGCCGAATCCTGCATATCGTCAATGCTCTGGTTGGTCAGCGAGCCGTATTTCTCCCAGGAACGCACGTCAAAGTACACGTCACCCGAGTCATCCAGCGCCGGGTAGGCGTGGCCGCGGTCAATCAGGCGCTGAATCAGAGCAAACATCTCGGGAATATGACCGGTCGCGCGCGGCTCATAGGTCGGCGGATCAATACCCAACGCCGCATACGCCTGAGCAAAAACCTTCTCAAAACGGTACGCGAGCGCCCACCACTGCTCATTCGGGAACTCACCCTCAAAACCGGGCTCCATAGAATCAGCAGACTTCGCCAAAATCTTGTCATCAATATCAGTGACATTGCGGACCGTCGTCACCTTCAAACCGCGGTAACGCATCCAACGGCTCAACTGGTCAAAAACCAACGCCGAACGGATGTGGCCCAGATGCGGTTCACCCTGCACCGTAGCACCACAATAATAGATACGCGCCTCACCGGGCACGACGGGCTCAAACTCGCGGATAGTCGCGGAAGCTGAATCATAAAAACGCATAGTCACACTCTCATTTTACGGGGTCGGTCCAGGCACCGGGGCGATAGGTTACGGAATGGGTCAAGCCGGGCAGAGGCCTAGTGGCGCTCATACACCAGAGCCATCGCAATCGCCGCCACGCCCTCCCCGCGACCGGTCAAACCCAAACCGTCGGTAGTCGTCGCAATCACCGTCACCGGGGCACCCGCCGCCTCACTGAGCACGCGGTTCGCATCCTCACGGCGCGGCGAGAACTTCGGGCGGTTACCAATCAGCTGAACGCTCACATTGCCGATCTCGAAACCGGCCGCACGCACAATCGCCACGGCCTCCGAAAGAATACGAACACCCGAGGCGCCCTTCATATCCGGGCGGTCCACACCAAAGTTCGAACCCAAGTCCCCCGTGCCAGAGGCGGCGAAGAGCGCATCCGCGGCAGCATGGGCCACCACGTCGCCATCGGAGTGGCCGCTCAGGCCCCGCTCCCCCGGCCAGTGCAGGCCGGCGATGTGCAGGGGCGTGCCCTCCGGGCCAAAAGCGTGAACGTCAACGCCGGTGCCGACGCGCGGAATAACAGTCATGATGGGTCCTTCGCTCAATAGATATTAGACAGAAGAAGAGGGGATACTCAGGGGCGCGTTCCGCCAAAGAGCGCCCGCGCCACCTTCAGATCCATGGGGGTGGTCACTTTAAAGGCGTCCTCGTGCCCGGCCACCGTCAGCACCGGTTCGCCGGCCGCCTCCATCGCCATCGCGTCATCGGTCAGCAGCTCGGCTTCCTCGGGAGGCAGGGCTCGGCTACGCTCATGAGCCGCCAGTAGCGCCGCCACCTCGAATCCCTGCGGGGTTTGTACGGCGCGCATGCTCGAGCGAGCCGGGGTTCCAGTAACCACCGCGGAGGCATCCACCGTCTTGATGGTATCGACCACCGGCAACACCGGAATAACCGCGCGCACCGTCCTCGCGGCAACGCGGGTGCCCAGGCCCTCCAGCACGCGGTGGTACACCTCCGGCGGGGTGAAAGAGCGGGCACAATCGTGAATCAGTACGTAATCCACCGCGATCTCGGCCTCGCGAAGCGCGTCAAGAGCCGCCACCACCGATGCGGTGCGAGTGTCACCGCCGACCGTCACCAGCGCCTCGGCGCGGTGCGCGTCCTCAAGGAGCTCCGGGCAGAGGCTCTCGCACCCGGCGGGCACCGTCACCACCACGTGCTCGGCAATCCGCGACTCGCGGGCGCCCTGCAGGGCATGGTCGAGTAGCGTACGCCCCTGCACGCGGACCGCGGCCTTCGGAATCGGCTCGCCCAGGCGCGTTCCCGAACCTGCACCCAGCACGATAATGGCCACGCGCGAGGGGTCTTTGCTCTGCCGGTTCTGCGCGGGCTGGTTCTGCACGAAGCGGTTCTGTGCGTTGGCCTCGGCGGTCACGGAATCAGCGGTAAAGCTCATACGTACTCTCCTCGGCTCGACGCTAATTCTCGAACTTATAGCCCAGGCCGCGAACCGTCACCACGTAGCGCGGTGCCGAAGAATCCGGCTCAATCTTGGAACGCAGGCGCTTAATGTGCACGTCCAGGGTCTTCGTGTCACCCACGTAGTCCGCGCCCCACACACGCTCAATCAGCTGTCCGCGCGTCATCACGCGACCAACGTTGCGCAGCAGAATCTCCAGCAGCTCGAATTCCTTCAGCGGCATGGGTACTTCCTCGCCGTTGACCGTCACCACGTGGCGATCGATGTCCATGCGCACGGGGCCGCCCGTAAGAACCGCGTCCATCGGCATGTCGGGCTCGGCGGAACGGCGGCGCAGCACCGCGCGGATGCGTGCAATCAGCTCGCGCGCCGAGTACGGCTTCGTCACGTAGTCATCGGCGCCCAGCTCAAGGCCAAACACCTTATCCAGCTCGGAGTCCTTGGCGGTCAGCATGATAATCGGTACCGAGGACACCTCACGGAGCTTACGGCACACCTCCGTGCCGGGCATGCCGGGAAGCATCACGTCCAGTAGCACCAGGTCGGCACCCTCGCGTTCGAAGGTGGGCAGCGCGTCCAGGCCATTGTCCACCACAACCGTCTGAAAACCCTCACGCCCCAGCAGGAAGGCCAGGGGATCCGACAGGGCCTCTTCGTCCTCAACAATCAGAATTTTCGTCATACTTTATCCTTGATTCCCATAAAACCTATACCGCTAACACTACACTGTGAGCGGTGCCTCCGGCGCCTCGGTCAGCGGCAGGGCCAACGTGAACGTCGAGCCCTCCTGCGGCATCGAACGCACCGTCACACTGCCGCCGTGCTGAGTCATCACATGCTTCACGATGCTCAGGCCCAGGCCCGTGCCGCCGGTCTGACGAGAGCGAGCCGGGTCCACCCGGTAAAAACGCTCGAAGATGCGCTTCTGCTCATCCTCGGGAATACCCACCCCCTGATCCGACACCTCAATGAGCAGCTGATCGGCCACGCGGTGCACCAGAATGTCCACCTTCGTATGTTCGGGCGAGTAGCGAATCGCGTTCTCCACCAGGTTCTGCACGGCCATACCCAGAAGCTCGGCGTCGCCGTACACCTCGGGGGCGTCCTCAATGCGGCTGGAAACCTGAATGTCCTTCTCCTCGGCAGCCAGGTGGGAGCGGTCCATCGCGTCCGCCACCAGGGTGGGCACGGACACCGGGCCGCCACGGGCAATCACGTCGGTCGACTGCAATCGTGAGAGCTCGATAATGTCGCGCACCAGCGCGGAGAGGCGGCGCGTCTCCTTGTGCAGGCGGCCCACGAAGTACTCAATCGCCTCCGGGTCATCGCTAGCCTGCTCAATCGCCTCCGCGAGTAGGCTCACCGCGCCCACGGGTGTCTTCAGCTCGTGCGACACGTTCGCCACGAAGTCGTTACGCATGCGTTGCACGCGAGAAATTTCGGTGCGGTCGTCGGCAAGCACCAGGATGTATTCGTCGCCCAGGGAGGCCACGCGAACATCCAGGACCAGTGCCTCGCTCTCGCCGCGGTCAATCTCAAAGCTTTGCTCGGCAAAAATGCCGCGGTGGCGCACCGTGCGAATCATGCTAGCCAGCTCGGGCGAGGTGACCGTATGCCCGCGCACCAGGCCCATCGCGTAGGCGCCCGGCGAGGCCTGAACCACTCCCCCCACCTCGTCGATGACCAGGTAGGCGCGGCCAATCACCGCCAGTACCTGAGCCGCACCGTCACGCAGCGTCGGTGCGGATACGAGGCTACGCTCACGCTCACGCTCACTACGGGCCACCGCGTTCATGCTCAGGACGCCGACCAGCAGACCTATCATGCCCGCGATGAAGGCGATCAGACCGGCATCCATACGTTCTCCTCCTGCGTGGGTATCTTCCACAAGTATATTGAACAGCCGCCCACCCAAGAGGTCGGCCCACGCAATGAGCCGCCCACCGAAACGGTGAGCGGCTCATAATCACGCGGGCGCTCTGCAGAGCGAACCTCGCGAGAGGTAATTACTTACCCTGGTTTGCCACGGCTGCGATGGCGTCCTTAGCGGCCTCGGGATCGAGGTACTCGCCAGCCTTAGTGGGCTTGAAGTTCTCATCCAGCTCGTAGTACAGCGGGATACCGGTCGGGATGTTCAGGCCGGCGATGTCCTCGTCGGAGATACCCTCGAGGTGCTTCACCAGCGAGCGCAGGGAGTTACCGTGCGCTGCCACCAGAACGGTCTTGCCTGCTGCCAGGTCGGGCTTGATGTCCGACTCCCAGTAGGGGAGCATACGGCCCAGAACGTCCTTGAGGCACTCGGTGCGGGGAGCGTTCTCAACGTTGGCGTAACGAGGGTCGTGTGCCTGCGAATAGGGGTCGTTGTCGTCCAGCGGGGGCGGCGGAACGTCGTAGGAACGACGCCAGGTCATGAACTTCTCGTCGCCGTATTCCTCGCGGATCTCGGACTTGTTCTTACCCTGCAGGGCACCGTAGTGACGCTCGTTCAGGCGCCAGGTGCGCTTGACGGGAATCCACAGGCGGTCCGCTGCATCCAGGGCGATGTTTGCGGTGTTGATAGCGCGACGCTGCAAAGAGGTGTGCACAACATCGGGGAGGATGTTGCGCTCTGCCAGCAGCTCGCCGCCGCGCTTAGCCTCGGCGCGGCCCTTGTCGGTCAGGTTGACATCCACCCAGCCGGTGAACAGGTTCTTCTCGTTCCACTCGGACTGGCCGTGGCGCAGGAGTACTAGTTTGTAAGTCATGCTTCTATTTTTTCATTTACCCGCCGGTTTGTCATGCCTTCGAGGGCAGAAAATCCGGGTTCTCCCAAAAACTTGCCGGATGCACCGCTTAGCTGGCAGAAAGCCCCACACCCCGCGCCCGGAAATCGTTCCGGAACGCGGTATGCGGGGCTCACCGTATGCGCTTGCGACGGCCACAAGGTGGGCGCGGATGCTTCGCTGAAAACCTCCTAGAAGCGGCGGCCACCCACTACGGGCCACACGCCGGCCAGGAACACGCCGCTCACCACGGCGGCCATCAGCTGCAGCATCAGCATCGTGTTACCCACGCCGGTGAAGGCCGAGAAGACGCCCAGCACCTGCACCACGGCGGAGACGCCGGTCAGGGCAAGCCAGGTGTTCTTAGGACGCTTGCCCGCGAACTCGTAGGCGTTGGCCGGCGCGGTCCATGCACGGTACAGCGCCAGAACGCCGATCACGGCACCGGCGGCCGACAGCAGCAGGTTAATCAGAAAGGTCGCGTAGAGGACCAGGACAATAGGAGACATCGTATTCCTTCACTCGAGCGGCCGTATAGCCGGGTACCCAGTACCCTAGCACACTACCGTAGCTAACGGTGCCTTATCGAACGGCCTTGAAGGCCTCGACCAGATCATTGTAGAGGTCATCGACGTTCTCGATACCCACAGACAGGCGCAGCATCGACTCGGGAATCGACTCCGGCTCGCTGCCATGGCGGCGGCGGCGCTCCACGAGGGATTCCACACCGCCGAGGGAGGTGGCGGGGGTCCACACCTTCAGCGCCTCAACCACGTTGCGGGCTCCCTGCGCGTCGGTATCCAGCGTGATGCACAGAATCGCGCCGAAGCCGGACATCTGCTTCTTCGCGACCTCGTGGCCACGGTGGCTCTCAAGACCCGGGTAGCGCACCTCCGAGACGAAGGGGTGTTCGCTCAGACGCTCGGCCAGCACCTGCGCGTTCTGCACCGCACGTTCCACGCGCAGCGCCAGGGTACGCAGGCCGCGCAGACCCAGCCAGGCCTCCATGGGCCCGGGGATCGCGCCGTTGGTGATGCGGTAGTGCAGCATCGCCTTGTACAGCTCCTCGTTCGAGGTGAGGGTCATGCCCAGCAGCACGTCCGAGTGGCCGGCCAGGAACTTCGTGGCCGAGTGCACCACAACGTCGGCGCCCAGGTCGAGCGGACGCTGCAGAATCGGGGTGGCAAAGGTGTTGTCCACGGCGGTCACGACGCCCAGGCGGCGGGCTGCGGCAAGAATCTCGGGCAGATCCCCCACCTCAAGCATGGGGTTGGTGGGGCTCTCAAGCCAGGCCAGGACCTTCGGGGAGGAGTAGTTCACGTTTTCCGGGGTCACGCCGGCGCGGGATGCGGCGTCCTCCAGGGCTGCGATAACGCTGGCGGTTTCCTCAATGTCCACGCGCACCAGCTCGATGATGCCGCGGCGCTCCAGATCCTTGCACAGGGTCACGGACGCCATGTAGGCGTGCTTAGGAATCAGGACGATAGCGCCCACCGGCACCAGGTCAATCACGGAGGAAACGGCGGCCATGCCGGAGGGGAACAGCAGGCCGGGCTGGGAAGCGTTCTCCAGCTTAGCGACAACCTCTTCCATGCCCTCCCAAGTCGGGTTCGAGAAACGGGCGTACACGCGGTCGTGCTCAATGTTGACGGCGTTCACGCCGCGGTAGGTGGAAGTCAGAACAATCGGGGGGTTCACCGGCGCATCGTGCTCGTGGGCGGGGCGGCCACCGGCGACTACATAGGTTTCAGCGGAATAGTTCATGTCATGGTTATCTGCACTCATACCTTTAAGCCTGGCACACCGGGGCCTCGAACGCATACCTCACCCGGCATTTTCCGCTCAGGATTAACACGCTTTTTACGCGGGGGCGCTGCCAAGTCCCGCGCGAAGGCCGTTGCGGCTCCCACCGGCAGGCTGCCGACGCGCACCGCAGGCCCACGGTGAACCCGGTACCCTTAAGGGGTGATGGATACTCTCAGCTACACCCCCCTCCCCGATTCTGCGGACCCCGCCAACCGCCGCGGGCTCTTCATCGTGGTCGAAGGAGGCGACGGCGCCGGCAAAACCACCCAGCTCACCCTGCTGGATGAGGCGCTCCGCGCCCGAGGCTACCGGGTCGTCACCACCCGAGAGCCGGGTGGCACCGAAATCGGCGAGAAGCTACGCGCCCTCGTGCTCGAGGCGGGCCAGGGCGCTATTGACGACCGCACCGAGGCGCTCATCTTCGCGGCCTCCCGCGCCGCGCACGCGGCTCAGCTGATTCGCCCCGCACTCGCCGAGGGAGCGATCGTGCTCTGCGACCGCTACATCGATTCTTCCGCCGCCTACCAGGGCGTGGGCCGCGATCTCGGGGTGAACACTATTGTTGACCTGAGCCGCTGGGCCACCGCAGACCTGGTGCCGGACGCAACCCTGCTTCTGAGCGTGCCCCTGCGCGCCGAACAGGAGCGCATGACCGAGCGCGGCACTGTGGACCGCATCGAGGCCGAGGGCGCCGATTTTAAGGCGCGCATCCACTCCGCCTTCGAGCGGATTGCTCGCGAGGATTCCAACGGTTCGCACCGCATCGTCGACGGTGTGGGAACGATCGATGAGGTGCATGCCCGCGTCCTTGAGGTGGTCGAGCCTCTGCTGGGCCAACGTATCCTCGATCGTTCCGCCGCACCGCGAGTGACCGAGCAGAAGACCGAGGGGGATGCATGAGCCTGTGGGATTCTCTGCTGATTCCTGAGCGCGAGCGCGACCAGTTGCGTCGCGATGTCGCCTCCTCACGCCCGACCCACGCCTGGCTGTTTACGGGCGCGGCCGGCGCGCCCCATCGCGAGGCAGCCAAGGTGTTTGCCGCGGCCCTGCTCTGCGAACAGCCCGATCCGCAGAACCGCGGATGCGGTGAGTGCAAGGGTTGCGTGACCGTGATGAACGGTTCGCATGCGGACTTCACGCACTTTAGGACCGAGGCCACGAACATCAGCATCGAGGAGGCACGCGAGCTGGTCATGAAGGCCCAGGACCGCCCGACGGTGGGCCGCTGGCGAGTGATTCTGCTCGAGGATACCGAGCGCATGCCCGAGCGCACCTCGAACGTGCTGCTCAAGGCCATCGAGGAGCCGCCCCCGCACACCATCTGGCTGTTGACGGCCCCCTCCCCCACGGATGTGCTGGTCACGATTCGTTCGCGTTGCCGTCCGGTGCAGTTGCCGGTGCCCTCGGAGGAGCAGGTGCACGGGTATCTTCTCTCGCGCGGTGTGGCCGACCCGCTGGCGTGCCGCGCGGCACGCCTGGCCATGGGCGACGCCGAGGAGGGGTACCGCCTGGCCACCGATGAGCAGGCCATGGCCCGCCGGGAGATGACCACCTCCCTCATTCTGAACGTCCGTTCCATTTCTTCGGCGTTTAGCGCGGCGGAAAAACTCACCGACCTGGCAGAACAGGATGCCCAGGCGGTCTCCGCTGCAAAGGATGAGCGGGAGCGCGCCGAGCTGATGGCCCTGTTGGGCATCCGCGAGGGCGAGCGAGTGGCTCCGACCCTGCGCGCCCAGGTGCGCAGGCTTGAAGACCAGCAGAAGCGCCGGGCCAAGCGCGTGGCTTCCGATACGCTGCTGCGTTCGGTGGCCCAGGTGCAGACCGTACTTCGCGATGCACTGACGCTCTCCCTTTCAGCGCAGCTACCGCTCATTAACGAGCACCTGCGCGAGCCGCTGACAGCGTGGTGCGAGCGTCGCTCCCCCGAGCAGCTCCTGCAGGACGTGCAAGCGGTGGAGATTACCCTGCGCCGCCTGCGCACGAACGCGAACGCGCGCCTGGCGCTTGAGGCGCTCATGAGCCGCTTCGTCGCGTAGGCTCGTGCCCGAGGTTAAGCAGGGCCGCACAAAACTAAAATGCGGGGGCCGCTATTCAGAGAACAAACATTCTTTGAATAGCGGCCCCCGCCTGTTATTACAGCGATTTTCACGCGGTACCGTACGCTCGCGTTAGCCCGGCGAACCGGCACCCGCCTAGTTACGGAAACCGTGCACCGGCGAGGGAATACGGCCGCAACGGGCGATAAACGCCTCTGCACTCGGGGTGTGCGTGGGCATGACCGGCGCGCGGCCCAGCAGGCCGCCGAACTCGACCATATCGCCCACGCCCAGACCCACGGCCGGGATAACGCGCACGGCGGTGGTCTTGTGGTTCATCACGCCGATGGCAGCCTCGTCTGCAATCATGGCCGAGAGGGTCGCGGCGGAGGTGTCGCCGGGAACGGCTACCATGTCCAGGCCGACGGAGCAGATGGCGGTCATAGCCTCGAGCTTATCCAGGGTAATCTGGCCGGCGGCGGCGGATTCAATCATGCCGATGTCCTCAGAGATCGGAATGAAGGAGCCGGAAAGACCGCCGACGTTCGAGCAGGCCATGAGACCTCCCTTCTTAACCGCGTCGTTGAGCAGCGCGAGGGCCGCGACGGTGCCGTGGGTGCCGACGGTTTCCAGACCCATCTCCTCGAGGATGTGAGCCACGGAGTCACCGATCTCGGCGGTGGGTGCCAGGGAGAGGTCGATGATGTTGAATTGCACGCCCAGGCGCTCGGCGGCGAGGGTGCCGACCAGCTGGCCCACGCGGGTAATCTTGAAGGCCGCCTTCTTAATTTCTTCCGCGCAGGTGTCGAAGGATTCGCCGCGCACCTTCTGCAGGGCGCGGTGCACCACGCCGGGGCCGGAGACGCCCACGGAGATGGTGGTGTCTGCCTCCTGCACGCCGTGGAAGGCGCCGGCCATGAAGGGGTTGTCGCTGACGGCGTTGGCGAAGACCACGAGCTTGGCGCAGCCGAAGCCGTGCGTATCGGCGGTCAGGTCGGCGGTGGCGCGGATGGTTTCGCCCATGAGCTTGACGGCGCTCATGTTGATGCCGGCACGGGAGGAGCCGATATCCACGGAGGAGCAGACCACGTCGGTCTCGGCGAGGGCGCGGGGAATGGAGCGAATCAGCTTTTCGTCGGCGGGGGTCATGCCCTTATCGACGAGGGCGCTGAAGCCGCCCACGAAGTTCACGCCCACGGCTTTGGCCGCCGCGTCGAGGGTGCGGGCGAACTCCACGTAGTCCTCGTCATCGGATGCACCGGCCACCAGCGCGATGGGGGTGACGGCGATGCGCTTGTTGACAATCGGGATGCCGAGCTCGGCCTCGATGCCTTCGCAGACGCTCACGAGGTTTGCCGCGCGGGTGGTGATCTTCTCGTAAATCTTGCGGCGGGCTACTTCGCCGTCGGAGTCGGCGCAGTCGAGCAGGGAGATGCCCATGGTGACGGTGCGGATATCGAGTTTTTCTTCCTCGATCATGCGGATGGTTTCGAGAATATTGCTGTTCATCATGGTGGCCGCCTAGAGGGTGTGCATTGCCTTGAAGATGGACTCGGCCTGAATACGGATCTGCACCCTCTGCTCACGCTCGACGCCGACCATGGCTTCCTGCAGGTCGATGAGGTTCTGCTCGTCCTTGTTGAAGGAGCAGTGCATAATCATGGTGAAGTATTCGCCCATGATGGTCTGGGAGACGTCCAGGACGTTGACCTTGCGCTCAGCCAGGGCGGTGGTGACCGCGGCGATGATGCCCTCGTGGTCGATGCCTGTAACGGTGATGATGATCTTCACGGTGTTCTCCTTGGGGATGGTGCGAATACTGACGGCGGATGCGTCCAGCTGCCGCGGCGGGCGGAATCACCCGGGTTTTATGCATAGAAGAACGAACCTATGCATACTTATACCAACAATTATAGGTTACCTAGGCCACAGATAACAGGGGAACGGGCACTATTTTGCAAAGCCGCACCCCAAATCTTCAAAACCCGAGAATAAAAAATCCGCGGCTTCACCGATATAGATATCGAAAAAACCGCGGATTCTTATAAGTCTGTGTATCTAAAACCCCTAACGGAACTTAGATGTTAAACGTAGGATGCGATATACAGCTCGCCGCTACCGCTCAGCACGGCCTCGGAGGGCTCGCCCACGTGCAGTACCGACTCGGTGGCGCCGAGCACGAACTCGTCCGTGCCGTTGCCGTCCTTGGCCTGAATCGTCACCTTACCCGCGACGCTCAGGGCCGCGCTAATGCCCTTGAAGGTGTAGCTTAGCGGCTTGCCCTCTTCAACGCGAACACGGGTCACGCTCATGCGCTCATCCCACATGGCGTAGGTGCCCAGGGGTCCGTCCTCGGGGTTGGGGCGCTGGATGACGGGGGCGTCCTGCTTCTCGCCGAGCACCTTAATGAGTTCCTCGGTGTCGATATGCTTGGCGGTCAGGCCGGCACGCATCACGTTATCGGAGGGGTTCATCAGCTCAATGGCGGTACCCGAAACGTAGGCGTGCACCTGGCCGTCGGGGGTAAAGGCGGACTCGCCGGGAGCAAGGTGCACCAGGTTCATCACGAAGGCCACGAGCAGACCGCGGTCACCGGGGTACTTGCCGTCCACGATGCGCACGAGCTCGGCGGCGTCGGCTACCACATCGTTCGAGGCGCCCAGCAGCCCGGGGGCGGTGTCTACCAGGTGCTGTACTGCGGCGGAGGCGGTCTCCTCGGGCAGGCGGATAATCTCGGTCAGAAGCTGCTTGGGGCTGAGCTCGGCACGCTCGGCCAGCCAGGCGGCACCGAATGCGGCGGCCAGGGTCTTGAGCTGCTCGACGGGGCGCACGCCGGTGAGCACGCGCATCGGGCTCAGCGCGATGACGGTCTCAGGCTTGGAGTAGCGGTCCTTGTAGTTGCGGTAGGGCGCATCAATCGCGATACCGCGGGCCTGCTCGTCCTCGAAGCCGGCGATGGCCTGTTCGGGGGTAGGGTGCACCTGAATGGACAGGGGGGCGTCAATCGCAAGGATTTTAAAGAGGAAGGGGAACCAGTCGGAGGTTCGGTCCGGGCGCAGGAAGCGGGAGGGATTCTCCACGATCAGCTCGTTCAGCGGGGATTCGGCGCCGTCCACGGTAGCGCGCGAGGGCGCAGCCGGATGCGCACCCACCCACACCTCAGCTTCGGGCTGTTCGGTGGGTACGGGCACGCCACGCATACGTCCTAGAATTTCGCGTGAACCCCACGCATAATTCTGAATCTGGTTTTTAAGGGAAAAAATCTCACCCATGGGGAAAAATACCTCTCGCCGGGGGCTGTTTGATATAAGTGACGTGATAAAAAACCCATATATTCAGCGGAATTTATAAGGTTTTACCTGCCCATTATAGGGGCTTAGTAGACTTCTTTACCGCTAAAATAAAAGGCGTGACTACTATTAATCTACATGACTCATTCAAGGCGTACGACGTGCGTGGCATCGTCGGCGAGACCATTACTGCAGAGACTGTTCGCGCTACCGGTGCGGCATTTGTCGATGTTCTGGGACTGCAGGGCCAGACCGTCCTGGTCGGCGGCGATATGCGTCCCTCCTCTCCCGAATTCATGGATGCATTTGCCCAGGGTGCAACCGCTCGCGGCGCAAACGTTGAAAAGATCGGCCTGATCTCCACTGACGTTCTGTACTTCGCATGTGGCGTTGAAAACGCCGCCGGTGTTACCTTTACCGCTAGCCACAACCCTGCCGAATACAACGGTATGAAGATGGCTAAGGCCGGCGCCGTTCCGGTGTCCTCCGAAACCGGTCTGTTTGACATCCGCGACCAGGCACAGAAGTACCTGGACGCCGGCGAGATTCCCTCGGTTGAGAAGGTCGGCACCGTGACCGAGAAGGACATCCTCAAGCCCTACGCAGAGTACCTGCGCAAGCTCGTGGACCTCTCCTCCATCCGCCCGCTGAAGGTCGTGGTGGACGCCGGTAACGGCATGGGCGGCATGACCACCCCCGCCGTTCTGGGCGACACCATCCTGCCGGGCCTGCCCCTGGAAATCGTTCCCCTGTACTTCGAGCTGGACGGCACCTTCCCGAACCACCCGGCCAACCCGCTGGAGCCGGCCAACCTGGTCGACCTGCAGAAGGCTGTCGTGGAGCACGGCGCAGACATCGGTCTCGCCTTCGACGGCGACGCCGACCGCTGCTTCGTGATTGACGAGAAGGGTAACGCAGTGACCCCCTCGGCCGTGACCGCTCTGGTGGCCGAGCGCGAGATTGCCCGTGCCAAGGCTGAGGGCAACGAAGAGCCCGTCATCATCTACAACCTGATCACCTCGAAGGCTGTGCCCGAGCTCGTTGAGAAGCTGGGCGGCCGCGCCGTGAAGACCCGCGTTGGTCACTCCTTCATCAAGGCCGTCATGGCCAAGGAGAACGGTGTGTTCGGTGGCGAGCACTCCGCTCACTACTACTTCAAGGACTTCTTCAACGCCGACACCGGTATGCTGGCCGCTATGCACGTGCTGGCAGCTCTGGGTGGCGACGACAAGCCCCTCTCCGAGATCAGCGCGAAGTACTCCCCGTACGTTGCCTCCGGCGAGATTAACTCCGAGATTGAAGACAAGGCTGCCGCTGTGGACCGTGTGCGTGCACACTACGCTAACGCTCCCGTGGTTGTTGAGGATTCCGACGGCACCACCTTCACCAACACCGAAGAGGGCTGGTGGGTTAACCTGCGTCCGTCGAACACCGAGCCGTTCCTGCGCCTGAACCTTGAGGCACCGGATGTCGCCACCATGGAGCGCGTCCGCGACGAGGTTCTGGCTCTGGTTCGCCAGGGCTAAGCTCTTCGCTAGCTACTAAAAAATCCCGCCCCGCAGAATATGTCTGCGGGGCGGGATTTTTTATTTTGATTGCTGATTCCGACTAAGTTTTTCTGTCAAACAGGGGAACCCAGTCGACGAACCGGCTTGCGGGATTTTTACGCTTCGCGTGCCTGGTCGTGGAGCATCCACTGGTCCGGGCCGAAGATCTCGTAGTTGATGTTCTTGCCGGGGACACCCGCATCCACCAGTGCGGAACGCACGCCCTGCATGAAGGGCAGCGGGCCGCAGAGGTACACGTTGGCGTTGGAGGGAACGTCCAGCTTGGAGACGTCCACGCGGCCGGTGTAGTCACCGCCCTCGCCCTCAATAAAGGAGACGAGGCGACCGTTGGGCAGCTTGCCGACGAGCTCGACGAGCTCTTCGCGCAGGGGCCAGGTGTCCAGGCGGCGGTCTGCGTGGACCACGGTCACGGGGCGGTTCGAGCCCTTCTCAACCAGCTCGGAGAGGAAGCTGAGCATGGGGGTGGTGCCGATGCCCGCGGAGAAGAGGTACAGGGGCGCCTCGGGGTCGCCGAAGCCCTCCAGGGTCAGGTCGCCGTAGGGGTTGGAGAGCTCAACGACGTCGCCGACCTTCAGCTCGTGCAGGATGGAGGTCATCTCGCCGTTGGGGTCGAGCTTCACGGCGATGCGGCGCTGGTTCTTCTCGCTGGGCAGCAGGGTGTACTGGCGTGCCTGGCGCAGACCGTCGCGTGCGGGAACGGTGACGGAGACGTACTGGCCACCCTTGGACTCGGTCATGGGGGTGTCATCGGCGGGCTCGAAGGTCAGCACGACGACGTTCTCGCCGGTCTCCTTGCGGTCCACAACCTTGAAGGGTGCGCGGGTCACATCGTTGGCCTGAGAAGCGTACAGGCCCTTCTCCAGCTTGATGAGGGCGTTGCCCATGAGCCAGTAGACCTCGGTCCAGGCGTCGACGATTTCGGGGGTGGCCAGGTCGCCAAGGTTAGCGGCGATAGCCTCGAAGAGGTACTTGTAGACGGTGGGGTACTCTTCTTCCTTCAGGCCCAGGGAGGCGTGCTTGTGTGCAACGCGGGAGAGGACTTCGTCGGGGTAGGAGTCCGGGTGCTCGACAATGTAGGAGGCAAACACGGCGATGGAGCCGGCCAGTGCGCGGGGCTGGGTGCCTTCGAGCTGGGAGGAGCGGGAGAACATGCCGTCCATCAGGTCGGGGCGGGCGGCGAACATTCGACGGTAGAAGTCGGGAGTGATGTCGTTAATGCGCTCGGCGATGATGGGCAGGGTCGCCTCGATAACCGGGCGGGACTTTTCGGAGAGCATCGGTGTATGCCTTCTTCCTGTAACGGTCACCCACGGGATCCGGAAGCGTTGCGGGCCGACGTTGGTGGCGGCCGCGAGGTGCCCCGAAGGTCACCCCGTTGGTGACAAAGTGTTTATAAAACACCCCTACCCTAACACTTTGACCTATGTTTTCGTTTTCTCAGGGCGTACTGTGTGCCGGGAGCACCCCGACTCACGGGTACTTAAGGTTTGTTTAGACCTGAAGTGTCAACTAAGTGAGACACAATATATTTGCGTTAGAAAAGCTGATTTCGCGAGTGACTAGCGACGGTGCATGCATAAAAATTCTGCAATGAATATATATTTTCACGAGAAAGTTTGCATACTCACGAAATAATGACTCTACTCACATTTTTATACCGTGAGCTCAAATCTGCATATTTTCGAAAATAGTGCACGTTTACAGCCCCGAGTAGTCGTCCCGGAACTAGTCGGCAAGGCTCTCCGCCGAGCCTCCAGATGACCTACGAAAAAGCGGGAATCGCGTTCTCCGGAGGAGCCATTCCGAGCTCCAGAAGGATCGGACCCACGGGGCTGGCACCCGCGGTCAATTCGGTAATCGTCACCGAATCCACGGCAGCATAGAAAGCCTCGCGAGCCCTCGCCAGTACGTTGCGCAGGCGGCAGAACTTATCCAGGGGGCAGTGGCCGTTCTCATCCTCACACTCAATCATGGGGATGTCACCCTCAGTAGCACGAAGAATGGTGCCCACCGTCACCGAACGCCCGGATTCCGAAAGCATTACACCTCCGGAGCGACCGCGCGTCGAATCCAGATACCCCTGGTTTACCAGGAACGCCACGGCCTTCGCTACGTGATTGTAGGGGGTATCCACACCCTCCGCGATCTTCTGGGTCGACAGCTTCTGCCCCGGCTCCAGGGCAGACAGGAGCATCAGCACACGGAGCGAGACATCCGAGAATGCTGTCAAACGCATGGATACTCCTTCACTACTTCGCCTTCAGCGGGGAACCCGCCGAGCATCCAGTGGCACGCGCACCGCATCGACCGACCGGGGCGCGTCAAAAACATACACAGGCATTGTATCGATGCGCTCCATGTGCTGAAAGTTAGAGGCCTCTTCCCCACTCGATTGAAGGTGTCCAAATATTTCTTCGGCTCGTTCGCATTATCTTTTGCGGTGCATAGCTTTACATTTCAAATTCGCGCGCTCGGTGCCCGGCAGATAGGCAAGGGGCGGAACCTCAACCGAGATTCCGCCCCTTCAACCGCTCAAAGAGTTAGCGATTTAGCCTCACCAAATTAGTCCTCCAGGGACTTGGCCAGGGCATCGCGCTGCTCGCGAACCTCGGCGGGCAGCTTATCGCCGAACTTAGCCAGCCACTCGTCGATGCCGGGAAGCTCAGCGGCCCACTCGTCCTTCGAGACAGCCAGGGCAGCCTTCAGCTCTTCCTCGGAGATTTCCAGACCGGTCAGGTCCAGGTCTTCCTTGGTGGGAACGGTGCCCAGGAAGGTCTCCTCGCCGCCGGCCTTGCCATCCAGGCGGTCGAAAATCCACTTGACCACGCGAGAGTTCTCGCCGAAGCCGGGCCATGCGAAGCCTCCGTCGGGGGTGCGGCGGAACCAGTTGACGTAGTAGACCTTCGGCATGTTCTCTGCACCGTGCTTCTTGCCCAGGTCAATCCAGTGCTGGAAGTAGTCACCGGCGTTGTAACCGATGAAGGGCAGCATGGCCATCGGGTCGCGGCGAATCACGCCGACGGCGCCCTTAGCGGCCGCGGTGGTCTCCGAGGACAGGGTGACGGCGCGGAACACGCCCTGCTCCCAGCTGTCGGACTCGGACACCAGCGGAACGGTGGTCTTGCGGCGACCACCCAGAACGATAGCGCTCAGCGGCACACCCTCGGGGTCGTAGTACTCGGGAGCGAGCATATCCACCTGGGATGCGGGGGTGCAGAAGCGGGAGTTCGGGTGAGCTGCCGGGCGGCCAGACTCGGGGGTCCAGTCCTTGCCGGTCCAGTCAATCAGGTGTGCGGGAACCTCGTCGGTCTTGCCCTCCCACCAGACGGAGCCGTCGTCGGTCAGTGCAACGTTGGTGAAGATGGTGTTGCCCTTGGCAATAGCCTTCATAGCGTTCGGGTTGGTGGAGTAACCGGTACCCGGTGCCACGCCGAACAGGCCGGCCTCGGGGTTGACCACGCGTGCCTGGTGGTTCTCGTCGAACTCAATCCAAGCGATGTCGTCGCCGACCATCTCAGCCTTCCAGCCGTCAATGGTGGGCTCCATCATTGCGAAGTTGGTCTTACCGCAAGCCGAGGGGAACGCTGCGGAGATGTAGCGAACCTTGCCCTCGGGGTTGGTCATCTTCAGGATGAGCATGTGCTCTGCCATCCAGCCCTCGTCGCGACCGATGACGGATGCAATGCGCAGTGCGTAGCACTTCTTGCCCAGCAGTGCGTTGCCGCCGTAGCCGGAACCGAAGGACCAGATTTCGCGGGTCTCGGGGAACTGGACGATGTACTTCTCGGGGTTGCAGGGCCAGGAAACATCCTTCTGGCCGGGCTCCAGGGGTGCACCAACGGAGTGCAGGGCCTTGACGAAGAAGCCATTGGTCTCGTTCAGCTTGGCCAGAACGTCCTTGCCGATGGTTGCCATGATGCGCATCGAGCACACAACGTATGCGGAGTCGGTCAGCTCAACAGCAATCTTGGGGTTCTTAGCCTTCAGGGAGCCCATGACGAAGGGAATGACGTACATGGTACGGCCGCGCATGGAGCCCTCGAACAGGCCGGTCAGGGTCTGCTTCATTTCGACGGGGTCGCGCCAGTTGTTGGTCGGGCCGGCGCCCTCTTCGGTCTCGGAGCAGATGAAGGTGCGCTCCTCGACACGTGCCACGTCGTCCGGGTCGGAGAAAGCGGCGTAGGAGTTCGGGAATTCGTGATCGCTCAGGCGAACAAAGGTTCCGGCGTCCACCAGCTCCTGCGCAAGGCGGTTATATTCTTCCTCGGAGCCGTCCACCCAGTAGATGTGGTCGGGCTGCGTCAGCGCGGCAACCTCGCGAACCCATTCCAGAAGACCCTGGTGGGTGGTGGGTGCGCTCTGCAGCTCCTTTTCGAGTTCGGCAGAGAGAGTACGAGTTGAGGTGTCAGCCATTGACGTTTTCCCCTTCAATCGGTAAATACCGCGGATACTACGTTGATCCGCGATAGGTCTGCGGTAGCGAAGAAGCAGTTAAAAACTACAAGCGTGCAAATAATGGTGAATATGCACGCTTGGACAGAAGCCACTTCCTCGTGATGCTTACAGAATAACGCATTAACGACCCGAACATCCTTCTATGACGTTATTTCTTACGTTCCGCCCGTCACACCTTCAACAGGAAGACACCGAGGGTAATCAATGAGAAATTCGAGGGCCGGAGGGTAAGAATCGTACGGGGCGGAGGGTTCTCGCGGGGGATCCCCACCTCCCGTTTGGAACCGCACAAAAATATTTTAAAAAATTTTCCGGGAACCAAAAACCCCGGAATTTCGCGGTAAAACGAGGCATTACAACACTCCGGTGACCCAAAAATGGGACCCTTTTGAGTTTTTCGACTTGCAGGCTCTCCGTAACCTCCGTATAGTATTACCTGTTGCCGCGACGGATTGAAGAAATCCGGAGCGAGGAACATGCGCCTGTAGCTCAACGGATAGAGCATCTGACTACGGATCAGAAGGTTGGGGGTTCGAATCCCTTCGGGCGCACCACCGATCCCCGGTTCTTCGGAACCGGGGATTTTTTGTATCCTCGGACACGTGGGCCCGGACGGGGCCACCTTCCCCTGCCTATTGTGGGCGCGGCGGGTGCATCCTCACCAAAAATCCGCATTTCACCCGCACAATATGACGTGCGCCGGCGCACACCGGTGAAAAAACGCATAGGATGGAAACAAGACCTTCCACGCCCAAGTTGGAGGGACACATCACGCGAAGGAGCACCATGGCTCAGTTATCCATCCCGCAATCCCTCATAGGTGCGCTTATCGATATTGCAGATCTAGGAACACTCGACTACTTCGCCCCCAGCGAGCGATGCGCGCACTGGGCCCTCTACGACAATCAACACCGCGAGTTGCTCTGCCCCTGCGCCCCCGCCGAGGTGCCGAGCGTTGAGAAGCTCTTCGAGAGCGCGGCAAAAATTCTCTACGAAAACTTCCCGCGCTATATCGATACGCCCGACCAGATTATCCCGTACACCTCGCGTCAGGAGCTTATGGCCGCCCTCCTGCGAGGAGATGACACCGCAGAAGGCACCGAAGACATCGGCGCAGAGGGTAACGATGCAGAAACCGTTACCGAGGCCGGGGAAGCTACCGAGGGAATCGTCGTGCAGAGCGGCGAAGAAACGAGTGAATCGGCGGAGGCCGTTGCACCGGCTGCGGAGAAGCCCAAGCCCTCCCCCGCGCTGATGGCTCGCCGCGCCCGACCGGT
This sequence comes from Rothia sp. HMSC062F03, assembly GCF_001836905.1. Lineage (NCBI taxonomy): Bacteria > Bacillati > Actinomycetota > Actinomycetes > Micrococcales > Micrococcaceae > Rothia > Rothia sp. HMSC062F03. The sequence goes on along the minus strand of NZ_KV830885.1, from coordinate 176,039 downwards.
AGCCGAGCAGGAGACTCCCGGAGAGCAGACGGCCGAGGAGAAGGGTCTCGCCCCCTCGGAGGCCCCCAAGCCCAGCGTCCCGAAGCCCAGCGCACCCAAGCCCTCCGCCGCCCAATTTGCAGCCCCCAAACCTGCCCCGCCGAAGCCCAGCGCACCGGTTGCCCCCGCGCCCCTCGAGGTTTCCTCCGAGACGCGCCCGGCCGCGCCGAAGCCGCCGGCGCCCTCCGCGGCCCCCTCACCCAGCATGTTCCGCAAGGCGACGCTCACCTACCGTCCGCCGCAGATCGAGGAGTACCTGCAGGGCCTGCGTGCCCGGCAGCAGGCAGCAGAGCAGGCCACTGAGCAGAACGCCGCCCCCGAAAACATCGCTTCGGACACCCCGAGCACCCCGACGCCGATGCCCGTGCCCTCCGCCGGAGCCGCGCGGACCGCGACGAAGAACGTTGCGCCCGAGGCTCCCACCCGCCCCACAGGGGTCACCGCGGAAGATCGTGAGCGCGCCTACCGCATCCGTCCCGGGCTACGTCAGCGCATGGAGCGCGAGGGACTCACCGAGGACCTCGTGCGCACCGTCCTGCGCGAGGGCACGGCGGAACGAGTCAACGACTGGACGATTCGCTTCAGACATGACGACTACCGCGTGGACGTCAACACCGCCTCCGCCGAGCTAATTACCGTCGTCGACGAGTACGAAGCCGAGTGCAATGACGGGGCCAATACCACCCTGGCCCGCGGCGAGTACACCCCGCTCAATGCCCTCGAAATGGCCTTCAGCGAGCGCGCCCGCGTCTTCCTCTCCAAGAACCCCGAGTTCGTCTTCGACATTATGGTCCGCACGCTCGAGAACCCCGAAAGCGTGCGCATGGGTGAGGGCTGGACCCGCATCTACGCCGCGGAGGGGCTGGAGATGACCATCTCCCCGGATCAGCGGACCGTGCTCTCCCTGACCAAGACCCCCGATTTCCAGGCCCTGCACGGCGAGAGCCTTCGCCGCGCGCAGATTGAGGATCTCAGCGATGCCATTAACCGGCAGGCCGAGGCCGCCACATCCGAACAGCCCAAGCATCAGAACGCTCAGAACGCCGAGGAGGAGAAGTAATGTCGGCCAAGCAGATTACCGTTCCTCTCGAGGTGTACGTGCGCCTGCAGGAGCTGGCCTCCCTGGCCGGCTACAGCTACCGCGAGGCGGAGGAGGGGACGGAGCGTACCTGGGACCTCACCAACGACGAGGGCGCCTCCCTGCTCGATGAGCGCGGCGCGATTCGCCCCGAGGCCGCAGAGCTCTACTTCACCCTGATGCCGCTCATCGCCCACGAATTCGTGCAGCAGCAGCAGGCCCTCGTGGAGGCCTACCGCAAGACTCCCAAGCCCGCCGCGGCGCGCGCGAAGATTCGTCCCTCCAACCAGCGGCTCATCCCGCTGACCGAGGTGCCGCTCGAGAATCAGCGTATCGCCGCACGCATCGAGCAGGAGTTTTACGGCGAGGTGCCGGAGAGCCGCCGCATTTACGGGGTACTGCCCGGCGTCATGGACTACATGATGCGCCACGACCTCGGCTACGCCCTGCTGCTCGAGATTATCGAATCCCCCGAGAGCGTGGTACGCGAGGAGACCGCCGAGGAAAACCGCTACGGCCGCGAGGTCACCCTCTACACCCACGAGGATCTGGGCTACCAGGTTGTGTTGAACCCCCTCACCGTGGAGGTTCTGGCCCTGCGCCCGCTCGAGGCCTCGGCCGGCGGTTACCAGCTCTCCCTCGAGGCTCAGAGCCAGCTCAAGGCGCTGGGCCTGACGAGCGAGTACATTACGCGCATCCTGGATGAGGCCGATAACCGCCAGCCCATTCCTGGTACGAGCCGCACCGTGTACTCCCTCAACGGTTACCAGGTGGAGTTCTCGCACTCCGATCAGCAGGTCATTCGCATTGCGCGCGGTGTTGCCGCGAACCGTAATCCCTTTGAATCTCAGCCGCGCATGAGCGGACGAAAGCGCCAGCGCGGCCGCAAGATCCCGCACGACGTGGACGAGTTCGTTCAGCTGCTGCAGGAGCACGGATTCACGGTGACGATGGGCGGTAAGCACTACGATATCCGCCACGAGGCGCTGGCTCCGGGGCAGAAGGCCGTCACGTCGGTGACTCCCTCCGACTCGCAGCGTTGGCACCTGAATTCTGCGCGTCAGATTCGCAATACCTTCGGTGTTGATCTGCGCTACGCCGATCCGCGCGATAGCGTGCGCGGCATCGTGCGGGGTACCCGCCCCGCAAAGGATGCGCTCCCGGCGGAGGGCTCCGCGCCGGAGGGCGGCAAGCATCCCGCGGATAGCGCGAGCAAGAAAGCTGAAGGGCAGCGTTCCGAGGGTGGGCGGGCCGAATAGCCCGTGCGTATAGACCGGGTTGGCAGACCCGGAGCGCGTTAGGCCGTGCGTCCGCAGAAGGGGCGGGGCTCGGGGGCTGTGCTCCCGGCGCCCCGCCCCTGCGTCTTTATGCTTTCCAAGGTATTTATTTGCACCCCGGGGCAGGAGTAAATGACGGGTCTTTCCCCGCTTGTCAAGGGATCAAAGGGTAGACTAGAAGCGAGCTATACGTGCTCTTCAGCATAAAAATTAATATGCGTTCCCGCAGGATGCGTGACGCTAGAGTTCGGGGTATCACATCGGTGGGGTTAATACCGGCCCCTGCCTCTACAATAGAAACGCATCACTACAGAAGAAGGAGAACGCATGGGCGTAACGATTAAGGTCACTGACGAAGCAGGCGAACACTACGATATTCAGTGGGAAGACCACCACACCCTCCTGGAGACTCTCCAGGCCAACGGCGTGCCGGTCCTCGCCACCTGCGGCGGTAACGCATCCTGCGCAACCTGCCACGCCTTCATTGACCCCGAGCACTACGCGGCTTCCGGTGAGCGCACCGAGGCCGAGCAGGACCTGCTCGATATGGTTGATGATGTCGCAAACGAATATTCCCGCCTGTGCTGCCAGGTTGAGTACGCCCCCGGTATGGACGGAGCAGAAATCCAAATGCAGGCGGCGATGTAACAATGTTTAAATCGGCTCAGGTACTCGCATCAACCACCCTCCTCTGCGGCGTGCTCGCGCTCAGTGGATGCGGCGCGTCCCAGGCCGGTCAGGATGCAGAGGACACCTCGGCACACCCGAGTGCCTCCGCATCGGTGAAGCCCGGCACGATTAGTGTGGCTTCCGAGAGCCCCAGCGCTTCGGTGGCCCCGGGCTCCATCACAGTTGTCAATAGCGCGTCCCCGGAGCACGGGGATTCTTCCTCCGCTCACGCCGAGGAGTCTAGCTCGGAGAAGCACGATCATTCGTCTTCTTCCTCGAGCGAGGCAAAGCACGAGGGCCTTCCCCAGGAGAATAGCGAGAGCAATAACGGTGAAGCGCACAACGACTCCGATTCTGGGAACCATCAGAATTCTTCCTCGGATTCCGGTTCCTCTTCTTCGAACTCGAGTTCGTCGAATTCCTCCGGCGGTAACAACGGTGGCAACAGCAACGGTAATAACAACGGTAGCTCAAGCCGATCCGATAATTCCGGCCAGAAGAACGCCGAGGGACCCTCGCAGTGCTCCATGGATGATTTGAACGTTTCGGTCTCCGTGACGAACAACTCCCCCGGTGCACGCACCCTCACGCTGTACTTCCAGAATTCCAGCGATTCACCCTGTTCCCTGCGCGGGTACCCGCGCGTGATTTACGCGGACTCTTCGGGTAATTGGGTGGGGCGAGAGGCTTCTAACTCCTCCGAGTTCATGAACCCCGCCGGTGTGACCATCGCCCCGGGTGATAGCACCACGGTGGTAATGCGCTCCATCAATACGAGCCGCTTCGGCGATAGCTGCGGCGCGCGGCAGGTGGAGGGCTTCCTGGTGGGCCTTGCCGGCGATCGGGACGGCGTTACCGTACCCTTCGACACGACGGCTTGTTCCTCTTCGGTCCCGCAGCTGTCCGTGGGCCAGTTTGGGGCACGCTAGGTAGCGCGACCCAGCAGGCGGCGCAGTAAGACGTTAAACGCGTATATAGTTCAAGGGCGGTTCCCCATCGCGGGGAACCGCCCTTGAACTATTTCTAAGCCTAATTCTTAGGCTCAAGGTTATGTGGCAGCTTCGCTCGTTTTAGACGGAGCGGGTGGCTTCCTCGTGGCTGAAGCGTGCGGAACGATCGTAGCCGGAGGGGATGCCGTGGCCGATATTGACGACCAGGAAAGGCTGCTCGTTGGTACCCGCCAGGAACTCCTTCTTCAGACCCTCGAAGTCTGCGCCGGTCATGGGACCTGCGTCCAGGCCGAGGGCGCGAATCGCGGTGATGAAGTAGCCAGCCTGGATGTGCGCGTTCATATCGGCGGTGGGCTTGGCCAGGTTTTCGTCAGCGTAGTAGCCCTTAATGAACTCCGCGGAGTTGGGGTTGAAGGTGTCGGCCTTCTCGACCCAGCCGTGATCTGCCGAGAGCAATGCAATCATGGGTGCGGATTCAGACTTGGGCTTGTTGCCGTCCACCAGGTAGGAGATGAGGCGCTCGCGGGCTTCGGGGCTCTTGATCCAGGTGATGCGCAGGGGCTGGCTGTTGAAGGCGCTGGGGCCGTAGAAGGTGAGCTCCTGGATGCGGCGCAGCTGTTCGTCGGTGACGGGCTCGTCGGTGAAGGAATAGGCGGTGCGAGGCTCGTGGAAGAGTGCGACGAGCTGTTCTTCGTTTAGGCGGGTCATGTTGGTTCCTTTACTGAGTTCCCAAATTATTTTACGTGTAAAATATTATGGGGCCTGTATGTTACCTGTCAAGCCATCATCACCCCCGCACCACCCGTATATCAAGTGACCCGTAACACGCGTCATAATTGAAACATGACCGATGCACTCTCCCACTTCTCCGCCCCCGTCCGCGAGTGGTTCCGCCGCGCCTTCAGCACGCCCACCGCCGCGCAGGAAGGCGCATGGGAGAGCATCCGCGAGGGCCGCAACACCCTCATCATTGCACCCACCGGCTCGGGCAAGACCCTCGCAGCCTTCCTCTGGTCCCTCGACGCCCTCTACCGCGAACACCGTGAGCGGGCCGCCGGCACCGCGCAGCCTCCGCGCGGCACGCGGATTCTCTACATTTCGCCCCTCAAGGCCCTCGGCGCCGACGTCGAACGCAACCTGCGGGCACCGCTGGCCGGCATCACGCGACTGAGCGCCGCGGACGCCGGAAGCGCGCCGGAGGAGCCCCTCATCACCGTGGGTGTGCGTAGCGGCGACACCCCCGCCCGCGAGCGCCGCCAGCTCATCAGCAACCCACCCGACATCCTCATCACCACCCCCGAGTCTCTCTACCTCATGCTCACCAGCGCCGCCCGCGACACCCTCACCGGCGTCACCACGGTCATCGTGGATGAGATTCACAACCTGGCCGCCACCAAGCGCGGGGCGCACCTGGCCGTTTCCCTCGAGCGCCTGGACGCGCTCCTGCCCGAACCCGCCCAGCGCATCGGGCTCTCCGCGACCATCGAGAACCCCGACGCTGTGGCCCGTTTTCTGGGCGGCGTGCAGCCCGTGAACATCGTCAACAAACCGGTACCCAAGCGCTGGGACCTGAGCCTGAGCGTTCCCGTTCCCGATATGGCGGCCCTCGGCGGGGCAAACGATTACGGGCAGGGGCTCTACGGGCCGGGCGAGGGGGCAGGAGGCGCACCGAAACCGGCCTTTCCCGCCGCCATGCCCGTTGCCGATCCCTCCGCCGACCCTTCCGCAGAAAGCCCCTCCGCCCCCGGCTACACCCTCGAGGATGCCATCGGGGTTTTCCCCACCGCACCCTCGGCCGGTTCCGAGGCTCCCGGAGTGCCCGGGGACGAAACCGGCGGAACGGGCGGAGCCGCCGCGGAGGAGCTCGCCTCCTTCGGCCTCAACGCCGTTCTTGACCCCGCAGAGGCCTACGCGGAGGCCGCGGGCGGGACGGAGGGGCGCGCCGAGACCTCCATCTGGCCCCGAGTGCAGGAACGCATCGTCGACCACATCGAGAACAACCGTTCTACGATCGTTTTCGTGAACTCCCGCGGGCTTGCCGAAAAGCTCACCGCGGCGCTCAACGACATTCACCTGCGCCGCGAGCTCGCCCGGCGGGGCATCGACCCCGAGGAGTACGCCACACAGACTGATGTGAACTCCCCCGAGGCCGTGCCTCCCCTGGCCCGCGCCCACCACGGCTCCGTCTCCAAGGAACAGCGCACCCTCATCGAGGAGGCGCTCAAGGGCGGAACCCTGCGCTGCGTGGTGGCCACCAGCTCCCTCGAACTGGGTATCGATATGGGCCACGTGGACCTCGTTATTCAGGTGGCCGCGCCTCCCTCCGTCGCCTCCGCCCTGCAGCGCGTGGGCCGCGCCGGCCACCGCGTGGGCGATATCTCCCGCGGCGTCTTCTACCCCAAGCACCGCGGCGACCTCCTCGGGGCGACCGTGACCCTCGCGGGTATGCGCAGCGGCACCCTCGAGCCGCTCGCAATCCCCACCAACCCCCTGGATGTGCTCGCCCAGCAGACCGTGGCCGCCTGCGCCCTTGGGCCCATCAGCGTTGACTCCTGGTACGAGGCCTTGCGTCGCAGCGCCCCCTACGCCGAGCTGCCCCGCGCCCTCTTCGACGCCACGCTCGAAATGCTCGCCGGCCGCTACCCCTCCGACGAGTTCGCCGAGCTACGCCCGCGCATCCTCTGGGATCGAACCCCCACCGAGCAGGCACCCTCCGGCAGTATCGAGGGCCGCCCCGGGGCTCAGCGCCTCGCCGTCACGAGCGGCGGAACCATCCCCGACCGCGGCCTCTTTCCCGTCTACCTCGTCGGCGGGGACGAGGAACGCGGCCCCAAGCGCGTCGGCGAGCTCGACGAGGAAATGGTCTACGAATCCCGAGCCGGCGAGGTCATCACCCTCGGCGCCAGCAGCTGGCGCATCGAGGAAATCACCCACGACGCGGTGCGCGTTACCCCCGCCCCCGGCCTGCCCGCGCGCCTGCCCTTCTGGCACGGCGACCGCGCAGGACGCCCCTATGCCCTGGGCCTGCAAACGGGTGCCTTCACCCGAGCCCTCGCCTCTCTGGAGGCCGCGGATGCACCCGCCGCCCGCCGGCAGCTCGAGCAGCTCGGCCTGGACCGCTGGGCCGTGGACAACCTGCTGGCCTACCTACGCGAGCAGCGCGAATCCACGGGTGCCGTTCCCTCCGACCGGCGCCTCATCGTGGAACGTCACCGCGACGAGCTGGGCGATTGGCGGCTGATTCTCCACTCGCCCCTGGGCTACTCGGTGCACGCCCCCTGGGCCCTCGCGGTGCGCGCCCGCATTATCGAACGCTACGGCGTGGACGCCTCGGTCATGGCGGCTGACGACGGCATCATCCTGCGTCTGCCCGCGTTGGAGGACGTTCCGCCAGGGGCCGACCTCTTCCTCTTCGACCCCGAAGAGCTGGAGGGCATCGTCACCGATAGCGTGGCCGATTCGGCTCTTTTCGGCTCGCGCTTCCGCGAGAACGCGGCCCGCGCCCTTCTGCTACCCCGGCGTAATCCCGGCAAGCGCACGCCGCTCTGGCAGCAGCGTCAGCGCGCCGCGCAGCTTCTGGACGTGGCCCGCAAGTACCCCGAATTCCCCATCCTGCTGGAGACCGCCCGCGAGTGCCTGCAGGACGTGTACGATCTGCCGGCCCTACTACAGGTGCACCGCGCCCTGGAGTCTCGCAGTATTGCCCTGATGGAGGTGGAGACCGAGGCTCCCTCGCCCTTCGCCCGCACCCTGCTCTTCGAGTACGTGGCCGAGCACCTCTACGATGCGGATGCGCCCGCCGCCGAGCGCCGCGCCGCCGCCCTGGCCCTGGACCCGGCCATGCTCGCGGAGCTTTTGGGCACGACCGGGCTGCGTGAGCTGCTGGACCCTGCGGTACTGACGCAGACCCTGGCCCGCCTGCAGCGCACGGGCGAACGCTACCGGGCCTCCGGGGTGGAGGGCGCGGCGGACCTGCTGCGACAGCTGGGCCCGTTGAGCGCCCGCGAGCTGGCCGAGCGACTCCGCCCGGAGTCTGCCGAGCCCGAGCCGGCAACTCCGGATCGACCCGACGAGCCCCGCCCCGCGGAACCCCCGGCGAGCGAGGAGTACGCCCGCGAGCTGGCCGAGCGACTCGTGCACGCGCGGCGCGCCTATTCCTTCGAGGGGCCGGGGACCCCGGAAAGCGGCCCGCAGCTCTACTACGCCGCGGTTGAGGATGCGGCCCGCCTGCGCGACGGCCTGGGCATTATGCCCGCCGCGGCGCTACCGCTCGCCTTCCTGGAGTCGGTGGCCGAACCGCTCGAGGACCTGGTCTCCCGTTTTGCCCGCACCCACATTCCCTTCGGAGTGCACGAGGCTGCGGCCCACTTCTCACGCTTGACTCCGGTGGGCACCGGCGTGCTTCTCCCCGTGCTGCTGCGCCTGCAGCGCCAGCGGCGCGTGACCTCCGGCGAGTTCCTGCCCGAGGTGATGCGGGGCGCCTCCGAGTGGGCCGAGGGGCCGGGCGGCTCCCCCGAGTGGGTGGATGTGCAGGTTCTACGCACGATTCGCGCCCGCTCGCTTGCGGCACTGCGGCAGGAGATTGAGCCGGTCCCCGCACGGGCCTACGGATTCTTCCTGCCCGCATGGCAGAACGTTCGTTCTTTATCGGTGCGCGTGACCCGACCCCTGGCCGAGGCGAGCGCCTACGGCGCGTACCTCGAGCCGCAACGCACGGCCCGAATTATCGACGAGGCACCCGCGCCCCTCACCTCCGCCGCGCCCGAGAACGCCCGGGAGGAACAGACCGGCGCGCCGAACGGCGCTCAAGGCCTCGACGAGCCTGCCCTGCAGGAGGAGCTGCTGACCGCCATCGACCAGCTGTCCGGCGTGCGCATGCCCGCCTCCGCTCTGGAAACGCTCATCCTGCCGGCCCGTGTGAAGGGCTACCGCCCGCACCTGCTCGACGAGCTCATGATGACCGGCCGCGTCTTCTTCACCGGGGCCGGTCGGCTCGGCGGCGCCTCCCAGCGCTCCGACGGCTGGATTCGCCTGCACCTGAGCGAGAGCGCGCCGCTCACCCTGGGCCCCAGCTACCCCGCGGATTTTCTGCGGGAGGAGGAGCCCGAGCTCCTCGAGTGCCTGCAGACCCCCGGCACCCTCGAGCACGCAATCCACGAAGCGCTCGCCCACGGCGGCCTCTTCGTGCCGGCCCTGCGCGAGCGGGTCGTTCAGATTCTCGGTGAGGCGGCGGCCCCCGGCCAGACGGTCTCCTTCCCGGATGCCGCCGAGCTCTCGAGCGCCCTGTGGCGCCTCGTGTGGGCCGGCGTGCTGACGAACGATTCCTTCGGCCCGGTTCGCGCGACGCTTGCGGGGGTCAGGAGCGCGCATCCGACCCCGGCGGCCGCCCCTCGCCTCTCGCGGGTGGGTCGCCGCGGAGCCGGCCGCATCGCGGCGGCGCGAGCCTCGATGGGCCGTTCCCTGCGCGGCGGGTACGCCGGGGGCGGTCCCTCGCCGGTGGCCCCGCAGGATAGCGGCCGCTTCTCTCGCGTAGACTCCCTACTGGGCGAGCCTCTGGACCCCACGGTGGCTGCCCTGGCGCGCGCCGACCTGCTCTTGGACCGCTACGGCGTGCTTACGCGCGGTTGCCTGCAGGGCGAGGACTCCCCCGGCGGCTTCAGCCAGCTCTACCGCATCTACTCCGAGGCCGAGGACCGTGCGCTCGTGCGCCGCGGCTACTTTATCGAGGGCCTGGGCGCCGCACAGTTCGCGGCCCCCGCCACGGTGGATGCGCTACGCTCGGCGGCCGACCGCCTCGGCCCGCGCGATGAGCGACCGCGCCGCACCGCGACCGAGGAGGTGTTCGGCACGTTCACGGTGACGCTTCTGGCCGCCACGGACCCGGCCAACCCCTACGGTGCCGCCCTCGCCTGGCCCGAGCTGTCGAAGCTCTCGGAGGGCTCGGCACCCCTGCGGCACCGCCCGGCTCGCAAGGCCGGCGCCTGCGTGGTGCTCGTGGATGGTGCGCCTGTGCTCTACCTGGAGCGCGGCGCGAAGACCCTGCTCATCTTTACGACCGACCCGGTTCTGCTCGAGGCGGCCGCCCCGGCCATCGCGCGCATGATGGACTCGGGCGGCATGGATAAGATCTCGATTGAGAAGGTCAACGACGTGGAGCTTCTCACCGACTCCCCCACCCTCAACCGGCAGGGTGAGGATCCGGTGCAGATTCTGCGCCGCGCCCTGCAGCATCAGGGGTTCTACGCCACGGTGCGCGGGCTCTCCATGCGCCGGCCTCTCTAGCGCCGGCTCGCCCGTACCGGTTTAGGACGACTCCCCGACGCGGCGAGGCATCCGCAGGGGGCCTTCCGCGCACGACAAAGCGCCCCGCGCCTCCCCATGAGGGAGGTGCGGGGCGCTCTGCGTTCCCTACTCACAAACCGGATGGTATTCCGGGAATCCGCCGCGCTCTCGGGGTCCTCGAGACGGTGGGCCGTGGCGCGATACCTCGGCCCACCAGCTCGAGCCCGGGGGCCCGGCGGAGGAATATCCGTCCGGGGATCCGCGGCCCCATTGTCGTCGAATCCTGCAACCAAACATCGGAGAGGGAAGTTTGCGGACCGTGAGGCTAGTAGCCTCCGGTGAGGGTATCGACGGCACCCAGGCACAGGTCAATGGCTTCTTCCAGCCCCAGACCGCGGGTGCGCACGGTGCGCTGGTCTCGGGGGTTGAGCTGCACCACGTGCAGGGCGAAGTAATCCACGAGCTGCAACCAGCCGCCGAGAATGACGCGGGTGCGGTCGTTAATCGGCATGCCGGTACGCTTGAGCATCCATTCGAGGTAGTCCGTGGGGTTATTGGGGAAGTCCTCGCCGCCGGGGGTGGGGACGCCCGCCACCACGAGGAAGTACGTGCGCAGTGCGTTGCGCAGGGCCTCTTCGGGGTTCTCGTTATGCTCGCCCAACGCCTCGAGAACCGCCTTAGCTTCGCGGCGGGTGACCGCCGCGGCGAGCGAGTCCTTGCCGGGGAAGTAGTGGTAGAGCAGCGCGCGGGTGATGCCCGCATCGCGAGCGATGGCGCTCATGGATGCGCCGAGCACGCCCTTGCGCGCAAAGTGTTCCGAAGCCACCTGAAGAATCTGCTCTTCACGCTCGTGCGGTTCCATTCGCAACGCACCCGCGGTGCGGTGTTCTGCGCCCTGTTCGGTGGACGGCGCAGAAACTTTAGCCTCGGCGACTGTGCCTTGAGGTGCGTGTGAAGTGTCAGATTGTACCGGTGCAACCGGGGGAGTTCCTTTAATCTCAGCTTCCTTACGCTGTTTCTGTCCCATTTCGACCCCTTCGTTCGATTTTTCGAACTTCTGTGTCTTAATCGTAACGCTTTAATGCGCTTCTCAGCCTTTTTAAAAGTATTTATGACGTAGGCTATTCAGCCTACCAGGTCTCTATAGGCTTCACATCTTTTAATCTGCAATGGGCTACATACTCTAAATGAAGTATTTATTACTGATGGTTTTACAGGGTTTTCGAAAATAACGTATATATTCATTTGTTTTTGTAAAACTAGCTTTATTTTTTTAAATTAAATCCCGAATATTTTCAAAAATGTGTGAGTATTTCGTTTTTATCCCCACATATTCCCACAAGCGCAGATGAGTGTCAGATAAATCTGCGATTCCTCTAGGCCGCCGCGCCAACCGGTACAGTAGAGCCATGCCCACCCACGATTCCCACCGCGACACGCCGATGGCCCGTAACACCCCGGAACTGAGCACCTCCACCCGGAGCGCCTCCGTGCAGAAAACCTCCGCGCAGCACGCCAAGCCCACCCGCCGCACGCATCGCCGCCTGCTGGCCCCTCCGCTGGCGCAGAAGAACGGCATCGACCCCATCCAGCTCGTGCTCCCCCACCCCGAGGAGCTCCCGGAGGCACTCGCCCCCGGCGGACGCGCCCCCGCCACGATTGCCGACTACCTCATCGCGCGCTTCTACCCGAACGACCCGCAGATTATTCACTCCCGCTTCGAAACCGGCGAGGTGCGCCTGGATGACGGCACGGTGCTGACCACCTTCAGCCCCTACGCGCCCGGCGAGCGCATCTGGTACTTCCGCGAGCTCGCCGATGAGCCCGAACTCCCCTCCGACATGCCGGTACTCTACGAGGACGAGCACGTGCTGGCCATCGACAAACCCCACTTTCTGCCCACCACCCCGCGCGGTTCCTATATCGCGCAGACCGCACTGACCAAGCTACGCGTGCGCGAGGGCAACCCGCTGCTCATCCCAATTCACCGACTCGACCGCCCCACCGCCGGGGTGTTACTCTTCGCCAAAACCGTTCAGGCGCGCCGCCCCTTCCAGATGATGTTCCAGCACCGCCTGGTATCGAAAACCTACCGCGCCGTGGCCCCGGTGCCCGCCGACCCCACCGCCGCCGAACAAGCCCTGAGCGCGGAGGGGCTGCGGGTGCGCTCACACATTCAGAAGGTGCGCGACGTGTTGCAGGTCCGGCAGCTCTCTGAGACAGAGTACGTGGCGCGGGGCGTGGAGCCGAACACCCTCACCACCGCGCGCATCCTGGAAACCTTCACCCCCAACCCGGCCGAGGCCGAGGCCTGGGGCGTCGAACCCGGTCGCCCGTGGGGCCTCTACGACCTCGCCCCGCACACCGGTAAGACCCATCAGCTGCGCGCGCACCTGAACCTGCTGGGCGCCCCGATTCTTGGGGACGTACTCTACCCGCGTGTGCTCCCCGACGGACCCGACCGCTCCGAGCACCCGCTACAACTGCTGGCCTACACTTTGAGCTTCGAACATCCCATCACCGGCGAGCCCATCAGCCTGCGTAGCAGTCGCACATTAAGTGCATGGGAGAGCAAGAACAGCGCGGTGTGGGAGGCAAGCTGAACCCCCGGAGGGACCGGTGATGACCCGGCACCAAAAAATGCGATAATGCAGAAGTAAGACTTCACCGTACACATATAGAGGGCACCGTGAATTCCCAGCCGTCTTCCCACACCGCGCACTCCCCGGCATCTATGAGCGAGTACGCGGAACGCACCTCCTCCCACGCCGAGGCCGCAGCCGTCAGCGTCACCGACACCTTCGTGCACCGCATCCTCGGCGTGCCCGGAGCGCTCATCGGATCCATTCAGGTACCCGACCCCCGCCCGCTGAGCCAGCGCCTCAACACGTGGCACTACTGGTGGCAGGCCCACCTGCTCGAGTGCATCATCGACGCCGGCCAGCGCCACCTACGCGAGGGTCGCATCACCGAGGCTCAGGAGCAGCTGCACCGCGCCCGCTCGCTGCTGCGCGGCATCAACGTGCGCAACCTTGGCCGCTACGCCAACGACTACTTTGACGACATGGCCTGGCTGACCCTCGCGGTGGGCCGCATGAACTCCTTCTCGATTGAGCTGACCGGCGCAAACGACGTGGCCGCGCAGGACGCCGGAGCCGCCCTCTTCGAGCAGCTCGCCAAGGGCTTCGCGCCCGGCGGAGGCATGAGCTGGCGCAAGTCCAAGCGCGACTTCGTGAACGCCGCGGCCACCGCACCGGCAGCTATCGCATACGCTCGCGCGGGTGACCCGCACACCGCCGCCGCCCTCATTGACTGGATGAACGCAACCCTCTGGGACGCAGAACGTTCGCTCTATATGGACGGCGTGAACGTTCGCGGCGAGGAGTACGAGCTCGAACGCGGCGAGTACACCTACAACCAGGGCACCGCACTGGGTGCCCTGCTGACCCTGGCGGCCTCCGGCGTGCCCTGCGAGGTGGACCCCATCGAGCGTGCGGAGCGCCTTATTGTGGGCATCGTGAAGCACATGACCGAGGAGATCGAATTTGTCTCCGGAGCGCGCCGCCGCGTCCTCATCTCGCACGGCGACGGCGATGGCGGCCTCTTCACCGGTATCCTGGTGCGCTACCTGGGCATGGCGGCATCCTCGCCCCTGCTGAGCGACGAGGCCCGCGCCCTGGCCTCCAGCCTTATCTACTCGACCGCCCGTGCCCTGTGGGAGGGCCGCCGCGAATTCGACCCGAACCTGCCGATGAACGAGCTGGGTATCGATCCCAACGAGATTCGCGGTCGGGCGCTCGTGCAGTTCTCCCCGCGCTTCACGCAGGCCACGAGCGAGGCGCTCAAGCCCGGCGTGCCCGTAGAGTTCTCCACGCAGCTGCAGGCCTGGATTATTCTCGAGACCGCCGCGCGCCTGGCCCATGCTCGCGATATCGCTTCGCACCGCGGCTACTAAAACCCGGGCGTATGTTAGGGGTGGGTTCATTGCGGGCCCACCCCTTGCGCTGTAGGGTGAGGGTATGCTAGCACCAGAATCACAACAGGTAACCGCCAGCCCGAACGCTAACACCATTTTCATGGTGTGGAAGTTCAAGGAAGGCATCAGCCAGGATGCGCTCATTGAGGGGTTCCAGAACCTATGCGGGCTCGTCATTAACCTCAACCACACCGCCGCAAACCGCTACTCGTCCGAGAACGCCAGCATTGTGCTGGGTATCAGCCACTGTGCGTGGCTGACTCTGGATCTGCCCAAGCCGCTGCCGCAGGAGCTTGTGGAATTCGAGGAGATTAGGGGCCCCAAGCACACCGCGGTGTCCACTCCCGGCGATCTGCACTTCCACATCCGTGCGACTCAGCCTTCGGTCGCCTACGATATGGCGTCCGCTATTACCGCGGCTCTGCGCGATATTGCTGAGGTGCTGGATGAGGTACACGGCTTCCGCTACTGGGACGGCCGCGCCATCATCGGTTTCGTGGACGGCACCGAGAACCCGCAGACTCCCGCGGCACGCGAATACTTCGGCGTCATCGGTGACAGCGACCCCATGTACAGGGGCGGTAGCTACCAGTTCGTACAGAAGTACATTCACGACATGACCGCGTGGAACGCCCTGCCTGTCTCCGAGCAGGAGAAGGTCATTGGCCGTTCCAAGCACGACGACATCGAGATGAGCGAGGACGAGAAGCCCACCAACTCGCACTCCGCCATCGCCAATATCGGTGACGACTTCAAGGTTATTCGCGACAACATGCCCTTCGGCACCGTGGGTAACAACGAGCTGGGCACCTACTTCATCTGCTATGCCAGCACCTTCTCGACCGTCCGGAAGATGCTCATGAACATGTTCACCGGCGTGGATGGCGCCAACTACGACCGCCTGCTGGATTTCAGCACCGCGGTGACCGGCACCCTCTTCTTCGTGCCGACCGTGGATATGCTCGGCGACTTCGCCGGCTAAGGCGAGCTAAACCCGCTGCGCCCGGCTAGCTTCTTGCGAACCCCGCCTCCGGCAAGAGAGGCGGGGTTTTCCGGTAGGCTAGGGTGTAGACATTCAGACGGAAAGCAAACAATCGAGAGAAGAATGAGCGTTCTAGATAACTCTTTCCCCACCGAGGACTTTGGCTTCACCATCACCAGCCGCCTGGCGGACACCGCCTCCCCCAGCGCTGAACGTGTAGAAGCCAACGGCGGACAGTTCCGCGGACGCACCGGTGTTATCACCACCCCGCACGGACAGATCCAGACCCCCGCCTTCACCCCCGTGGGCACCAAGGCAACCGTCAAGGCGGTCCTACCCGAATCCATGAAGGAGCTCGGCGCTCAAGCTCTGCTCTCCAACGCCTACCACCTGTACCTGCAGCCCGGCCCCGAAATCCTCGACGCGGCAGGCGGCCTGGGTGCGTTCATGAACTGGGACGGCCCCACCTTCACCGACTCCGGCGGCTTCCAGGTCATGAGCCTGGGCTCCGGCTTCAAGAAGGTGATCGACATGGGTACCGTCGCGGGCGCTAAGGGCGCCGACGGCCGCCCCCTCGGTGACGACGACGTGGCGAAGGGTAAGGAACGCCTCGCCCACATTGACGACGACGGCGTGAACTTCAAGTCGCATATTGACGGCTCGATTCACCGCTTCACCCCCGAGGTGTCCATGCAGGTTCAGCACCAGATCGGTGCCGACATCATGTTCGCCTTCGACGAGCTGACCACCCTCTACAACTCCCGCGGCTACCAGGAGGAGGCGCTCGAACGCACCCGCCTGTGGGCGCTGCGTTGCATCGCCGAGCACCAGCGCCTGACCACTGAGCGCGTGGGCAAGCCTTACCAGGCGCTGTTCGGCGTCATTCAGGGTGCACAGTACGAGGACCTGCGCCGCAAGGCATGCCAGGATCTGGGCTCCATGCCCTTCGACGGCTTCGGCATCGGTGGTGCGCTCGAGAAGGAAAACCTCGGCACCATCGTGCGCTGGTGCGCCGAAGAGCTGCCCGAATCCAAGCCCCGCCACCTGCTCGGCATCTCCGAACCCGACGACATCTTCGTCGGCATCGAAAACGGTGTAGACACCTTCGACTGCGTCTCCCCCACCCGCGTGGCACGCAACGCCGCCGTCTACTCCCCCACCGGCCGCTACAACATCACCAACGCGCGCTTCAAGGCGGACTTCTCGCCCATCTACGAGGGCTGCGACTGCTACACCTGCACCCACTACACCCGCGCCTACCTGCGTCACCTCTTCAAGGCCGACGAGCGCCTGGCGGCGACCCTCGCCTCCATCCACAATGAGCGCTTCATCGTGCGCATGGTGGACGACGCCCGCGAAGCCATCAAGGACGGCACCTACTTCGAGTACCGCGACGAATTCCTCGGTAACTACTACTCCGGTAAGAAGCCCTAAGCCCGCCGACCGCACAGCCCACGACCTCATCAGGAGAAACCCATGAGCATCACCCACGTCCCCGACGAGGAGCTCCTCGTCTTCGACCACGAGATTGCCGCACCCATCGAAGACGTCTTCGGCGCGTACATGGACCCCGAGCTGCTGGTCCGCTGGTACGGCCCGGCCGGCTGGCACGTGCGCCCCACCGACGTGGTGCTTGAACCCGTGGTGGGCGGCATGCAGCGCCTGTCCATGATCAACGAGGTGGACCCCTCGGTGTCTTGCATCCTGCAGAGCCGCTTTCTGACCATCGAGCCCTTCAAGGAGATTGAGTACGCCGAGCAGCTGCCCGATCACCTGGGCAACCCCGGCAGCGTGCTGGTCTACCAGCGTCACCGTTTCTTCCCCGAGACCGTGATTACCGCCGACGGCGTGGGGTCCGGAACCCGTATCGTCGTGGAGATCGGCCCCATGCCTCCCTCGGTCCACGAGGAGGTGCGCACCACCTGGCGTTCGACCTTCGCCCGCCTGGACGACGTGCTCGCCACCCGCGGCGAGGCGTAGACCCCACCGCACGGGCTTCTCGAAATAACATGAGCGCCGCGCTGACGATTGAATCGTCAGCGCGGCGCTCGTGTTGTAGGGTCCGTCTCTTGAATCGCGCGGGCTTTGAGATGCCGGCTAGTTGGTCAGCTTCGCGGTGATGACGGTGTTACCGCCGTCCAGGGACACGCACTCGGGGGTCGCGCGGTCCACGCCGTCGCCCGGCTTCCAGTAGCAGCGTGCCGACATGACGGTACGCTCACCATTCGCCTTATCGGTCACCTCGGCTGGGTTCTGCACCACAAACTGGCGAATCAACTCACGCGCAAACAGGCAATCCACCGCACCGGAAGCCACCTGAACCGTGGCGTCGTGCTTCAGGTATCCGGTGGCCTCCAGGGTGCCACAGGTGCCTCCCGCGGACTTCACCTCGGAGGAAGAGAGCGAGGCGGTGCTCGAGGGGGCCGAAGAAGCTCGGGCCGTCGAAGAAGCCTGAGCCTGACCGCCGGTCTGCGCGCTCGCGGTAGCCGTAGCGCTTGCGGTCGTGATGGTGCCCGGGGTGACGGTCGCCTCCGCGGTCGCGGTCTGCACCGTTCCGGGGGTCGGGGTGGTTTCTGTGACGGTCACGGTGCGAGTGGGGCTGGGGGTGGGAGTTGCCTTCGCGCTCGTCGCGCTGGGGCTGGGGGTCGCGGTGGTGCTCGGCGAGGCCGAGGTTCCGCCGCCTCCGGAGCAGGCCGCGAGGGCGAGCAGGAGCGTCGCGCCAAGGGCTGCGGGGGCGTAGCGTTTCGTCCGGCGGTGCGGGTGAGGGGTCTGTGCCGGTTGCATGGTGACCTTTCTGCGTCTTTGGTTCCGGGTTCCTTAACCATTCTAGAACGCCGCCTATGCGGGGGCTATGCCGCACTTCCACAAGCTATGTATGGGCGGAGGGGGCTCCCCGTCATTGCGGGGAGCCCCCTCCGCGATTCGTCACGCCCGGGATCTCACTCCGACCTAGAACTGGCCGCCGCCAATGGGCACCGAGTAGGTTCCGCCGTCGTGGCAGGTCATCACGCCCTCCTCCGGCTCACCGTAGCAGGTAATCTGCTTGCCGGAATCGGTGGGGAACACCGTCACGTTATTCGGTCGCAGCATGAGCGTGTTCGCGGTCGTGCTCTCGGCGTGCAGGGTCGCGGGGGCGACGTCCTCCACGCGCTCGTCGTAGGCTCCCGTGGCAAAGTTCATGCGGGTGATGCGCACCGGTGCCGAGAAGGTGCGGCCCACCGCGCCGTTACCGTCGGTGAGCTGGCCGCCCAGACGACGCTCGCAGGCCAGGGTGGACTCGGCGGGGTTCAGCTCGCAGACGGTGCGCTCGTCGTAGCTCTTGAAGCGGTAGTAGCCGGCACCGGAATCGTAGCGGGCAGGCTCCATGAGGAACGGGATCTCGGGGGCATCCGGGTTCTGCAGGCGAGCCACGAAGGCGGTGTCCTCGCCGATGGTGCACTCGGGGGCGCCGCGATCCTCGCGGCGGTTTTCGACCATCTCGTACTGCGGGTTCCAGTAGCAGGTGGCGTCCTGGACCTTCGCGATCTGGTTCTGAGTCAGGTTGTCGTCAGCCCGCGGGGTGGTGACGTATTCGGTCAGCACGTCCAGGGCGTGGGCGCAGTCCACGGTGCCGCGCAGCACCATGATTTCCGCGCCGGTCTTCAGGTAGCCCTTGCGGCCAATGTGCCCGCAGCGCTCACCGGCGGAGGCGCGTTCGGCCTCCACTTTCTCGGGCGCGCGAGGAGTGTCACCGGTGGGAGTCGTTACCGCGGTGGGGGTTTCCTTCGCCTCAGCAGGTGCGGAGGATTCGGATGCCTTCGCCTCAGCGCTCTCTGCGGGAGCGGGCGCCTGAGTCTCGGTGACGGTCGGCCCGGTCGTTGCGCTCGGTGTTGGCGTGTTCGGAGCCGGCGTGGCCGTGGAGGAAGGTAGCGGGTGGCGGGTGGGTGAGGCCGTGGCGGTGGGGTTCGGGGAGGACTCGGCGGTGCTCTGGGAACCGCCGAAGCATCCGGTCAGGGCGAGGAGCAGGGCGGCGGCGCATCCGGTGGCGCGCACGGTGCGGCGACCCCAGCCTGCGGGGGCTACCTGAGTGTGGTGAAACGACATTGTTCTCTCCTGGGCTGTACCTTTTGCACCCTTTGCAGAAGGTACCTTAAGCATACGCGTTTCCCGTGAACACCGCCTGAATACGGGCCTGCGCGCAAGCCATCCGGGCTGCGCAGGCCCGTACCCTCCCGCGTTTATTCCTTCGGCAGGAAGGAGCTCAGCAGTTCTCGCTGCTCGGGGCTGAGTCGAGTCAATCGCCCCGCCACGGAGTCCCAGAAGGCCAGCACGGTGAAGGCGCGCACGCACTCGCGCTGATCCACCGGGGAGAGAATCGAGTAGCCGATACGCACGGATGCGGCGCTCACCTTTTCCACGCGTGCACGTACGGGCACGGGCTCACCGGTGTAGGGCAGCTGCGCGAGGTAGCGGATGCCGTGCTCGGCGATGAGGGCCTGAACACCCTCGGACACCAGGTCGAAGAGCGGGATGGGCGGGTTGGGTGCCACGGTCGGTTTCTGTCCCGAGGAGGGCGGCGGGCCGAAGAGGGCCACGCGGGCCTCCTCCATAATCGAGAGCATGGCAACGTTGTTGACGTGTCCGTAGGCGTCCATGTCGCCCCAGCGGGCGGGGACGTACACGGTCAGCTCATCGGCCGCGGTCGTGGCGGCGGAGGCGCCGGCCGCAGAAGTGGTTTTCTGAGGGTTTTCGTGGCTTCGCATGGCTTTAACTCTACTCCTTTCGGAAATACTCCGGAAAATTCACACATAAACACATATTTACATTAAAATCTATGTTCTTCGGAAATTTCACTACTAAAAATATTGGCTCGAATTAAAACGATGAGGCCCGAAAGCTACGATGCTTTCAGGCCTCATCCAACACACAGACATTTGAACGCATACAAGATCATACGGTTCACTATTTATAATAGACCTCTTTTGAGGGCCTGCGTTATTTTTACGGTTATATTACGGCAGAAGCCTTAATCTTCCGTATTTTTCGTTTCTTGACGTTCGCGCCGCGAGAGAACCGCGAGAGGGATTAGCGGCCCAGCTTTGCCGCGGTCTCGAGGGCGTGGTCGGCGTCGTGCTGCGCCGCGTCGTAGCCCTCCGTCGCCCGCTGCGCCTCCGCAAACGTCTGGTCGTCAATCGTGTGGCTGTGACGGATACGAGCGAAGTACAGCACGCTCAGCACCACGAAGTAGCCCACGCCCACCACGGAGGGAATCGCGGATCCGCGCACCCTAAAGAGCGCCACCCACACCGCGAAAAGCAGAACAATGCCCACGCCAGCGGTGAAGCGTCCACCCCACAGGCGGAACCCGTGCGCGGCGGGCTCAACGCGCTTGTACACGATGTAGGCGAAAAGAATCAGAACCCACACGGTCAGCGCGCACACCATAATCACAAAAATCATGGAGAGGAACGCCTCCTTGGGGCTGTACAGCGCCAGCAGAATAGCAATCACCATGCCGCTGGTCGACAGCCACACGGCACGCGCAGGCACGCCCGCGCGGTTCACCCCGGCCAGCGGTCGAGGAGCCATACCGTCAACCGCCAGGGAGTGCAGCAGACGCGCGCCGGCGTACAGGTTCGCGTTCGCGCTCGACAGGGCCGCAATCAGAACCACAAAGTTCACGAAGTGCGCCACGCCATGCACGCCCAGCTGCTCAAAGACCAGAACGAACGGGGAAGCATCCACAGCGTCGCCCAGACCCGATGCCGAACGCCACGGAATAACGGCCACCACAATCAGCACAGCCAGCACGTAGAAGGTCGCCAGGCGAATCATCATCGCCTTCGCCGAGGAACGCACCGAACGGGAGGGATCTTTCGCCTCCGCAGCAGAGATCGAGATCATCTCAATACCACCGAAGGAGAACATCACCACGGCCAGCGACAGCCACACCGACTCCGGGCCGTTAGGCATGAAACCGCCGTCATTGAAGAGGTTTGCGGTACCCACCGCGGCGTGGCCGGGCAGGCCAAAGAAAATCAGGCACAGGCCCACCAGCAGGAAGGCCACAATCGAAATGACCTTGATCGAGGAGAGGAAGAACTCCAGCATGCCGAAGGACTTCACGCTCGTCAGGTTCAGCACAATCAGCGCCGCGCCGAATGCCGCGATGCCCACCCACAGCGGCAGCTGCGGCCACCAATAACTCAGGTAGGTCGCCACCGACACGAGCTCCACGCCGGCAATCAGCACCGTCGCCGTCCAGTAGGCGATGCGCGTCAGGAATCCCGCGAAGGGCCCCAGGTAACGGGTCGCGATCGTGCCGAAGCCGCCACGCACCGGGTAGCGAATCGCCATTTCACCGGTCGCCGCGCCAATCACCGAAGCGAGCGCCGAACCGATGGCGTAGGTCAGAATAACCGCGGGGCCGGCCATGGCAATCGCGGTGCCCGACCCCAGGAAAAGGCCGGTGCCGAGAGCCGAACCCATCACGATCATGGTCATCTGCCCGTGGGACAGGGAACGCTTAAGGGTTCGAGGCTCGGCGGTTCCCGCGGCGACGGGGCCGCGGGCGCTGTCATTGTGGGACACGGCTGTGCCTTCCTTTAGTACGCCCGAGGGCGTGATGTGTGCTGTGTGCTCGCGCTGCAGAAACCGAGGGGTCAAAACCGCTGGGTCGCGGGCGCGAATAATTCCATTGTACGGGTGCCGGTTCGCACGTCCTGCGGCAGAGGCGGGAGCTACCGGATGCGACGGGGTGCCGCGGCTCTTGCCCGCGGCGCCCCATTCTATAACCTCAACTTGAGACTAAGACTCGGTGGCTCGAGCCTGTAGCTCCTCGGCCTCGTGCATTGCATCCAGGTCGGGGCGCTTGAACCCGCCCAGGCGGCGCGAGGCAATCGCGTAGCCGATAGAAATCAGCACGAAGAAGACCACGCCCACCATGATGGATTCCTGCACGCCCGAGCCGTCCAGCATGAACAGGGCCACCAGGGTGCCCAGCACGCCCACCAGGGCCAGCCCTGCCGTCAAGCGGCCGCCCAGCACCGTGAAGGAGGAGGCATCCCCCTGGTCCTTCTTGTAGGCCTGGTAGGTCAGCAGAATCATAATCCACACAATCAGTATGCACAGGGTCACCAGGGCCATCAGCAGGGCAAAGATGTTACCGATCTTGGCCACGGCCATCACGGTCGCCACGACAACGCCGGTGAAGGAAATCAGCAGGGCAACCATCGGCACGCCGCGAGAGGTTGTGCGGGCCGCAACCGCGGGGGCCATCTTATCGGCACCCAGGGCGTGCATCAGACGGGTTGCCGCGTACAGCGAGGCGTTCGCACCCGACAGGGCCGCCACCAGCACCACAAAGTTCATGATGTCGGCCGCGAAGGGAATACCCATCTCGGAGAAGACCATCACGAAGGGGGACTCGGTCAGGTCAGAGTTCTGCGCCGCCGTCTGCCACGGCACCAGGCACAGAATAATCGCCATGGACACCACGTAGAAGGTGGACAGACGCCAAATCATCGCCTTCACGCTGGAGGCCACCGAGCGGGCGGGGTCCTTCGCCTCCGCGGCGGAGAGCGAAATCATCTCGACACCGCCGAAGGAGAACATGACCACGGCCATCGAAATCCAAATCGACATGGGGCCGTTCGGCAGGAAACCGCCGTCGTTGACAAGGTTCTGCACGCCCGCAGCGCCGTGGTTCGGCAGACCCACGAACACCAGCAGCAGGCCAATCACCATGAACACGATGACCGCAGATACCTTAATCGAGGAGAGCAGGAACTCCAACGCGCCGAAGGACTTCACGCTCACCAGGTTCAGCACCAAAATCAGCACACCGAAGAACGTCACCGAAGCCCACAGGGGAATCTGAGGGAACCAGAACGCCACGTAATGACCCACGGCCACCAGCTCGGCACCGGCCAGCGGCACGGTGCAGGCCCAGTAGGCCCAGCGGGTGATGTAGCCGCTAAAGGGGTTCAGGTAGCGGCTCGCAATCGTTCCGAAGCCGCCCTGAACCGGGTGGCGCACGGACATCTCGCCCGCGCAGGCGGCGATAATCGCCGCAATCATCGAACCAATCGCGTAGGAGACAATAGCGCCCGGGCCCGCAATCTTAATCGCGGAGGATGAGCCCAGGAACAGACCCGTACCCAGCGCCAAGCCCATCGCAATCATGGTCAGCTGACCGTGGGACAGGGAACGACTCAGGGAGTCGCCCTTCGACTGCTCAGAGGTATTCTCCCGCAGTGTAGACATAACGTGTCGCTTTCGTTAGGAATGCTGTGTATCGAAAAATGAAGTGTGAATAGAGGAAGGCCGCCCGAACAAAACAATCGAGCGGCCCCGTGCGTCAGTCCGGTGTCGGGGCTAGGCCACGTACTCCAGCTCGTGACGCTTAAACCAGCCGATGACCGGGTAGCTAATGGGCATGAGGATAACCTCAACCAGGCACTTGTAGACGTAGCCGACCAGCACATAGTTCAGGAAAGCCTCGGGGGTCTCGATGCCGAGCACCGGAGCCGCAATCGAGCAGAAAATCAAGGTGTCAACCAGCTCTCCGACCAGGGTGGAGACAATCATGCGCAGCCACAGGAAACGGCCCTTGGTAGCCTTCTTCATGGACACCATCACCCAGGCGTTCAGGGTCTGACCGCACAGGTAGCCGAGCAGAGAGCCGGCGTAAATCTGCCATACGGGGCCCAGCACCGCCTCAAAGGACTTCTGGTTCTCGTAGAATCCCGCGGCCGGCAGGTACATGATGACTAGGAAGCACACGGCGGCAAAGGCGGCTGCCACGAAGGAAGCCACGATGGCGCGGCGAGCGCGCTTGAAGCCGTACACCTCGGAGAGCAGGTCGCCAATCACGTAGGCCAGGGGGAAGAGGAAGAAACCGCCGTCGGTCACGATGGTGTTACCGATGACAGGCAGATCGAAGGGCAGCGGGCCGAACTCCACGCCCTTGGTTGCGCCAATATTCGAGATAATCAGGATGACGCAGGATGCAGCCAGCAACAGATCAAAGTAGCCGCGACGACCGGCCCACGGCACCTTCACGGTGCTCGTCTGAGCCTTCGACTCGCTAACGGGTTTAGCCATAACTCTCCCCAGGTTCTTTCTCATGCGTTGTGTTTCTAGTGGTGGTTGTGTGGTGGGTTGACCACCGTAAACTTCAAATGCGGCACGTGGACCGCGTTCGGTGGGCTCGTCTGCCACCCGAGCCTCTCTAATAGTACCCATATACCGTGCGCCGGGCAGGTTGGGGGCCGCCCGCGCTAAAGTTCGGACGCTCGGGCGCAGCCGCGCCATGCGCCTCCGGGGCGTCTCGGCCCGCGGCGAGAGGTGGCGTCCGGCCTCGAGGCTCTGCCTACAATGGAGCCATGAAGAGGTTGAGCCACCGCCTGCGTCGTCCGCTGATCCACCGCAACCAGCGGCGGCTCAGCGCGCACATTCCGCGGTTGCATCCGCTCCTCCCCCGCGCGGCGCGCCTGATTCGAGCGGCCGCCACGGTATTTGAGCCGCTCGTACTCGCCTCTTCGGAGATTGTGGGTTACCGCCCGTTCTCGCACCGAGGGCGCACTATCTACTACCGCGTGGATAACCTCAACCTGCTCAGCACCCCCGCTACCGGCCGGGCGCCCGGGCTGCTCCTCTACTTCGACGGCGACCATATCTCACGCGCCGGAAGCCGCCTGCTTCGCCGCACCTCCCCGTTGCGCGCCGAACTGGCGCGCATTGCCGAAGATTTCAATATGCTGTCGGTGCCGGTGCTGTCGCCGGGTAGTCTGCGGGAGCCGCGCCTTACCGACACCGATTCTTATGCGCCTCCGCTGACCTATAACTGGTGGGTTCGTGCCCGCTCAAACGGCAGGATGGTTCGCGCCCTGATTGAGGAGATTTCCTTGGCGTACGGGGTGGATATGAGCCGCGTCTGGCTTGCGGGCTATTCGGGTGGTGCGGAGTTCCTCAGCTATGAGCTGCTGTCGCACGATATTGACTGGCTTCACGGTGGCGGTGCCACCTTCATTGGTGGAGGCGGCGCTGACGGCATACCTGCGCGGGTGCGTGAGCGGGCGGCGTTGAGCCCGTCTTCGCATGCGCATCTGCTGATGAGCTGGCACGTGGGTGTTTTGGATGGGCGTTCCCCGTCGGCTCGGCGGCGCATGGCGACGAGCACTGAGGGTAGCTGGTCGGCGCGTATTGCGGCGCAGGAGGGTATCGCCTTCTACGAGGCGCTCGGCGCGCGGACGCTACTGCAGGTGACTCCGGGGCGTGGCCATATGGGGTATCCGATTGCGTCGTTGGTGGGTGCGGATTTGGCGACGGCGACGCGTTTGGGGTTCCTGTAGGGGCTTGTTTTTGTCATAAACGCGAAAATTCGCATGGATTATGCAAATTTCTTGGTGACACATTCGATATATTCGTCATTTGCTGACATTCTGCGGTAAGGTGTCACTATGCCACGTATTTCTGCAGCCACCAACGCCGCCCAGCGCGAGAACACCAAGCGCGCCATCCTTAACTCCTTTGGCGAGATTCTTTACACCCGAGGCCTGCCCGGCCTGACCATGACCGACGTCGCCAAGAACGCGGGCATCGGCCGCACCGCCGTGTACAACTACTTCGCCGACATGGGTGAACTGCTGGTCGCCTACGCCCTGGACGAGACCGGACGCTTCCTCAAGGAGCTACGCGAAGGTCTGGAGGGCATCGAGAACCCCATCGACCAACTGGCCGTGTACATCCGCCTGCAGATCAACGACCTGGCGCGCCGCCACCTGCCCCCGGGCCCGGCCATGCGCTCCATGCTCTCCCCCGAGTCCTACGCGAAGCTCGGCAAGCACGTGCAGGAGTTGCAGATGGTCCTGGCGAACATCCTTTCGGCGGCCATCGCCGAGAAGTACATTCCGCAGAACGATATCCGCGAGCTGGCGATGCTGGTGCACGGCTCGCTTTCTTCGAGCGCGGGACGCACCGAGGACGCGCCGGACGAGCAGACCCGAGAGCACCAGATCCTCAACACGATTCGCTTTATTCAGATGGGTCTGGGCGCCCGCTTCGATACCGAGGGCAACCCGGTACGCCTGGACTCCGAGGAGTCTCTGCCGGAGCAGTCTCCGGTGCAGGAGGCGAACCTGAAGGTCGCATCCTAAGCGTGACACCCCTGATCAGCGGAACGTAGCGCAGTTATACGTCAATAAAAATGCCGCGGACCTGATGCTTCTTTGCATCGGTCCGCGGCTTTTTCTGTATTCGGATGGGTTTTTACGCACCGGGTAATAGTGCCGGGGAGATGGAGTCCAGGTCCAGTACGCGCGCGTACATGACGGCGCGGCGGTGCAGGGCGTTACGCAGTGCGCGGTGCACACCGTCCTCCAGGTAGAGTTCGCCGCCCCATTTGACCACGTGCGGGAAGAGGTCGCCGTAAAAGGTGGAGTCCTCGGCCAGGAGCGTTTCAAGGTTGAGGGTCTTCTGGGTGGTGATGAGGGTGTCGAGACGCACCTGCTGCGGCGCGATACCGCCCCAGTCGGCGTGGGTCATGCCGTGCTGGGGGTAGGGGCGGCTGTCGCCTACTTTTTTGAAAATCATGGTGGTGCTTTCTCAGGTATGGGGCGCCTCGGCGGCGCCCGGAACCGTGGGGTTCTGAAGAAATAGTAGCAAGGGGTATAAAAAATCCCCGGTCTTAGATTCTAAGACCGGGGATCGGTGGCGGAGGATG
>NZ_KV830885.1:65328-148982 GCF_001836905.1 Rothia sp. HMSC062F03 | reverse complement strand
TCCAGCTATGTTTTCTACGCATTGCGTAGGTAACGAATAAAACCTTACTACGCTTTTGCTAAGCATGCAAGCCCTGAGCGATAAAAGTAACAGAAAGTACATTTATGGATGCTTGTGCCCCTGTTTTTGGGTGGTGATGAGGGTGTCGAGACGCACCTGCTGCGGCGGGATTCCTTCCCAGTCGGCGTGGGTCATGCCGTGCTGGGGGTAGGGGCGGCTGTCGCCTACTTTTTTGAAAATCATGGTGGTGCTTTCTGCAGGTTTTTCGGACGCCCGGCGGCACGGACCCCGAGGGGCTCTGAGGAAATAGTAGCAAGGGCGCAAAAAATCCCCGGCCTTAGAATCTAAGACCGGGGATCGGTGGCGGAGGATGGAGGATTTGAACCTCCGAGGGTGTTAACCCAACACGCGTTCCAGGCGTGCGCCATAGGCCGCTAGGCGAATCCTCCAGCTATGTTTTCTACGCATTGCGTAGGCAACGAATAAGACTTTACTACAGGTTTGCGATGCCACGCAAGCCTTATGAGGGAAAAGTAATAGAAAGCACATTACTGCTGAGCGTGGCGGGTATCCGACTGCCTACGCACCCGTTTTTGGGCATAGAAAAACCTCTTACGCACCCGCTGAGGATCCGGATTCTGAGCGCGCGAAGAATCAAATCCGGATCCGAAGCCGCGGAGCGCCAGCGGAGCGGGCACGCAGTGCATATGACGGGTGCGAGCTGCGCATGTACCTGATTTTGGGTAAAAAAAGACCTCTTACGCACCCGTCATAGCTCGAATACCCTTGCTACCTTCCGGTCCTGGGGGAGTTTTCCAAGATAACGCCACGTAAGAGGCAAGAACCAGTGTACCGGATTTTTGGCGCGTTGGGAACTCGGGGCGAACGCGCGGTGGTTGCGGGCCGGCGCATCCTCGCGGCACCCCGTCGCGCACCCTTGGACAGAGCCCGTGCAAACACCGCACCCGAACCTCCGGCGGGGGTTCGCCGGGCGGTGACGGCGGGCCGCTCGGGCGCGGGGTAAAGCGTCTAAAATGGTAGGGACTGTCCTATCCGCATCCCCGAGCTTAAGAGGTTGCCGTGAGCACTGCCCTTTATCGTCGTTACCGCCCCGAGACCTTCGCCGAGGTCATCGGGCAGGAGCAGGTTACCGTGCCCCTCATGACGGCCCTGGAGAAAAACCGCGTCAACCACGCCTACCTTTTCTCCGGACCGCGCGGCTGCGGTAAGACCACCTCGGCCCGTATTCTGGCGCGCTGCCTGAACTGCGCGCAGGGCCCGACCCCCACCCCGTGCGGCGTATGCGATTCGTGCCGTGAGCTTTCGCGTGACGGCGGCGGTTCCCTCGACGTGATTGAGATGGACGCGGCGAGCCACGGTGGTGTGGACCACGCCCGTGACCTGCGCGAGCGCGCGACCCTGGCGCCGGTGCGTGACCGCTACAAGATTTTCATTATTGACGAGGCCCACATGGTCACCCGCGAGGGCTTTAACGCCCTGCTGAAGATTGTGGAGGAGCCGCCGGAGCACGTGAAGTTCATCTTCGCGACGACCGAGCCGAATAAGGTGCTGGGCACGATTCGTTCGCGTACCCACCACTACCCGTTCCGCCTGGTGCCGCCGGAGGTTCTTTTGCCGTATCTGCAGTCCCTGTGCGACCAGGAGCAGGTGGCGGTGGAGCAGGGCGTGCTGCAGCTGGTGATTCGTGCCGGCGGTGGCTCGGTGCGTGATTCGCTGTCGATTCTTGATCAGCTGATGGCTGGTGCGTCCTCCGAGAAGGGTATTGAGTACGACCTTGCGGTGGCCCTGCTGGGCTACACGCACGCCCAGTTGCTGGATGAGGTCGTAGAGGCGCTGGGCGCCAGGGAGGCGTCAACGCTGTTTGGCGCGGTGTCTCGCGTGGTGGCGACCGGTCAGGATCCTCGCCGTTTTGTGGAGGATTTGCTGGAGCGTCTGCGCGATTTGATTGTGGTGAAGGCCGTTCCGCAATCGGCCGCGCAGATTCTGCAGGGCGTTCCACAGGATCAGCTGGAGCGCCTGGCCGCTCAGGCTCAGGCGCTGACCGAGCGCGAACTGACCCTGGCGGCGGGAACCGTCAACGATGCACTGAACGGTATGACGGGCACCGCTAACCCGCAGCTTCAGCTGGAGTTGCTGTGCGCCCGCCTGCTTCTGCCGGTGGAGGAGGGCTCGGCGAACGGTGCGGAGGTTGCGGCGCTGGCCTCGCGCCTGCAGGTGTTGGAGCGTCGCGTGGCCGCCGGTGGTTCCGCCCCGGCAAGCGTGCAGACCGGTTCTCAGGCTGGTTCTCAGGCCCCGGCAGGTATGTCGGCCGCGCGTGCGGCGGGCATGGCTGCGGCAGGCCTGACCCCTAAGACTCAGGCGCCTAACGCGCAGGCTCCTAGCGCCCCGGTTCAGGAGGCGGCTCAGCCCGCGCAGCAGGGCGGCTCTCAGCAGGCTGGGGCGGGTGCTCCCCCGCTGGCCGGTGGGCCGCTTAGCTCTGCGCCCCTGGCCCCGGCAGCGCAGGCACCTTCGACGCGGACTCCTGCCGCTCCGGTCGGTGCACCCCTGGCGGGTACCACCCCGGCGGCGCCTAATGCTCCGGCTTCCCCTGCAGCTGATGCCGCTCCGGAGGGTACGCCCTCAGCGCCTTTGAAGCTTAATCCGAATGACCCGCTGGCGGCGGTCCAGGGCAATTGGCGTGCCATCCTTAACCGAATGAGCGTTCCGGGTTCCGCGGAGCAGCTGGCGAAGGTTTACCCCGCCCGCATGGAGGGCACCGTGCTCTACGTGCGCGCCGACATCGCAACCCTGCGCGCGGTCAAGGGCTACGTCCCCGAGCTGACCGCCCGCGTGAGCGAGTTCCTGCGCGGCCCCGTGACGATTCACGCCGAGGTCGTCAAGCCCGGCGAGCCCATCAAACCGGGCACCCCGGCACCCCATCAGGAGGCTCAGCCTACCGCGCCGCAGGCTCCCCAGCAGCCCGCCGCACCCCTGGCGGAAGGCCCTCGCGGCGGTGAGGATGCGTGGCGTCGCCACGGTCAGCCGGTGAACGACGCCGCGGCTCCGGCAGCCACCAGCGTGGATGCGCCCCTGGGCGCCTGGGACGTGGCACCCATCCCGCAGAGCGAGGAGGCTGCGCCCGCGGCCGCCGTGGAGCCCTCCCCTGCAGAGCCTTTCCCCGCGCGGGTGCCCCCGACCCAGCCTGAGCCGAGCCCCCACGCAGGACCGCTCTCTCAGCCCGGCACGGATGCTCCGGCCGGCGGCTTTGGCGAGCGCGATTCCTTCGCGGCCTCCGGCAGCGGGGTTCCGCAGGAGGCCCCCGGTCGTAGCGATGCGCAGGAGCCCCCGTTCGAGGACGAGCCGCCCTATGATGCGGAGCCCTCTTACTACGAACCGGCCGAAGCAATGCCCGAGGCCCCCGAGGCGGCGGCTCCCGCGGCTGAGCCGATTGCGCCCGCAGGCCCTCTGGCGGCAGGACCTTTGGCCCCGGCGCCGGCCAATGAGTCGGCTTCTGAACCGGTTACCGAGCCCGAGCCTCCCGCCGAGCCCGCCTCATCCGAGGTGGTGCCCACAAAGCCCGTGCACGTCGTGACCGAGGAGGACTACATCTCGGAGGACGACGAGAAGGTCGAAAACAGCACCTTCATCGGCCTGCGGGCCATCGAGAAGATCATCGGCGGCACCGTCATCGACGAGCGCCCCCTGCACCAGGGCTAGACACCCAAGGGCACGCGTTTCGGCCGGTCGTTCCGATGAGCCGTCCAACGCGTCCAACGCACCCGCCGGCGCCGAGAATGACAGGAATTTTCGGCGCCTGCGGGCATTTTTCTGCCCGAATCCCCGTTAAGCTGTCAGGGGGTTGGGCCACACTGGTACCGAAGCGGCCCCCACGCGGAGTATCCTAGACACTCACCGCGGACCACGGCAGATTGGAGAAGCATGTACGAGGGTGCAGTACAAAACCTCATTGACGAGCTCGGACGCCTCCCCGGCGTGGGCCCCAAGTCGGCTCAGCGTATCGCTTTTCACATCCTGAACGCTGACGCCGCCGATATGGCGCGCCTGGCCAACGCGATTTCCACGGTGAAGACCAGCGTGAGCTTCTGCGAGGAGTGCGGCAACGTCTCCGAGACGAAGCTGTGCCCCATCTGCCGCGACGAGCGCCGCGACCCGTCGGTGCTGTGCGTGGTTGAAGAGTCCAAGGACGTCGTGGCGATTGAGCGCACCCGTTCCTTCACCGGCCGCTACCACGTGCTCGGCGGGGCTATTAACCCGCTGGCGGGCGTGGGCCCGGAGCAGTTGCGCATCCGCGAGCTGGTATCCCGCCTGGCGGATGAGCGTATCCAGGAGATTATTCTGGCGATGGACCCGAACCTTGAGGGTGAGGCGACCGCAACCTACCTCTCGCGCATGCTCGTGCCGCTGGGTGTGCGCCTGTCGCGCCTGGCCTCGGGCCTGCCGGTGGGCGGCGATCTGGAGTATGCCGACGAAATCACCCTGGGTCGCGCGCTGGAGGGCCGCCGCGTGATCAGCGAGGGCACCGCCGCGGTTCACACCGCCGCCGAGGATTTTGAGCGGGCTAACCGCGAGGAAGAACAGGAGCGCGAGCAGGCCGCCGCGGTGCGTGCCGAGGAGGCGAAGCAGAGCCGCCGCCGCTGGAACTCCAGCATGTTCGACGATCTGGAGGCACCGGGCACTCCCGCCGGTGAGGCTCCCGCGCCCGCCAGCGTGCAGGCCACGGTAGATGAGCAGCTCATCGAACGGGTCCTGCAGGACGGCGGGGAGGCTTCGGCCGCCGAAAACGGCGAGGCTGAGATCCCCGAGGCCGAACCCGCCGCCAAGGAACCCGCAGCGGAGAACGCCGAAACACCCGAAAACCCTGAGACGTCCGAAAGCCCCGAGGACTCCACTGCTTCCGAGGACCTCACCGTTTCCCAGGGCTCCGTTGCCTCCGAGAACCCCGAAGAGCCCGAGGAGGCTCACGAGGTGTTCCGCAGCGCCGACTACGAGGAGCGCATCCGCTCGATTCAGAACGCCCCGTTACGCACCCCGAAGCCGGACGTTCCGCCGCTGCCGGGCGTGACTTACGTGAACCCGTGGACCTAGCCTTCCACCACTAGTACGTGCGCGGTAGGGTTCGCGCTCCCGGGCCCGCCACGACCCGCGTAACATTCGGTAATATTCCACAAGTCAATACACACGACTGGCAAGTTAGCCGCCCGGCCTGAACGCCGTCTACTATAGGTGAGGAGCCGGCGCTCTGCCGGCGGCACAGATATAACAGACCTGGAGAATTCTATGAGCCTGATCGTCCAAAAGTTCGGCGGTTCCTCCGTAGCGGATGCGGAGGGCGTCAAGCGCGTAGCCCGCCGCGTCGTGGACACTCAGAAGGCAGGTAACGATGTGGTCGTCGTGGTGTCCGCTATGGGTGACACCACCGATGAGTTGCTCGACCTTGCCGCAGAGGTCACCAGCAATGTCGTTCCCTCGCGTGAGCTGGACATGCTGCTGACCGCCGGTGAACGCATTTCGACCGCCGTCCTGTCGATGGCCATTAACGACCTGGGCGCTAAGGCGCAGTCCTTCACCGGTTCGCAGGCTGGCATGATTACCGACGGCGTGCACGGTTCGGCGCGCCTCGTGGAGGTTCGCCCCGATCGCATCCGTGAGTCCGTCGAGGCCGGAAATATCGCGATTGTGGCCGGTTTCCAGGGCATGAACCGTCAGAGCGGCGACATTACGACCCTGGGCCGCGGCGGTTCCGATACGACCGCCGTTGCGCTGGCCGCCGCGCTGAACGCCGATGTGTGCGAGATTTACTCGGACGTGGACGGCGTGTTCACCGCCGACCCGCGCATCGTGCCGACCGCGCACAAGCTGGATACCATCACCAGCGAGGAAATGCTGGAGATGGCGGCGAACGGTGCAAAGATTCTGCACCTGCGTAGCGTCGAGTATGCTCGTCGTTTTAACTTGAAGCTTCACGTGCGTTCTTCGTTCTCGGACCTTGAAGGCACTATCGTGGTTCCGGAGGAGTCCGCGGAACTGACCCCCATTCATCTGAAGGAGATTCCCTTGGAGCAGCCCCTGATTTCCGGTGTCGCGCACGATCGCACCCGCGCAAAAATTACCGTTGTTGGCGTTCCGGACGTTCCCGGTTCGGCCGCTAAGGTGTTCGGCCTGATTAACGAGGCGAAGGTAAACCTGGACATGATTGTTCAGAACGTTCCCACCGACCGCCCCGGCGTGACCGATATTTCCTTCACCCTGAACCAGGCGCAGGGCCCCACCGCGCTGAAGGCGCTGGAGGATGCCAAGGCCGAGCTGGGCTTCCAGGAGGTTATCTACAACGAGTCGGTCGGCAAGCTGTCGCTGGTTGGCGCGGGCATGAAGACTAACACGGGTGTTTCGTTCACTTTCTTTGAGGCGCTGTCTAACGCTGGCGTGAACATTGACATGATTTCGACGTCTGAGATCCGTATTTCGGTGATTACTGAGCTGAGCAAGCTGGATGAGGCCGTTCGCGCGGTGCATACCGCGTTCGGTCTGGACACCGAGGGCGAGGCTACCGTGTACGGTGGCACCGGCCGCTAGGGTTGAGAGGGTTAGCTCGTTCGCGAGCTGTACGCTTCGGTAAGGGGCGGCGCCGGTTTGATCCGGCGCCGCCCCTTTCGTGCGTCCGATAAGCGGCGACTCTGCCTGCCGTCGTATGCGGCATCGTTTAGGCTAGAAGAATGACTACTCTTCAGACGACGCTTCGAGTGATGGATGCCCGTCAATGGCGTGCCGCCGCGGCCGCCCACGAGGTGCGCGCCGGCCGCTACGCCGACCCCTTTGCACAGCGTCGCGCCCGCCACGAGGTGCACCCCGTGGAGGACTTCCTCTTCACCTACTACACGCTCAAGCCCGGCCAGTTCAAGCGCTGGCACCCCGGCGCCGGCGTCATTCTGCTGGACGCCCCCGAGCGCGCCTCCTGGCGCTTCTACCGACCCGCCACCGAGCAGGAACTCCTCAAGGCGGGTTGCACCCCCGAGGTGGCACGCACCCAGGCGGAGGCGGCTTCCGCCGTCACCGTGGACGTCACCGACTTCGTGGAGCGCCGCGCCACCGCCCTCGCCTTCACCCACGAGATTCTGCGCAATACGGCCGCGAAGAAGGGCCAGTTCGGTTGCTTCGGCATGCACGAGTGGGCGATGGCGTACAAGTCGGTGGAGAACAATATCCGCCACGACTACCTGGAATTGCGCCTGGGCGCGGAGGGCACGGACCGGGTGGTGGAGAGCCACCGCATCCGCTGCTCGCACTTTGACGCGTTCCGTTTCTTCATGCCGCAGGCGGCGCCGATGAACGAGTTGCAGCCCACCCGTGAGACGCAGCGCGTGTTGGAGCAGCCGGCGTGCCTGCACGCGAACATGGACGTGTACAAGTGGGCGTACAAGCTGCTGCCGCTGGTTGATTCAACCCTGGTCATGGATTGCTTCGATCTAGCCTGGGATGCGCGTGAGCTGGACATGCGCGCGGCCCCCTACGAGATTCGTGCGTGGGGCTACGAGCCAATTCCCGTGGAGACGGCCGAGGGTAAGGCAGAGTACGTGCGTATTCAGCGTGAGCTGTCCGAGCGTTCGATTGGTCTGCGCGAGCGCCTGCTGGAGGTGTGCGCACGCTATCTTCCGCCCCTCGAGGCGTAAAAGACGTGATTCGAGCCTCTTAGGGTATCCACCGACCGGACGCATACCCCCGTTACGGTCGTTAGTACGGTAAGATGAGATACGGCTCATACAGAACCCACGCACCCAAGGAGTGCCCACACATGGCCCGTATTGTTGTTGATGTTATGCTCAAGCCCGAAATTCTTGACCCGCAGGGTAAGGCTATTTCTCACGAGCTGCCCCGTATCGGTGTTGATTCCTTCGTGGATGTTCGCCAGGGCAAGCGCTTCGAGCTGACCGTCGAGGGTGAGGCTACTGAGGAGCACCTCGCAGCTGCCCGCAAGGCTGCTGAGGAGCTGCTGTCCAACCCCGTGATTGAAGACGTCGTGAACGTTTCGGTTCTGGAGGACTAAGACCTATGGCAGAGTCCCTCGCACCTACTGAAGTCCCCCTGGTTGGCGACTTTTCTACTTCCGCCCCGAACCCCGCTTTCGCTGATGCACGCGTTGGCGTGGTGACTTTCCCCGGCACCCTGGATGACCGTGACGCTGCGCGTGCTGTCCGTCTGGCTGGTGGTACCGTCGTTGAGCTGTGGCACGACGACGCTGACCTGAAGAACGTTGATGCCGTCATCATTCCCGGTGGTTTCTCCTACGGTGACTACCTGCGTGCCGGCGCTATTGCCGCGAAGGCTCCCGTGATGCGTTCGGTGATTGATGCCGCTAACGCTACCGGTACCTCCGGTTCTTCGCCCCTGCCTGTTCTGGGTATTTGCAATGGTTTTCAGATTCTGACCGAGTCTCACCTGCTGCCCGGTTCGATGATTAAGAACGATCACCGCAAATTCATTTGCCGTGACCAGGTTCTGCGTATTGAGAACAACACCACCTCCTGGACCAGCAACTACGCTGCCGGCCAGGAGATTGTTGTTCCGCTGAAGAACCAGGACGGCCAGTACGTTGCTGACGCGAAGACCCTGGAGGCCCTGGAGGCTGAGGGTCGCGTGGTGTTCCGCTACGTTGGCTTCAACCCGAACGGTTCCCGTAACGATATTGCCGGTATTACCAACGAGCGCGGTAACGTAGTCGGCCTGATGCCGCACCCGGAGCACGCTGTGGAGCCGGGCTTCGGTCCTTCCTCTTCCGGTTTTGGTGAGGTTTCTCTGCGCGGTGGCGCCGATGGTCTCGGCGTGTTCACCTCGGTTCTTGCCAACCTGATTAACGCCCGCTAACGCACGACAAGGATTCTAAGAAGTTATGAGCGAAAAGCAGTTTAACCTCGACACCGTCGAGCACGCGGCGGCAACCCCGGACACCGAACTCCCCTGGGCCGAGCTGGGCCTGAAGGAGAACGAGTTCGAGGACATTAAGGAGATTCTGGGCCGCCGCCCCACCGCGGCTGAGCTGGCAATGTACTCGGTCATGTGGTCCGAGCACTGCTCCTACAAGTCTTCTAAGGTTCATCTGAAGCAGTTCGGTGCGAAGGTCACCGAAGAGATGAAGAAGGACCTGATGGTCGGTATCGGTGAGAACGCCGGTGTGACCGACATTGGTGACGGCTGGGCCGTGACCTTCAAGATTGAGTCCCACAACCACCCCTCGTACGTGGAGCCCTACCAGGGTGCCGCTACCGGTGTGGGCGGTATTGTGCGTGACATTATTTCGATGGGTGCACGCCCGATTGCGGTGATGGATCCGCTGCGTTTCGGCGCGATTGATCACCCCGACACCGCTCGCGTGGTTGGCGGCGTGGTTGCCGGTATCGGTGGCTACGGTAACTCCCTGGGCCTGCCGAACATCGGTGGCGAGGTTGAGTTCGACTCCTGCTACCAGGCAAACCCGCTGGTCAACGCGCTGGCTGTGGGCATTATGCGTCACGAGGACATCCGCCTGGCAAACGCATCGGGCGTGGGCAACAAGGTTGTCCTCTTCGGTGCGCGCACCGGTGGCGACGGCATCGGCGGTGCGTCGGTGCTGGCTTCGGAGTCCTTCGACGACACCAAGCCCTCGAAGCGTCCCGCCGTTCAGGTGGGCGACCCCTTCGCTGAGAAGGTTCTGATTGAGTGCTGCCTGGAGCTGTTCAAGGGCTCCGTGGTTGAGGGTATCCAGGACCTGGGCGCTGCGGGTATTTCCTGCGCAACCAGCGAGCTGGCTTCTAACGGTGAGGGCGGCATGCACGTCGACCTGACCAAGGTTCTGCTGCGTGACCCCACCCTGACCCCGGGCGAGATTCTGATGTCCGAGTCTCAGGAACGCATGATGGCCGTTGTCTCCCCCGAGAACGTGGAGCGTTTCGAGGCCATCATGAACAAGTGGGGTGTGGAGTACTCCTTCCTCGGTGAGGTGACCGACTCCGGCCGCCTGGTCATCGAGTGGGACGGCGAGGTCATCGTGGATGTTGACCCCCGCACCGTCGCACACGACGGCCCGACCTACGAGCGTCCTTACGCACGCCCCGAGTGGCAGGACGACGTCCAGGCTAACCACTTCACCGGTTCGGCTGCTGACGACTCCCGCCCGCGTGGTGAGGAGCTGGGTGAGGCAATCAAGGCGTTCATGGCGTCCCCGAACATGTGCTCCAAGTCCTGGATCACCAACCAGTACGACCGCTACGTTCAGGGCAACACCGCCCTGTCCATGCCGGACGACGGCGGTGTGGTGCGCGTGGACGAGAACACCAACCTCGGTGTTGCTCTGGCGACCGACGCCTCCCCGCGTTTCACCTACCTGGATCCGTACGAGGGTGCTCGCGCGTCCCTGGCTGAGGCGTACCGTAACGTTGCGACCGTTGGTGCACGCCCCGTGGCTGTGTCTGACTGCCTGAACTTCGGTTCTCCCGAGGACCCGGACGTCATGTGGCAGTTCGCTGAGGCTGTTCGCGGCCTGGCTGATGGCTGCATGGAGCTGGGTGTTCCGGTGACCGGCGGTAACGTGTCCCTGTACAACCAGACCGGTGGCAAGGCTATTAACCCGACCCCCGTGGTGGCGATGATGGGCGTTATGGATGACGTCACCCGCCGCACCCCGTCGGGTTGGGCTCCCGAGCATGACGGTCAGGCTATCTACCTGCTGGGTACCACCCGCGATGAGCTGGACGGCTCCGAGTGGGCTCGCTTCAAGGGTCACTTGGGCGGTCAGCCGCCGAAGGTTGATCTGGCTCTGGAGCGTCAGCTGGGTGACATGCTGGTGAACATGTCTCGTGACGGCATGATTGATGCTGCACACGACGTGTCTGCTGGTGGTCTGGCTGCTGCCCTGTCGGAGGCTTGCCTGCGTTTCAACACCGGTGCCCGCATTGGTCTGGGTGAGGTTGCTGAGCGTGACGGTCTGGACCTGTTCACCCTGCTGTTCTCGGAGTCCCTGGGCCGCGTTGTGGTTTCGGTTCCGCGTTCTGAGGAGGTGCGCTTCAAGGATATGTGCACCGCTCGCCAGTTCCCCTTCGCACGTATTGGTGTGGTGGATGCTGAGTCGAACGCTCTGGACTTCCAGGATGAGGTTTCCATTGACCTGGATGAGCTGCGTGCAGCTCACGAGGGTACCATGGCCGCCCACTTCGGTGAGGTTGCCAAGGGCTAACACCCAAGATGGTTAACGCTTGAGAGGGGCGGATGCTTGCGAAAGCATCCGCCCCTTTTGTTATGCCCGCGGGCTTGTGCATTGAGCGGTGAGAGGTTGTGCGTTGAGGCGTTCTGTTGATGCGCGTTCTGGGTTTATGCCTCGGCGACCTTGCGGCCCAGCTGCGCGAACAGGGAGGCGTTGATGCGGAAGCCTTCGATGCATTCTTCGATGAGGGCTTCACGCTGCTCGTCGGTCAGGGGTGCGTTGTCGAGCAGTTCGCGGTAGCCGTCCTTGAAGACCTTAGGCTTGGGCAGTTCGGTGAAGCGGTACATGCTCAGCGCTTCGGCGGGGATGCCGTAGTGGCGGTTGACGAGCGCTGCGACTGCCTGGCCGCCGGAGAGGTCGCCGAGGTAGCGCAGGTAGTGGTGTGCGAGGTAGCGTTCGGGGGAGTTGATGGTGGCGCGGATGCGCTCTACGTATTCTGCGGTTGCGGGCAGGGGCGCGTCGATGTCGCCGTCCTGGCCGAGTGCGCGGATGTCTGCACGGATGTATTCTGCGCGGTCGAGGCCCGGGTGGGTGAAGGGTTCGGTGATGGGGCTGGGTTCTGCGCGGTAGTGTTCGGAGACCGCTTCGAGTGCTTCGTAGATGTGCACGTACTGGTTGATGAGGCGCAGGTATGCCTCGGTGTTGAGGGAGCCGCCCATGAGGTCTTCCATGAAGGTGGAGTGTTCGGCGTTGTCGTGGACGTGCTTGGTGTTTTCCTTCAGGCGTGCGGAGAAGCGTTCCTGGGTGGTTTCGGGGGCGGTAATAGTCATGGTGAGTTCCTAAAGTGGCTTGTGGGTGAACAATAAATATTTTAGTGACACGATGTCACCAAAACCTGTTAATGACATATTGTCACCAAAAACCGGTTTTGACAATAGCTCTCACAAAAAATTTGCTAAGGTAAACCTTATGCACAAGTCACCCTAGGCATTAAGTTACACAAACATAGGCTAATAGGACTAGACTTGATACGAACACCACAATCACAGAATCCAAGGAGACACCGAATGTCTACCCCCTCTCTCACCAAGCGCACTTGGGCGTTCTTGGCTTCGGCAACCATCGGCCTCAGCGGCGTCGCTGGCGTACCCGCGGCCTTCGCGGCTGAAA
Source organism: Rothia sp. HMSC062F03 (assembly GCF_001836905.1). Taxonomy (NCBI): domain Bacteria; kingdom Bacillati; phylum Actinomycetota; class Actinomycetes; order Micrococcales; family Micrococcaceae; genus Rothia; species Rothia sp. HMSC062F03. The sequence goes on along the minus strand of NZ_KV830885.1, from coordinate 136,621 downwards.
CCAACTCCCACGTCAGCGCCAGTGAGGTAACCGCAGCCTCAGAGCAGAGCCTGCAGGACGTCACCGTCAACTGGGGCCTGAAGAAGTCCTTCCGCTCCTACATCAACGGCCCCTTCTCCCAGGGCTCCCAGGAACTGACCGGCGTCACCACCAACGAAGACGGCTCCTACCACTTCACCTCTGCCGAAGGCACCGTAGCCAACGGCGAATACTCGGTCACCTTCACCGGCTCCTCGATTCACTACACCGCTCACCACGGTCTGCTGGAAGTCATCATCTCCGACCTCTCCGTCACCATTAAGGACGGCGTGGGCACCGTGCGCGCCAACGTTCAGTCGCGCCCCTACAACGGCAACACCACCCCGAACGACCTGGTCGAAACCAAGAACATGACCATCGGTACTTTCAACGCCTCCGGTCTGAAGGTTGAGGGTAACACCATCACCCTGCCCAGCGTTGACGAGGAAAACGGCACCCGCGTCAAGCTTTCCGAAGAGGCAACCGGCGCCTTCGCGGGCTTCTACAAGGCAGGTCAGGAGCTGGATGCACTCGGCTTCTCCGCAACCATCGTGACCAAGGAAGCACCCGCGCCGAGCCCTGAGCCCAGCACTGAACCCAGCGCCGAGCCGACTGCTGCGCCGACCGCAGAGCCCAGCAACGAGCCTTCCTCCGCACCGACCAGCGAGGCACCCAAGCCCGCCGAGCCCACTTCTGCAGCACCGAGCGCAGCTCCCACCTCCGCGGCACCCTCCTCCCCCGCCGCAACCACCGAGCCCAAGCGTGAAGAAAAGGTCACCGGCAACGTCGTCGAGTCCGGCACCCTCAGCTGGGATATCCGCGAGTCCTTCCTGAAGTACCTGACCAGCTTCGCGCACGGCTCCGTGAACGTTGAGGGCATGGAGAAGACCGCGGCTGGCGGCTTCAAGTACACTCAGGCATCCGGCGTGTACAACCCCGAGACCAAGACCGGTCAGATCAACTTCGCGGGCACCGCAGAGTTCACCGGCCACAACGGTCAGCTCAAGAGCACCATCAAGAACATGCGCCTGGTCGTCGTCAACGGCAAGGGCACCCTGGTCGCTGACGTTGACGCGCTGACCCGCGACGGCAAGTCCGTTTCTAAGACCGGCCTGGCTATCGCCGAGGTGGACCTCTCCGGCGCGAGCGTGAAGGACGGCGTTTTCTCGGCGCAGAACGCGGCAGTCGCGCTCACCGCTGAAGGTTCCGACGTGCTCTTCGCCGGCCAGTACCGCGGTGCCGATAACGCCATGGCACCGCTGAGCTTCTCCGTAAAGCTCAGCGAGCAGACGGCGGAGAACACCGTTGAGGTTCCCCGCGTCTCTGAGAACAAGTCCTCCGATAACAAGGGTTCTGAGAACGGCTCTTCCGATAACAGCTCCTCGAACTCCTCCGGTAACTCCGGCGCTAACGGCTCCGGTTCTAACGGTTCGGCAGGCACTTCCGGCAGCGTTTCTAACGGCGGTTCCTCCTCGAACGGTTCTGTCAGCAACAACCCGGCACAGCCGGTCTGCGTACCCGTCACCCGCACCCGCGAGGTGCAGGAGCAGGGCGCGTCCGACGGCACCATTAAGAGCGCAAACCTTGGCTGGGGCGTGCGTGATTCCTTCCGCAACTACGTGCGCGGCGGCATCGCGAACGGTAGCTGGGAGCTGAACGGCACCTCCTACTCTTCGGATGCGTTCAACTGGTCTAACGGCACCGGCACCTTCAAGGGTGGTAAGGGTTCCATCTCCTTCAGCGGTTCGGTTCGTTTCACCGGTCACCACGGCATTCTGGACACCACCATTGCGAACCCGCGCCTTGAGATTAACGGCAATTCCGGTACTCTCTACGCGACCATGAACAGCAATGACCCCTCCGGCAAGGCAACTAACTACGGTGAGGTGGCACTGCTGAAGGTGGATCTTTCGGGTCTGCAGAGCTCCGCTGACGCTGTGAGCGTCAACGGTGCGGCAACCACCCTGACCGCTGAGGGCGCGAAGGCGTTCGCTGGCTTCTACGACGCCGGTAAGGACATGGCTCCGCTGAGCTTCTCCGCGGCGATTAACGGCGCGAAGACCACCACCAAGACCGTGTCCGAAACCGTCTACGAGGGTGAGGGTTGCGACCCGGTCACCGGCAAGCCTCTGGCTTCCACCGGCGCCTCCGGTGTTGAGGGCACCCTGGTTGCAGGCTTCATCGCTGTTGCAGCCGGTGCGGGTACCGTCGTGTACACTCGCCGCCGCAAGAAGGCATAACGGCACCTCACGAGGATGCCCACACTGTCGGCTCACCCGTGAAACTCAACCATGAGGTTCACCGGTGAGCCGACACGGTCCGTGCGGGGGTGCAGATTTTCACTGCACCCCCGCTTCAGGTGCCAGGTTTTACCCCGGCGCCTACCCCAGTTTTTCTAGCTCCCTTTTTTCTGTGAGACGACGATGTTTTCTTCCCTTTCTTCTTCTGCCCTGAACCGCCGCGATGCAATGAAGTATGCAGCGTTCTCCATCACTTCCGCTTTTCTGCTGAGCTCTTGCGGTGTGGGTACTCAGAACCCGGCCGCTTCTTCAAGCACTTCGCAGGCTGTGGTGGATGAGCAGAGCACCCGCACCGTTTTGGAGAACCTTGCCGATCAGCTGCGTTCTTCCATTGCCCCTGATCAGAAGGCTCTGCGCGGCCCCAATAGCGCCGCAGATACCCCCGAAATTCAGCCGATGGTCGATACCCCCACTCCGGCTTTCCCCGTGACGTTCAAGGATTTCAACGGCACCGAGGTGACCGTTAAGTCCGCTGACCGTGTGCTGGCACTGGACCTGTACGGCACTCTGGCTCAGCAGATGATTGCGCTGGGTCTGGGCGGTCGTCTGGTTGGCCGTGTCACCTCCTCGACGGAGCAGTCGCTGGCTCACCTGCCGCTGGTGACCCAGAACGGTCATGACCTGAACGCTGAAGCGATTCTGGCGACCTCCCCGGACCTGGTGCTGTGGGATAAGAGCAACGGCCCGATTGAGATTGTGGACCAGTTGCGCGCTGCGGGCGTGACCGTGGTGGTCTTCGATCATGAGCGTCGTATGGATAAGATCATTCCGCAGCTCAAGGCTGTTGCGCAGGCGCTGGGTGTTCCGGAGGCGGGCGAGCAGGTTGCTGCCCGCGTGCAGAAGGACCTGGATTATGCCCTGCAGGTGCTCAAGGACGTTGCCCCGAAGGGTGCACAGCAGGTGTCGTTCGCGTTCTTGTACGTGCGCGGTACCGCTGGCGTGTTCTTCGTGCTCGGCAAGGGTTCGGGCGCTGACGATTTGATTCAGGCTATTGGCGGTAGAGATGTGGCGTCTGAGCAGAACGCGACGAATATTATTCCGGCGACCAGTGAGGCGCTGGTGAAGCTGAACCCGGACGTCATTCTGACCATGAGCGGCGGCATTAAATCCACCGGCGGTTTGGATGGTTTCTTGGCTCGCCCGGGTGTGAGTGAGACGACTGCCGGTAAGAATAAGCGCATTATCGATATGGGTGACGGCCAGATTCTGTCCTATGGCCCGAATACTCCGGCGGTGTTGCTCTCGCTGGCTAAGGCTGCGTACTCGACTCCTGCGGGGGGCCAGTAGTGGCTGCCGTGAAAAGTGCGGCGGGTGCGCGGGATTATCGTGCGTCGCGTCGGCGTCGTGCCGGTCTGACGTTTACGTTTTTGGCGGTGGCACTGTGCGTTGTGATGGTGCTGTCTGCGGGTTTGGGTCAGTACAATATCCCGATTGATCAGGTGGTTGCTTCAGTGGGCCGCCGTCTGGGCCTTGCGCCGGAGAACCCGGCGATGCAGCTGGCGGATAGCACTCTGTGGAATATCCGTTTCCCGCGTGTGCTGTTGGGTGTGCTGGTGGGTGCCGCTTTGGGTACTTCCGGCGCGGTGATGCAGTCGGTGTTTGGTAACCCGTTGGCTGAGCCGGGCGTGATTGGTGTTTCCTCGGGTGCGGCGGTTGGCGCGTGTTTGTCGATTGTGTTGAACCTGCAGTTCTTCGGTATTTTCACGACTCCTGCATTCGCGTTTGTGGGTGCGTTGGCGGCTACTGCGCTGGTGTATTTCCTGTCGCGTTCTTCGGGTCGTGCGAAGGTCCTGTCGATGATTTTGACGGGTATTGCGGTGACTGCGGTGGCGAATGCGATTATTGCGTTCCTCATGTTTATTGCTGATACGACGAGCCGCGATCAGATTGTGTTCTGGCAGATGGGTTCGCTGAACGGTTCCACGTGGAAGGCTGTGGCGAGCGTGTGGCCGGTTATTCTGATCGGCTTGGTAGCGTGTTTTGTGATGGCTTCTTCGCTGGATGTTCTGGCGTTGGGTGAGCGTGCAGCGCAGCATTCGGGTGTGAACGTGGAGCGCCTACGTGCGGTGTCTATTGCGGCGACGGCTTTGTTGACGGGTGCTGCGGTGGCGTATGCGGGCATTATTGCGTTTATTGGTCTGATTATTCCTCACCTGTTGCGCATGATTTTGGGTCCGTCGAATCGTGTGTTGTTGCCGGCTTCGGCATTGGGTGGCGCGCTGTTGATTGCGCTGTCTGATTTGGGTGCGCGTACGCTGGTGCCTTTTGCTGATTTGCCGATTGGTATTTTTACGGCTTTGGTGGGCGGCCCGACGTTCTTCGTGTTGTTGCGTCGTTCCCTGGGCCAGGGCGGAGGTGCTTCGTGAGTGAGTTGTTGAGCCTGTCCGGTGTGTGTTTTAACGCTGGTGGGCGTCAGATTTTGAATGATGTGTCTCTGTCTGTTGCTGCGGGCGAGGTTGTGTCGCTGATTGGCCCCAATGGTGCCGGTAAGTCAACTCTGTTGGGTGTGATTGCTGGTGATATTGCTCCCAGTGGCGGTGAGATTCTGTTGGATGGCACCCCGCTGGGTTCTATTCCTGCCCGTCAGATGGCGCGTCAGCGTGCGATGCTGTTGCAGAAGTTGAATGTGGCGTTTTCGTACACGGTGCATGAGGTGGTTCAGATGGGCCGCACCCCGTGGAAGGGTACGGAGCGCGCTGAAGAGGATGACTCCGTGGTTGCTTCGATGATGGAGCGTACGTCGGTGACTCACTTGTCGGATCGCGATATTACGACTCTGTCCGGTGGTGAGAGTGGCCGTGCGCATTTGGCGCGTGTGTTTGCTCAGCAGACTCCGCTGATTCTTTTGGATGAGCCGACTGCGGCGCTGGACATTACGCATCAGGAGCAGACGTTGCGGGTGAGCCGTGAGTTGGCTGCTGAGGGTGCCGCGGTGTTGACGGTGCTTCATGATCTGGATGTGGCGGCTGCGTATTCTGACCGTATGGTGTTGTTGCGTGGTGGCGAGGTGGTTGCTTCGGGTACCCCTGAGCAGGTGTGTTCGGCGGAGTTGTTGTCTGAGGTGTATCAGCATCCGATTGAGGTGTTGAGGCATCCGGTGACGAATCGTTTGTTGATTCTGCCCAAGCGCTGATATGCCAGCGCGCTAATCTACTGGCGCGCTGATTCCATAAGGTGTTAGCGAACCGTCCCGCAAACACTTTCCACCTCAAAATATGCCAGTATTCGCATATATTAAATCTCCGTTCTGGAATGACTGTAACTATCGGCTCATTACAGGGTGGAGATTATCTTTATCCCCTTCTGCACAGATACACTGAAAGGTAGTGTCCGCAATACTGAACTCTATTCAGTTCAGCATCCCATCCATTCGAGAAAGAGACCCCTACATGGATCCTCAGCAGAAAACGGCAGCGTCTGCCGTTGCCGGCTACATTCCCGAATATTCTGAAACACCGCATAGCGGATCTTTCGATATTGCCCAGCACGGTTTGAGTAGCGATGATGTTGCTCGCCTGACTGCTGAGGGTAGGGTCAATACCCAGAACAATAAGTCTTCTCGCACGCTGTGGAGCATTATGCGTGCGCACCTTTTCACGGTCTTCAACTTTGTGTTGGGTGCCTGTGGCGCTGTGGTGATTATGTACCAGCGTTGGGCGGATCTCCTCTTCCTGGCGGCTGTTATCGCTAACGTGGTAATCGGTTTCGTGCAGGAGTACAAGGCGAAGCTTGAGCTGGACCGCATCTCCTTGCTGGATCGCTCCCCCGCTACTGCCGTGCGTGACGGTAAGAGCGTTGAGGTTCCGATGGAGCAGCTGGTTGAGGGTGACGTGGTGGTCCTCAAGCGCGGCGATCAGGTTCCTGCGGACGCTATTGTGCTCACCTCCGATTCGCTGGAGCTGGACGAATCCCTGCTGACCGGCGAGAACGATCCGATTGCGAAGCGCCCGGGCGATATGGTGCTCTCCGCCTCGAGCGTGCTCGGTGGTACCGGCCGCGTGTTGCTCTCTCACGTGGGCGCGAACTCGCGAGCCAGCAAGATTTCCGACGAGGCGCGCCAGTTCTCGCGTATCCAGTCTGAGTTGCGCGATGCCCTGAACCTCGTGGTCCGCTGGATTACGATTGGTCTGGCCGTCATTATTCCGGTGGTGCTGTGGGGTCAGATTCGCGCCGCCGGTGGCCTGGAGGCCGTGGAGCAGAACCACATGTGGGAGCAGGTGTCTATCGCCGTGGTCTCTTCGGTGGCTTCGATGATTCCGCAGGGCCTGGCGCTGATGACCACCCTGGCCTTCGCCGCGGCAGCCGTGGCTCTGGGCCGCAAGCACAATATCCTGGTGCAGGAGCAGCCTGCGGTTGAGGTGCTGGCTCGCGTTGACGTGGTCTGCTTCGATAAGACCGGCACGCTGACCGAAGGTGGCGTGATTTTTGATTCGGTGCGTCCCCTGACCACCGAGGCGGTGGCTGAGGGCCCCGACGTCGACTCTGCCGAAAACACCTCCTGGCGTGCCTCCCTGCCGACCGGCTGGAACGAGGCGCTGTCGTGGTTCGGCCACGATGAGAACGCGAATCCGACCGCCGCAGCGCTGACCGGCGGCTTCCCGCAGGCTTCCTCGGCTACCGTCAGCGGCATCGTGCCGTTCTCGTCGGCGCTGCGTTTTAGCGCGATTGAGTTTAAGGATTCGGGGGCCTGGCTGCTGGGCGCCCCGGAGGCGCTGCTCGCCAAGGGCACCGCTGAGCGTGAGCGTGCCGCTGAGCTGGCGGCACTGGGTCTGCGCACGATGGTGCTGGCCCATGCCGCGGCCGTGGTGCGTAACGAGAAGGGTGAGCCCGTCCAGAAGATTCCGGCGGACGCTACCCCGGTTCTGTTCGTGATTTTCCGCGAGAACGTGCGCGCGGACGCCCCGGAGATTGTGGAGTACTTCCACCGTCAGGGTGTGACGCTGAAGGTCTTCTCGGGTGATAACCCGTTCACGGTTGCCGCCGCCGCAAAGACTGCGGGTATGGACACCTCCGCCGGCGCGGTTGATGCCTCTACCCTGCCCGAGGACGGCCCGGAGCTTGCCGAGGCTGCGGCGACCCACAATATTTTCGGTCGTGTCTCGCCCGAGCAGAAGAAGAACATGGTCATTGCGCTGAAGGAGCGCGGCCACGTGGTGGCGATGACCGGTGACGGTATTAACGACGCGCTGGCGCTCAAGCACGCAAGCTTGGGTATCGCGATGGGTAATGCCGCTCCGGCGACGAAGGCTGTCTCCCGCCTGGTGCTGCTGGACGGTAAGTTCTCGTCTCTGCCGGCCGCCCTGGAGCAGGGCCGCCAGGTCATCACGAACATTGAGATGGTGGCGAACCTGTTCCTGACGAAGACCGGTTTCGCGATTCTGCTGGGCGTGGTGTTTGGTCTGTTCGGCTGGGTGTTCCCCTTCCTGCCGCGCCAGTACTCGACCGCTGACTTCCTGATTGTGGGTGCGTCCTCCTTCGCGTTGACCCTACTGCCGAACTCGCGCCGCTACGTGCCGGGCTTCCTGCGCCGCGTGCTGAACTACACGGTTCCGAACTCGATTATTGTAGTGGCCATGCTGCTACTGGTGACGGCCACTTCGCTGTGGATGCACATCGGCGATATCCGCCAGGTGCAGACAGCTTCGTTCATTACCCTGGTCATGATGGGCCTGTGGAACCTGGCCGCGGTGGCCCGCCCGCTGAACCGCGCCCGCGTGCTGCTCTTCGGTGCGCTGCTGGCGGTGTTCTTTGCGGCGCTGTTCGTGCCGATCCTGGTGGAGTACCACCAGTTCACCGAGGTGGCCCCGCACCTGCTGTGGACCGCAATTGGTGCCGGTGCCCTGGGTGCGGCTCTGATTGAGGTGAATGCGCATCGCAACCGCCGCTGGCAGAAGCGCCACTACCCCGATCTTGAGGTGGCCTCGCTGAGCTTCGTCCCGAAGAAGGCCGCGAAGTAGTTCGTTGCCCCTACCCGGGATAGCCCCGGCTGGGACTTTTTGGAGGGCCCCGTATTCTCGTTTCGAGGATGCGGGGCCCTCCGTGCGTTGTGCCTTTATCCGTCGGTTGGCTCGCCCGAATGACCCGCCCGGGGGTCGCATCCATTTGCGGAAATTTTTAACAGCTTCTGGGAGTTTCCTGTATCCATCTTGCCCTGAACCTGGGAAAACCCTTAAAGTTACAGGGAACTATTGAGAAGGGGTATCCCTCTCTTGAACAGGATTGTTACTGGATTGGCAGGCAAGACCTGAGTGACTCAACACCATAGCGGTAGTGTAGCTTCCGGCGCGTAGCCGGTGGTCGCGCCGTATCGCTGTACCCGTACGGGGCATCCGTCCCGACCGTAGGTTGAGAGCGCTCGGGTCTTTTGTGTTTTTGGGAAGCTTTTGCGCGTAGCGCGGCTGTTTTCCCACCCCCACCCGGCCGTCCAGATTTCACCCTGTGCATAGACTTTGACCGCATATCTAAGGAAGTATCGTGAACAACCGCGAACTTGGCGAGAAGATTCTCGACGGCCTCGGCGGCCCCGAGAACATCTCGCACATGACGCACTGCGCGACCCGCCTGCGTGTGACCCCCGTGTCGAACGAGGCCGTGCAGAACGAGAAGATTAAGTCCCTGCCCGGCGTGCTCACCGTGATTGAGCAGTCCGGCCAGACCCAGGTGGTGCTGGGTGACCGTGTTGAGGCCGTGTACAACGAGATTAACGCGCTGCCCTCCATGTCGAAGCAGGCTGAGAGCGAGGCTCCGGCAGAGTCTAACGGTAAGAAGGCCGGCTGGCTCACCAACGTCTTCGACGTTCTGTCTGACTCCTTCCGTCCGCTGCTGTGGGCCCTGCTGGGTACCTCGATGATTCTGACCCTCATCGTGTTCCTGCAGCAGCTGGGTTTCTTCGGCCAGTACACCGACCTGACCGGTCAGGTCGTGAACGTCGACATCGTCAACGGCGCGCGCCTGTCTGATCCCGAGGCTGCTAAGGCTCTGAACAACCAGTGGATGCATCAGTTTGCTTTCTGGTACATCCTGAAGGCCGCTTCGCTGTCGGTGCTGAACTTCATGCCCATCATGCTGGGTGCTACCGCAGCTAAGCGTCTGGGCGCGAACATGTGGGTTGGTGCGGCTATCCCCGCTGCGCTGATGACCGGTACCTTCACCGATCTGACCGCTCTGGCTGATCCCGCAACCAAGGTTCTGAACGTTCCGTTCTTCGGTCTGGATCTGCCGCTGTACGCGTTCAGCTACACCGGCCAGGTCTTCCCGCCGCTGCTGGCTGTTGCTCTGCTGGCTCCGCTTGAGCGCTTCCTGAAGAAGGTTATTCCTTCAATGCTGCAGATGGTGTTCGTGCCGATGATTTCGGTGATGATCCTGGTTCCGCTGACCGTGTTCCTGGTGGGCCCGATCGGTATCGGTGTGGCTATGGGAATCTCTGACTTCCTGAAGATGATTAACGATGTGGCTCCCGGTGTTGTGGGTGCCCTGATTGCCGGCCTGTACCTGTTCATGGTTCCGCTGGGCCTGCACTGGCCGCTGAACGCCGTGATGATTAACAACCTGCAGACCATGGGTACCGACTTCATCCAGTCCCCCATGGGTGCGTACAACTTCGCCGTGTTCGGCCTGGTGACCGGTGTGGCTATCCGCGCCAAGAAGGACCGCGAGCTACGCCAGACCGCTATCGGTGCGTCGATGTCCGGTCTGCTGGGCGGTATTTCTGAGCCGTCCATGTACGGTGTGGTACTCCGCTACAAGCGCGTGATTCCGATTATTCTGGTTCCCGCCGTGATCGGTGGTGCGACCATTTCGATGCTGGGCGTTAAGTCCTACGCCTTTGCGTTCACCTCGCTGCTGTCGATTCCGGCTATGCAGCCCTCGTACCTGTACGTGATTGGCCTGGCTATTGCCTTCTTCGGCGCGATGGCCGGTGTGCTGGTCTTCGGTTACGAGTCGAAGGACGACGCCGCTAAGCACGCCGCTCAGCGCGCGAAGGAAGAGGCGGCCGCTGCTCCCGCCGAGAAGAAGGTAGAGAAGAAGGCCGAGGAGGCTCCCAAGGCTGAGGCCGCAGCTGCCGCCGCCGCGGCTCCCACTGCAGCCGGTGAGGTCATTGAGCTGCACGCCCCGATTGAGGGTACCGCCGTTGCTCTGGCCGATGTTCCGGACCCGATTTTCGCGGCTGGCAAGCTGGGCGAGGGTGTGGCGATTGAGCCAACCGGTACCACTGTTGCTGCTCCCGCAGCCGGTAAGGTTGCCGCAACCTACCCCTCGGGCCACGCTGTGGGCCTGAAGCTGGAGAACGGCATTGAGCTGCTGATTCACGTTGGTCTGGATACCGTGAACCTTGACGGTAAGGGCTTCAGCGTGAAGGTTGCCAAGGGCGATGTTGTTGCCGCCGGCGACACTCTGATTGAGTTCGATCCCGAGGTTATCAAGGAGGCGGGTTACCCGCTGATTACCCCGGTGATTGTCACCAACACCCGCAAGTTTGCTGAGGTTAAGGGTCTGCCGGGCGTTGCTCACCAGAACCTGAGCACCGTCCTGAAGGTGACCACTAAGTAGTTCGCTTTCTAGGCTCTAAGGGGCCCCACCATTGTGGTGGGGCCCCTTTCCTTATGCTCCCTTTCCCTTATGCCCTGCTTCCTGATGTGCTGAGTCTTTGGGCCGGGTTTGCTGGGCAGGGGTTTGCTGGGGTTTAGGCACTGGCCGGGGGGGTATTTCTGCTAATGTGATAATAAGCTCAACAAGGAAGTTCTCACGTGATAGGGAGTACGATGATGTCTTCTGATACTAGGACATGGGATACCGGGGTGTGGGAAGAGCAGCAAAAAGAGTTGCATGCTCTTTCTCCTGTTCGACGGCTGATGCGCCGGCTCAATCTTGAGGCGCTCGTCTATGATTCCCCGCCGTTCCCGGTTCTGCTGCGTAAGCTCTCCGCGCTGATTCCAGCCTGCCTTCTGTGGTGGGTTATCTACGAGCCGCACCGGCTTGCTTCCTCTACCAGCCTCCCCGAGGGTGCTCACGCTATTACGCTGCTCCCCGGAGCCTGGGGTAACCCCGCCACGGGGGCTTACGGCGGTCTTCCTGAGCTGCCCGGCGTCCTCTTACGCTGGGTACTGTGCGTTGCGGCAATGGTAGCTGTCGTTCATGTCTGCGGCGTCAAGGCGAAGGGCCAGAGCTTCACCATTCCTCACGATGCGCGTTCACGGCTGATTGCGCTGATGCAGGCTCTCGGCATTTTCGGTGCGTTTGCGCTGGTGGTCTGGATTGAATACATGATGACTCCGCTAACCCTCATGTTTGAAACCGTGTATGCAGGCCCCACCGCAGCCTATAGCGGCGACGGCACGATACCCCTGCACCTGTTCCTGTCTTCGTCGTTGAGCGCTATTTTCCTGGGCTACTTTTGCGTAAACATTCTTGCCTCACTGAATATCCCCGGTTACCTCGGCATCCCCGCAATTATCTTCGTGGGGGCTCTCCCCTGGGCTCACGCGGAGCGGCATCAGTTCACGTTGGCACTCGCGTGGGTCATTGCGGTGACGCTGGTGAGCTGGCTGGTGCGCGGAATGTGGGGTACCCCGATAGCTTGCGCTGGATATTCTCTGTGGATTGTGCTGGTCGCAACCAGCGGCGCTCCTTTTGATTTGCCAGCTAATATGAGCCGCGTCCTCGTGATTTTGGGATTCCCGCTGGCCTTTATTGTCGCTGGAGGCGGCATTTACCGCATCTTCTATCTGCGGCAGAACCCGAACCTGTTGAGGTACCTGCAGGAGCGTTCCCTGTACATGGGCGAGTGGTAGCAACCGGTTAGGGCGGCATTCCCCTCCCCCCTAGTTTTTGTAATTACATATCCCGCTAACGTGTCCCGCTGAAGGACACAGAACAAGGGGAACAGAAAAATCTCGGGCACTCTCTTGTGAGAGTACCCGAGATTTTGAGTCCTACAGGATGACTAGAGCATTACCGAAAGCGGTATTACTCCCGTCTGTTCTACTCCTGCCAGCCAACGTTGACCCAGTAGTCAGCGCTGGTGTAGCTCTGCTTGAACAGGGACGGACCGTAGTTCGCGACCTTAGCCTTGACAGCGGCGTACATCGGGCCGTTACCGTAGGGCAGGTACACAGCGACCTTCTCGTAGTAGAGCTTCTCCGCCTCGTTGGCGATCTTGATGCGCTCGTCTTCCTTCTCGGTGTTCTGCAGCTTCTCGATGAGCTTATCAACCTCGGGGTCACCGACTCCGAACACCTCGGTGGTGAAGAAGTAGGGTGCCGAGGATGCCAGGTCGGGCAGAACGCCCCAACCGGTGAAGATTGCTTCGTAGCTCTTCTGGCCGAGCACGGAGTTGGAGTTCGACTGCGGCTGGTTGTCGGAGGTCAGGCGGATACCTGCGGACTTCAGCTGCTGCTCCAGGATCTGGTAGACAGCCTGGTAGACAGCCTCGGAACCGAAGGAGGTCAGGGCGAAGCTGGCAGTCTTGCCGCCCTTAGCGTAGTAGTCGCCGGACTTGGAGTAGCCTGCGGCCTCCAGAATCTTGGCGGCTGCCTGGGCGCCGGACTCACCCTCGTAGTTGTTCTGGTAGCCCTTCTGGAACGGCATTGCGATGATGGAGCCGGGCAGCGGCTCGGTCCAGCCGAGCTGCGAGAAGTACGCCTTAGCGATCTGCTCACGGTCCACAGCTGCGAGGATTGCGCGGCGCAGTGCCAGGTCCTCGATGCGCTTGGGGTTCAGCTGAATAATGTTGACGTTGGTGTTCTGGCTCTGGCGAATCTCGGTGCCTGCCTGACCCTTCACAGCGTTGTAGCTGGTTGCACCCACGAAGGTGAAGGCGTCCAGTTCGCCGTTCTTGAAGCTTGCACGGATTGCATCGGAGTCCATCTGGCGCCAGATAATGCGATCCAGCACCGGCTTCTCGCCCCACCACTTGTCGTTCTTGACCAGGGTGAGCACCTTCTGGGAGGAGTTCCACTCACCAATCTTGAAGGGTCCTGCCCAGTACTGGTCGAGGGGCTTGTCGACAAAGCCGTCGTTGAAGAGGTTGACGTCTTCCAGAGCGGGGTGAATTGCGAAGGCGCACAGACCCTCGGAGGGGTAGTACGGGGTCTTCATGGTGACCTTGACGTGGCGGTCGTCGCCGTCCACTGCCTCGATGCTTTCCACCTGCTGCCACATCTGGTTATCGGTGATGTGGTAGGGGTTGTCGGTGACTGCGCTGTAGACCTTCCAGCAAGCCTGCACAGCCTTCACGTCCATGGGGGTGCCGTCGTTGAAGACTGCCTTGGGGTTGATCTTGAAGGTCGCGGTCTGCACGCCATCGACGGTCTCGGTCTTGTGCTCGGTGCAGAACTCGGGGTTGAGGGTACCTTCGCCGTCGGGGCTCATGGTGTAGAAGCCCATCACGGCGGGAATGTTGCAGGGTGCCAGTGCGTCCAGGTTGCTGGAGGTGTAGCCGCTCTGGGTCTGCAGGTTGAAGTTCGGGCCCAGGGCGGTAGCCGCGAGAGTCAGGGTGCCGCCCTGCTTGAGGGAGGAACGGTCCTGCTTGTTGACCTGAAGGTTCTTCAGAATATCTTCAGCGTTGTTAGCGGCACTACCGCCAACCTTTTCCTTCGAGCTGCCGCAGGCAGCCAGTAGACCAACGGTGCCGAGGGCAACGGTGCCGGTCAGGAGGGTACGGCGAGAGACAGACATGCTCTTCATGGAATTTCTCCTAGAGTATTCGCAGTGTTGTGGAGGCGGCGCGCGAACGGTGCGCAACTAACACTCCAACCCGGCGGGAGGACAGTCTCTGCCGGGGTCGCAGGCAGAATGCCCGCATTTGTTTTAAGTATATCCGTGCAAATCTCTGAGGAACGGGAAAGCGGCGTGCTCCAGAAGGTTTTAATCCTTCTGTAACACGCCGCTGTAGCGCTTTTACCCCTTATGGAGTGTGTGAGCGGTGCTCAACGCTTAGATTTTTACTTCTCCCAACCGACGTTGATCCATACGTTCGGGTTGTAGTAGGGCAGACCGAAGAGCATGGGGCCGTAGTTCGCCAGGCCCTTACGGCACGCCTTGAAGTTCGGGCCGTTGTGGGTGGGCACGTAGATGGCGACCTCGTCCAGGTGGCGCTTCTCCAGCTCGTTCATGATCTTGAGCTGTTCCTTCGGGTCCTCGGTGGACATCATGGTTGCTGCCAGCGAGTCCAGATCCTTACCGTGACCGTTGTTGGTCTCGGAGATGTAGAAGTAGTTCGCTGCATCCACCGGAGAGGTGGTGATGCCGTAACCGCCAGTCTTAATCGCGAAGTTCTTCGAGGAGATGATGCTCGACATTTCGGAGGCACCGTGATTCTCGATGGTCAGCTCGATGCCGACCTCCTTCATCTGCTGCACCAGGAACTGGGCGGTGGAGCTGACAACCGGGTCGCTACCGAAGGTGATAACCGGGTAGGAGACCTTAGCGCCGTCCTTGGTGTAGTAGTCACCGGACTTGGTGTAGCCCGCATCCTCAAGGATCTTGGTGGCGACATCCTTGCCGAGCTTGGTCGGGTAGTTGTCCTGGTAGCCTTCCTGCATGGGCAGCATGCACATGGAGCCGGGCAGGGTTTCCTTCCAGCCGAGCTTCTCGTAGCGCAGCTTCTGCAGTTGCTCACGGTTGAGGGCTGCAACGAATGCGCGGCGGACGGGCAGGGGCACCTTTTCGGGGTTGATTTCGTAGTTGCCCACGCTGAGAGCGCTACCCTTGCGAATGTCGGTGTTTGCCACGCCGGAGAGCTCGTTGTAGGAGCTGAGGGTGCTGGCGTCCACGTAGTCGATTTCGTTGTTCTTGTAGGCTGCCTGCTCTGCCTGGGAGCTCATTTCACGCCAGGTGATGCGCTCGAGGGCGGGCTTGGTGCCCCACCACTTGTCGTTGCGGACGACGGTGAGCACCTTGGAGGAGGAGTTCCACTCGCCGACCTTGAAGGGGCCTGCCCAGTACTGGTCGAGGGGCTTGTCGTTCAGGCCGTCGTTGAAGAATTTGGGGTCGGCGAATGCCGGGTGCAGGAACGAGGTGAAGCTGCCTTCGATGGGGTACCAGGGCTTGGACATCGTGACCTTCACGTGGCGGGTATCGCCGTCCACAGCCTCGACGCTTGCGACCTGTTCCCAGATGGGCGAGGGGGTGATCTGGTAGTCCGAACCGGATGCCGCGGCGGTGTAGATGGTCTGGTAGCTCTTGACGGCGTTCACGTCGATGGGGGTACCGTCATTGAAGGCTGCCTTGGGGTTGATCTTGAAGGTCACGGTCTGCACGCCGTCAACGGTCTGCGCCTTGTACTCAGTGACGTAGTCCTCGTTCATGTGCGACTCGCCGCGGAAGTCGGCGTAGAAGCCGCCGGTGAAGGCGGAGTTGATGGCTGCCTGAATGTTCAGGTTGCCGGCGGTGTAGCCGTTGGTGTTGAGGATGTTGAAGTTCGGGCCGATGCCGTCAGCGCTCAGGCGCAGTTCGCCGCCGTCCTTGAGGGCGGAGCGGTCCTTCTCGTTGTAGGAGACTGCCTTTGAGAGGTCGTCGCCCGCGGAGAGAGCGCTGGTTTCGGTCTTGGAGGAGTTGCCGCCGCAGGCTGCGAGCAGGCCTACGGTGCCCAGGGCGACGGTGCCGGTGAGCAGGGCGCGGCGGTTGAGGGTGAAAGTGGTCATGATCTGTCCTTGTCTGAGGACCGGGATGCGCACGTGAGGTACCATGCGCTCCCGGCCCGGGATGAGTGTTGAAACGTGGCGCCATCTCGACAATCTGAGGGTGGGGGAACACAACCCACCCCGCATACTCGTGATGCACATCTATGATGGAACGCACGTTTGCATTGGGATTAGTATACACACAAAACCCATACGGCATGACCCGCCTCACCTTTTACGGGAAATATTTCAGCAGAAACTTTTCTTCCCTCAATTTCAGCCGACCCTCCCCCGAGAAACAAAAGAGTCCCGCGGCGCCCCGCCCATTAGGCGGAATACCGCGGGACTTTACCCTTCCGGAGTCTTATGCCGGCGCCTCCAAAAATTCAGAAGCTACCGACTAGAACCCCAGAAACTAGCCTATGGCTTTAGTTCTGCCAACCCACATTGACCCAGCGCTTGGGGTCGGTGTAGCTGGTTGCGAAGAGGGAAGGACCGTAGTTAGCCAGCTTCTCCTTCACAGCTGCGTAGCTGGGGCCGTTGCCGTAGGGGAAGTAAATAGCGACCTTCTCCATGTGCTGCTTCTCAGCCTCAGCAGCCATCTTCAGCTGCTCCTCGTGGGATTCCTTCTCGTAAATGGACGCAATGAACTTATCCAGCTCAGGATCGCCCACACCCTCGTTGATTTCGCTCGTGTAGAAGTACTGAACACTGTCTGCGGGGTCAGCACCAATACCCCAACCGGAGAAGGCGCAGTCGTACTGCTTAGCACCCATCACGGAGTTGAACTGGGACTGCGGCTGGTTGTCCTGCTCGAGCTTAATACCTGCCGCCTTGAGCTGCTGCTCGAGGTTCTGGAACTGAGCCAGAGAGGTTGCATCCGAACCGAAGTAGGTGATGGAGAAGCCTGCAGTCTTGCCATCCTTGGCGTAGTAGTCGCCATTCTTGGAGTAGCCTGCTGCTTCCAGGATCTTTGCCGCAGCCTCGGGGCCGGGGTTGGTGGGCATAGCGTCCTGGTAGCCCTTCTGGAAGGGCATAGCAATCAGGGAGCCGGTCAGGGGCTCTTCCCAGTTAATCTGGCCGAACTTGACCTTAGCCAGCTGGGAGCGGTCAACCGCGGCGAAGACTGCACGGCGCAGGGCGGTGTCGGTCACGCGAGTCGGGTTGAACTGCAGGTTAATCACGCCGACGCTCTGGCCGGAGCGAATCTGAACACCGGGCTGACCCTTGACAGCGTTGTAGGTTGCCAGGCCAGCAAAGCCGATGCTGTCCAGCTCGCCATTCTTGAACGCTGCGCGCTCTGCCTCGTCGCCCATTTCACGCCAGATAATGCGGTCCAGCAGCGGCTTCTCACCCCACCACTTGTCGTTGGGCACGAGGGTGAGGGTCTTAGCCGAAGAGTTCCACTCGCCCAGCTTGAAGGGGCCGGACCAGTACTGATCCATGGGCTTGTTCACGAAGCCATTGTTGAAGAGCTCCTTGTCGGTCAGTGCGGGGTGCAGACCGAGCAGGCCGAGGGTTTCGGCAGGGTACAGGGGCTTGGACATCACGATCTTGACGCGGGTCTTGTCGCCATCCACGGGGTCGATGGACGCCACCTGCTGCCAGAAGGGAGCGGCGATAACGTTGTAGCCATCATCGGGGTTGCGGTAGACGGTCCACGCGGCGCGGATTGCCTCAATGTCAACGGGGGTGCCGTCATTGAAGACAGCCTTAGAGTTAAGCTTGAAGGTGATGGTCTGCACGCCGTCAACGGTCTCTGCCTTGTAATCGGAGACGTAGTCGTCATTGAGGCTGTATTCGCCAGCAGGGCTCAGGGAGGTGAAGCCGATAGCGGAGGGGATGTTGCAGGCGCCGCCGAATGCGGTGAGGTTCTCGGTGGTGTAGCCGCTCTGGGTCAGAATGTTGAAGTTCGGGCCGACTGCGGAGACGCTACCGCGGAACTCGCCACCCTGCTTGAGGGAGGAGCGGTCCTGCTTGTTGATTTCGAGGTTCTTGACGATTTCCTCGGTGCTTGATGCAGCCTTACCGCTGATCTTCTTGTCAGAGCCGCCGCCGCATGCAGCGAGCAGGCCGACGGTACCCAGGGCAACGGTGCCGGTCAGCAGGGTACGGCGATTAATACGTAGATGAGTCATGTATTCTCCTCATGCCGGAGGGCTCGGGTGCTATTCGATAAGCGCACCGTGTTGTGCGCTGATTTTTCGGGAGCGCCGAAGCTCCCGCCCATCACCTTTGTGAGAGCCCCCACATTGTTTGTGGTTGAAACACAGTATACCCCCAAAAGAAGCGACGCAGACCACAGTCCAATCCGTGGAAGAACTATACACCGTCTAAAAATCACGGGTTCAGCGCCTGAAACCGCATCATCATGCGGAAGCCGCGTGCGAAAACTAAAAAATGAAATATTATGTAGCATTGGCGCGCGAGCGCGTCACACCCGGTACTTTGAGAGTCGTTACAAGTTACAAGCACAGCGTCGGGGCAACTAAAGCGCGCTGAACCCTCCACAAGAAAAAGCTCCCCACCCCTATACGACACTGCGAAAACGTATAGGGGGCAGGGAGCTTAAAACTGCGGCTTACGCCATCCAGCCGACGGTAGACCAGTCGGTGGTCTTGAAGAGGAACGCACCGTAGTTAGCGAGCTTCGGGCGGCATGCCTTGAAGTCCGGGCCATTGAGGAAGGGGATGAAGAGGCAAACCTCGCTCATGTGCTTCTTCTCAATTTCGTTGCACTTCTCGGCGCGCTTAGCGTCATCGAGGATGGTGACCATCTCGTCGACCATAGCGTCGATTTCGGGGGTGCCGACGCCGTTCCAGTTCTTGGAGTGGTAGAAGTACTCGGCTGCACTGGTCGGCTCGGAGGTCACGCCGAAGCCCGAAATGCTTACGTCGTACTCGCGGTTACCAACAACCTTCGAGAATTCAGACTGTGCACGCGAATCGAGCTCGAAGTTAATGCCGATTTCCTTCATGCTCTGGATGAAGGTCTGTGCCTGGCCCTTGGTGGTGGCGTCATCACCGAAGGTGGTCAGCTTCAAGGTGATGGTCTTGCCGTCCTTCGCGTAGAAGTCGCCGGACTTGGTGTAGCCTGCCTTCTCCAGGACCTTGCGTGCTTCCTCCGGGTTACGTGCCGGGTAGTTGTCGCGGTAGTACTGGGAGGAACCCAACAGAAGCATCGAGCCGGGAACTTCTTCTTCGTAGGGCAGACCCTGGAAGCGAATCTTTGCCAGAGCACCACGGTCGATACCCAGGAAGATTGCCTTACGGACAGCAACATCAGTGATGTGCTCTGCGTTCAGGTTCATGCCGCCGGCGAAGAGGCGGCGACCGCGGCGGATTTCAGAGTTTGCAACGTCCTTCATCTCGTTGTAGGCGCTGAGGGTACGTGATTCCACGACGTCCAGCTCGCCGTTCTTGTAGGCGGCGCGAGCTGCGGCGTCTGCCATTTCACGCACGACGATGCGGTCCAGCTTGGGCTTCTCACCCCACCACTTGTCGTTGGGCACAGCAGTGAAGGTCTTCTCGGAGGAGTTCCAGCCGTTGGGTGCCAGGGTGAAGGGGCCGCAACCGAGCTCGGGGTGGGGGTTGTCCACGAAGCCTTCATTGAAGAGGTTTACGTCGAGCATTGCCGGGTGCAGGATTCCGCCGAAGAGCAGACCCTTGACGGGGTTGTGTGCGGTCTTGAGGACAACGCGTGCGTGGTAGCGGTCGCCATCGATAGCTTCAACGCTTTCGATGTACTCGTAGATACCTGCTGCACCAATCTTGTACTCACCCTCGGGGTCACGCTGGATTTGCCAGGTTGCCTTGAGGGCGTCGATGTCGATGGGGGTGCCGTCGTTGAAGACTGCCTTGGGGTTCAGGCGAACCTCTGCGGTGATCTTGCCGTCTACTTCCTTAGCTTCGAAGCCGAGGCAGTAGTTGGGGTCGAGCTCGTCTTCACCCTTGAAGGTGCTACGCCAGATGCCGGCACCGGCGATAATGCCCATGGTTTCGGAGACGGAGGTGCTCGAGCCATTCTGGGAGAAACGGTTGAAGTCCGGACCAAGGGAGTAGGTGCTCAGGTTCAGGGTACCGCCCTGCTTGAGCTTCGAGGCATCCTGCTCGTTGATTTCATAGAACGGGGTTTCGCTTGCCTTGTGCTCGGTCTTGGAGGACGAGGAGCCACAAGCGCTCAGTACGCCGGCAGCAGCGACGGCGGTTGCGCCGCCGAACAGTACGCGGCGGCTCATGATCGGGTTGAATCCGGAGAGGGAGGGGATGGGGTGGGGGCTCATGATGGGCTCCTTGTGGGTGTGGACTGCGCTGATGCAGTGTTTGCAGTGTAGAGTGGGTGGCTCGCGTGCTCTGGAGGCGGGGTTTCCGCCTGTAGGAGCGCCTGCTATCTGCGGTGATGGGCGGGCAGGTCAAGCCATGCAAAATAATGTGACCTAAAGCTATGTTCTAAGCCACATTTAATATTTTTAGTAGTGTACACCACATAAATCACTACAGGTGCGCAACACGATAAATATTTCTCAATTATTACGCCCAGCCCTAATGCAACGGGTCTAAATCCACATCGGCACAACCCCACCACCCTTCGCGCAACATCCCTCCCCCGCCTCCAGAAATAGCCAGCGGGCACAGCAAAGCGGGCCGAACGCGCACACACGCATTCGACCCGCTCGCAAGACAGGCACCTTTTAGGAGTTCATCCAGCCCACAGCAGCCCAGTCCATCGACTTGTACAGGTGCGGACCGTAGTTAGCCAGATTCTTCTTGACCATCACAAAGTCAGGACCGTTCGTAATGGTACCCAGGAAAGCAAACTCAGCCATGTGCTTCTTCTCAATCTCATTGCAGGCAAGGTTACGTTCCTTGTCATCCTCAATGAGGGTCATGGCGTCGATGAGGGCATCGATTTCCTTACTGCCGATACCTTCGTTGTTCTCGGAGTAGTAGAACTGCTTGGTACCCTCGGTTGCGTCAGCAGAGACCGAGTAGCCACTGAAGGAAATATCGTAGTCCCAGTTACCCAGGATGGTGGCGAACTCACTATCGGCGTGCTGATCAATCCGGATCTCAATGCCGACATCCTTCATCTGCTGGGTGAAGGTCTGAGCTTTACCCTTGGTGGTCGGATCGTCACCGAAGACCACCACAGCACAACCAGCCTTCGTGCCAGCCTTCTCGTAGTAGTCGCCATTCTTGGTGTAGCCGGCGGCCTCCAGAATCTTCTGCGCCTCCGAAACGCTGTTATTCGGGGTCGGGTAAGAATCCTGGTAGTAGGGCGAGAAAGGCATGTGAATCATCGAACCGGGAATAGCTTCCTCGTAGGGCAGACCCTGGAACTGAATCTTTGCGAGTGCTTCACGGTTGGTACCGGCAAAGATTGCCTTACGCAGGGCGGCATCCTTCACGCGCCGCGGATTAATATCCAGACCACCGGCATAGAGGCGGGTACCCTTACGCAGTTCGGTACCCGCAATGCTCTTCACCTCGGCATAGGTGGAGGAGGTGCTTGCGCCGATAGCGTCAATTTCGTCGTTCTTGAACGCAGCACGTGCAGCGCTGGACTCCATCTGAGTAAAGACGATCTTGTCCAGCAGGGGCTTGGTGCCCCACCACTTGTCGTTGGGTACAACGCTGAAGGTCTTTGCGGTGGAGTCCCAGCCCTTATCCGCCAGAGTGAAGGGGCCAGCCCAGTACTCGGGGTGGGGCGCATCCACAAAGCCGTTATTGAAGAGCTCGACGTCTTCCAGTGCGGGGTGCAGAATCTCAGAGAAGAGGCTCTGCAGCGGGTAGAAGGGCTTGGAGAAGGTGACGGTTGCGCTGTAGTCGTCTTCGCCCTTTTCTACGGATTCGACGAATTCGTAGATGCCACTGGTGACAATGTTGTAGCCGTTATCCAGGCTCTTGAAGATGTTCCAGGTGGACTGGAGCGCCTTGTAGGTGATGGGGGTGCCATCGTTGAAGACAGCCTTGGGGTTGAGCTTGACGGCAACCTGAATCTTGTCATCCTTCTTGCTGTGCTCGAAGGAGACAGCGAAGTCGGTGTTCAGCTTGTAGGTGCCATCAAAGTCGAGGTTCCACATGCCGGCCTGGCTGATGGTGCTCATAACGTTGACGTTATCGCTGGTATTACCGCTCTGGGTGTAGAAATTGAAGTTCGGGCCGATGGATCCGGCGGGCAGGCGCAGGGTGCCGCCCTTCTTCAGGCTGTTCACATCCTGAGCGTTGATGTTGTAGAGGTCTTCGATATTGGCACCGGCGCCAGCGGCCTTGGTCTTTTCAGAGCTTGCACTGCCGTTGCCGCAGGCGCTGAGCAGACCTACAGCTCCCAGAGCCGCGGAGCCGCCAATGAGCGCGCGGCGGCTGAAGCTGTTCTTGGTCGCTTCGTGGCTGCTCGCGGTGTATGCGGTCTTGGCGGTCATGGGAGTAGTTTCCTTCTGTCTTGTGCGGGCGGGTGTATCCCGTATCCCCGAAGTATTGATTATTTATGCAGAGCACTGCATAACTTTGTATGATTCCACTGTAGCGCACCCTGAGAGTGAAAACCAAGCATTTTTACAATATTTCTTAATATTTATCGTATTTTTTGAATATTCATACTATGCATACGCTGTTTTTGCGCGAATTTTTCGGATTTTACTGGATAGCTATACCGCCGCTCCCCTGTGTCGGTACACAAAAACACCCAAAGCAATTCCTCCAGATATGCAAAAAGTGTCCACCCGGATCATCCGGGTGGACACTTTCAATACCTCTAGGCTAATCACCTAGTAGGCGATAGGATGAGGGCTTACTTAGCCCAACCAACCTTCTCCCAGTGAATACCGTTGCCCTGGTACAGGGACACACCGTAGTTGCGCAGGCCCTTCTTCACGAACTTGTACTCGGGGCCGTTGAACAGCGGAACCATCACAGCAACCTCGGCCATGTGCTTCTTCTCAATCTCGTCGCAAGCCAGGTTACGTGCCTTGTCATCAGAGATGAGCATCATCTTCTCGATCAGCTCGTTGATCTCGTCGGTACCGGCATCCTCGGGCTTCTCACGCAGGTAGAACTGCTGGGTAGCCTGGGTGGCGTCCGGGTCGCTCAGAGCGTAGCCCGATGCGGTAGCGTCGTAATCCTTAGCCTGCATTGCCTTGCCGAATTCGCTGGCGGCGCGAGCGTCGATCTCAACGTTAATACCGGCATCCTTCAGCTGCTGCACGATGGTCTGAGCCACAGCCTTAGAGGTGGGGTCATCGCCGAAGACGGAGTACTTGAAGGCGGCCTGCTTGCCGTCCTTCTCGTAGAACTCACCGTTCTTGGTGTAGCCAGCCTCTTCCAGAATCTTGGAAGCTGCAGATGCATCGTTGTTCGGGGTCGGGTAAACGTCCTGGTAGTACTCGGAGAAGGGCATGTGGATCATCGAACCAGGCTGCTTCTCTTCGTAATCCAGACCCTGGAAACGCACCTTAGAAATAGCTTCGCGCTTCAGGCCTGCCATAACCGCGCGACGCAGAGCAACGTCCTGCATACGGGCGGGGTTCATAATCATACCGCCGGAGAAGAGGCGAACACCGCGACGCATCTCGGTGTTAGAAACTTCCTTCAGCTCCTTGTAGCTTGCGGCAGCCGTAGCGGGGGCAGCGTCAATCTCGTCGTTCTTGAACGCTGCACGCTCAGCGGCGGAGTCCATCTGACGGAAGACGATGCGCTCCAGAACGGGCTTCTCGCCCCACCACTTCTCGTTGCGGGTCAGGGTCAGGGTCTTCTCGGAGGAGTTCCAGCCGCCCTCTGCAATGGTGAAGGGGCCTGCTGCGTACTCGGGGTGCGGGTTATCCACGAAGCCCTCGTTGAAAACATTCTTGTCCAGCAGAGCCGGGTGCAGAATCTCACCGAAGAGGACGTTCACCGGGTAGTACGGCTTGGCGAAGGTGACCTTAACCTTGAAGTCGTCACCGTCGCGCTCCACGGAGCCAACGCTAGAGTAAATGCCGCTGGTCTCGATCTTGTAGTCGCCGTCGGTGCTCTTGAGGATGTTCCAGGTAGCCTGCAGAGCCTTGTAGTCGATGGGGGTGCCGTCGTTGAACTTAGCCACGGGGTTCAGCTCAATGGAGACCACGGGCACGCCGTTCTCCTCGGAAACGTCGAAGCTCTTGGCAAACTCGGGAGACAGGGTACGCTTGCCCATGGGGGCTGCCTGCCAGATGCTGTTGTAGTATACGGGGCTCAGAGCAGCCTGGGTGTAGGCGGTAACGCCGGTGCCCAGGAGGTTGAAGTCAGGGCCGAGCGAAGTCACGGACAGACGCAGAGTGCCGCCATCCTTCAGCTCAGAAACAGCGGTCTCAGCGATGTCGTACAGTTCCTTGGAATCGGTGCCTGCGGTTGCGCCCTGGGTGGTGGCCTTGGAGTCCTTCGACGAGCCGCACGCAGCCAGTACGCCCACAGCGCTCAGCGCTACAGCGCCACCGAGAACGGTACGACGATTCAGGATGAAATTCTTCTCCATGAGAGTGTCCTCTTATATGTATGACCCTCAATAATCCCGCAGGAAAGCATCAAGGATTCCCTGCTCATGCGCCACCCAAAGGTGCGGTGAGCGATGAATTAGTGCCGGTCTATGAATGTGTTCCTTCGGGTGCGCCCCTAGCGACGCGCCCCTAGAGTTAATTATTACCCACCCTCCATTCAGATGCCCTCCCATAAATATTCATATCTTGAATATTGAGAAAGGTTACGCCTTGTCAAGGAGAAATTAACTTATACATCAGTGCATCCTCAGTGCCGAGAACCACACAAGAAAGCACAGCCCGGGCCGCTACCACGACCCAAAACATCGTGGAGAACAGAAAACCCGAGGGGCGAGCATCCAATGGATACTCGCCCCTCGGCACACATGCGACTTTTCAGCCGACTCTAGAGCTACACCATGGCCGCTTCGGCTTCAGGGTAGTAGCAAGCATAACCGTGATCCTCACCCTCAACGTGAGTAATCTCGGGCATCTCCTCCAGGCAACGCCGCTTCTTATCCTCGGGCAGCAGCTTGAAAATCGGGCAACGGCTCGAGAAGCCGCAACCCTTCGGAGCGTTCACCGGGGTGGGCAGGTCGCCTTCCAGCATGATGCGGTGGCGGTTAGCCTCAACCTCGGGATCGGGCACCGGGATGGCCGAGAGCAGAGCACGGGTGTACGGGTGAATCGGGTTGTCGAACACTCGGTCGACGTCACCAATCTCAACAATACGACCCAGGTACATCACCGCGACGCGATCGGAGGCGTGGCGAATCACCGCAAGGTCGTGAGCCACCATCAGGTAGCTCAGGCCCAGGTTGGCACGCAGCTCCTCGAGCAGGTTAATCACACCCGCCTGAACCGACACATCCAGCGCCGACACCGGCTCATCCAGAACCACCAGCTTGGGGTTCACAGCCAGCGCACGGGCGATACCGATACGCTGACGCTGACCGCCCGAGAACTGGTTCGGGAAGCGGTTCACGTGGTCGGGCTGCAGACCCACGGTACGCATCAGCTCGACGACGCGCTTCTTAATCTCGGACTTCTTCATGCCCTGGTTCTCCAGGGGCTCAGCCAAGACCTCAAAGACGGTGAAGCGCGGGTCCAGGGCACCGGTCGGGTCCTGGAACACCATCTGCTGGTTCTTACGCAGTGCAAGAATCTCACCGGCGGACTTGCCATCCTTGGTGGAGACGCCGTTAATCAGAATCTCACCGTCGGTGTTCTTGTTGAACTCCATGATTTCCAGCAGGGTGGTGGTCTTACCACAACCGGACTCACCCACGATAGAGAAGCACTCGCCCTCGCGAATATCGAAGGTCACGCCGTTCACGGCCTTCACGGTACCCACGCGGCGCTTGATGAGAGCACCCTTCATGAGCGGGAAGTGCTTCTTGACGTTGCGCACCTCCAGCACGGGAGCGCGCTCCTCGCGCGGAATACCGTCGAAGCTGGATACGGGAGGCTCGGGAACCGGGTACAGTTCCTCCGCGGTCTTACCCACCAGATCCTGCGAGATGGTGCAGGAGGAGTAGTGGCCCTCGCCCACACCCTCGAGCGGCTGCAGATCGGGCTCACCGTTGGAGTCCTGGCAGCACTGGCCGCCGCTCTTGGCAATCGGGCAACGCTCACGGAAGGAGCAGCAGGTCACGGGCTTAATCAGGTTCGGCGGGGTACCCTCAATCGGAACCAGCGAAACCTTCTCGGAGCGGTCCACGCGAGGCACCGCACCCAGCAGACCGATGGTGTACGGGTGCGAGGGGTACTTGTACAGGTCCTCGGCCTTGGCAATCTCCACCGGCTTACCGGCGTACATCACCAGGATGTCGTCAGCCATGCCCGCCACGACGCCCAGGTCGTGGGTAATCATGATGGTGGCCGCGCCGGTCTCCTCCTGGGCCTTCTGCATGACCTCCAGCACCTGCGCCTGAATGGTCACATCCAGTGCGGTGGTGGGCTCGTCAGCAATCAGCACGCGGGGGTCGTTCGCAATCGCCATAGCAATCATGATGCGCTGGCGCATACCGCCCGAGAACTCGTGCGGGAAGGAACGCAGACGATCGGCCGGCGAGGGAATACCCACCATGCGCATCAGCTCGATGGAGCGGTCCTTGATGGCCTGCTTGCTCATGCCCTTGTTGTGGACCTTGAGCACCTCGGCAATCTGGTCACCAATGGTGTACACAGGGGTCAGCGAGGA
Source organism: Rothia sp. HMSC062F03 (assembly GCF_001836905.1). Classification (NCBI taxonomy): domain Bacteria; kingdom Bacillati; phylum Actinomycetota; class Actinomycetes; order Micrococcales; family Micrococcaceae; genus Rothia; species Rothia sp. HMSC062F03. The sequence goes on along the minus strand of NZ_KV830885.1, from coordinate 109,990 downwards.
CAGCGGATCCTGGAAAATCATGGAGATGTGCTTGCCACGGTAGGCGCACATTTCCTTGTCGCTCAGGCCCAGCAGCTCGGTGCCGTTGTACTTAATCGAACCGGTGATGTCCGCGGTGGTCGGATGCAGACCCATGATGGCCATCGAAGCCACCGACTTACCGGAACCGGACTCACCCACGATACCCAGGGTCTTGCCCGGGTACAGGTCGAAGTTCACACCGCGCACGGCGTGCACGACGCCGTTTTCAGTGTTGAATCGGACGTTGAGGTCCTTAACGCTCAGAACGGGAGAGGTGCTCATTAGTTCTTCGCCTCCTTCTTCTCGTTCTTCTTAGACTTCTTGATCTTACCGACCGACATGGAGGTCGGGTCAAAGGCGTCACGCAGACCGTCGTTCATGAGGGCCAGCGGACCAACCAGCAGGAAGAAGAACAGAACCGGGAACCAGAACATGTGCGGCAGGGTGTTAATCTGCTGCGAAGCATCCGAAATCAGCGAACCCAGCGAGTAGTTCGGGTACTTAATACCGATGCCGATGAAGGAGTAGGCAACCTCGGAGAGCACAGCGTTCATAATGCCGCTGGTGAAGTTCAGAACCAGCAGGGAGCCGATGTTCGGCACCAGGTGGCGCATCACAATCTTGAAGGGGTGCACACCCATGTAGCGTGCAGCCTTCACGAAGTCGCGGCTGATGAGGGACTGTGCCATTGCACGAATCACACGGGCGCTACCCATCCAGCCGAAGGCAATCAGCACGGCGGAGAGCAGAATCCAGGTCGGCACGCTCTTCTGAATCTGCTTACCAACCTGACCGTTAATCAGGATAGCCAGAATCAGCAGAGAGGGAACCATGATGAGGGTTTCCAGGATGAAGAGCATGATCTTATCGATCCAACCACCGAAGTAGGCCATCACACAGCCGTACACTGCGGAAATCAGCACGGTTGCCAGACCAACGATCACACCGATTTCGAGGGAGGTCCACACGGCCTCCACCATCATGGCGAACACGTCGTTACCAGCAATGGTGGTACCGAACCAGTGGTCGGCACTCGGGCCTTCACCCAGAGCCATGTAGTCAATATCGTTCGGCTTGTACTTAGTCAGGTACTTACCGAACAGGCCGAACAGACCCATACCGATGAAGACCGCGAGGCCGAAGACAGCCGCCTTGTTACGCAGGAAGCGGCGCAGAATAATGACGTTCTTGTTGATGACCTTGAAGTCACCGTTCTCCTGTACCACCGGCACGGAGGAAGTTGCAGTTACCTGGCTCATGAGATCCTCACTCGGGGGTCAACGATGGTGGTCGCGATATCAGCGATAATCGCACCTACAGCGAACAGTGCAGAACCGTACGCGAGGGTCACGGTCGCAGCGTTCACATCCTGCGAGGAGATGGAGTCAATCGACCACTTACCAATACCGGGCCACGCGAACACGCTCTCGGCGAAGAATGCACCCGCGAAGATCAGCGGAATCTGGTAGGCGATGGACTGCGCCACGGGAATGAAGGACACGCGCAGAGCGTGACGGGTAATAGCCTGGTTACGGGTCAGGCCCTTAGCGCGAGCGGTACGCACGAAGTCTGCGTTCACGTTATCGAGCAGGTACTGACGCTGGGCAATCTGGTAGCCAGCCCAACCGAAGATGGTCATACAGAAGGTCGGCACGATGTAGTGTGCGGCCATATCGATGGTAACCTCCCAGAAGCCCGTCAGGCCCGGGGTCGAAATACCGGTCACGTAGAAAATCTTCTCGCCACCATGAGCAACAGCAATGTTGTTGATAGTGGTCGCGCCCTGCTGCACCACGAAGTAAGCAACGGGAGCGGGGATGATGTAGACCAGGTAGGAGTAACCGGTGATAACACGGTCAGAGAACTTGTACTGGCGAGCTGCCGAGTACACACCCAGGGCAATACCAATCACAATCGAGAGAATGGTAGCCACCAGCAGCAGGCGGGTAGAAACCCACACGCGCTGGCCAAATTCCTGGTTAATGTACGCGCCGTTGGGGCTACGACCCCAATCGAACTTGGTGACCACATTGGTCAGCCACTGAACGTAGCGGTCCCAGGGGTTCATCTCGGGGTCAAGACCCAGGGATGCGAAGTTACGGTTCACCTGCTCGGGGCTGGGCTTCGGAACCTTTTCCTGCTCCAGCAGAGCAGGCTTCAGGGCAGTAACCGCGGCAAAGTAACCCATCGTGGTCGTAATAAAGACCATGACGAGGTACGTCAGCGATCGCTGGAGGATGTACCTAAACATGGGACGGTTCCCCTCCTTGTGTAGATGTCGGTGTTAAGGCATGTGTGTCATGCTGTCCCAGTGCACTGCTTCGTGATGACTGTCACTAGGAGCATATTTACTTTATCTTATATAGCCTGTAACACTTCCACCAAACCCACATTTGACACTTTCACCCCTTAGAACACCCTGTGCAGAGGCTGGAAGGAGACTGTGCAAAAAAATACCCCGGAATTACCGGGGTAAAGGGGTGAATTAATAATTTTTACGAAAATTTTACATCGGAAACATTCTCTGCGACATAAGGACGTTATGACACTTTCGATAGGGGTATTACCGGGGTAAAACACCACGTAAACCCACTAATTCACTGGCTAAGCCAACAGTTCAGAAAGCAGTAGCAGAAGCTAAGGCACACCTCTTAAACACGCCCTTTAAGGCAACTCAGCCAAAAACGGCGCTCCGGCACGAGCACACGACTCGCACCGGGGCGCCACTTATATAGGAAGGCAACGCCTCCGCATCTAGTGCTAAGACCCTAGCTCTTAGCGTTAGGCTCCGAATCAGGCGAAGCTTCCGAGCTCAACGACTCATCAATACGAGCACGAGCAGAGCCGTGCATGCTCTTCAGAGCCTGCGCATCCTTAGCAGCCATCTCCGGAGTAATCACCGGAATCGCGCCGGTCGCCGCACGAGCAATATCAACAGCCGGCTCAGTCTCCAGGGTCGTCGCCAGCGCGTCCTCACGAATGAAGAACAGAAGCAGCGTAGACACCAGACCCAGCGGCACCAGGTACAGGAACAGCGGAATCAGCGCATCGTTATACGCATTCACAATGATGCCGTGCACCGGCTCCGGCAAAGACGCCACCAGCTCAGGAGTCAGAGACGACGCGTGACCACCCGAAGACTGCAGCGCCTGCTGCGGCATACGCTCAGAAATCAGCGAGGTCAGACGCGAGGTAAACAGACCACCAACCAGCGAGGCACCCACGGTAGCGCCCACCTGACGGAAGAAGTTATTCGACGCCGTCGCGGTACCAACCACGCTCACCGGGAACGCATTCTGAACAATCAGAGTCAAGAACTGCATAGACATACCCAGACCGGCGCCCATCACCGCGAGGTACACACAGAACAGCCAGGTCGGAGTCTCAATAGTCACGGTCGACAGCAGGAACAGACCCAGCGCCACAATCGCGGTACCGCTCGTCACGTAACCCTTATAACGACCAGTCTTCGACACCACGCGACCCGTCACAATGGACACCACCAGCATGACACCCATCATCGGGATCATCAGCAGACCGGCAACCGTAGCACTCACGCCCAGCGCCATCTGCAGATAAGTCGGGATGTACTCCACCGCACCGAACATCGCCACACCCAGCGCCAGCGAAGCGCCCAGAGTCAGCAGGAAGTTACGGTTCTTGAACAGGTACATGGGCATGACCGGCTCAGCCGCACGGTTCTCCACCGGGATGAACACCAGCGCAGCAACCGCAGAGAAGACCAGCAGACCAATAATCTCGGGCGAGGTCCACTCGTACTGGTTGCCACCCCAAATCGTGGCAAGCACAAGCGCACTCGTGCCCGCCATCAGAATCAGCGAGCCAAGGTAGTCGATGCTGTGCTTCTCGCGGTCACGGAACGGGCGGTGCGGCAGCAAGAAAATCACCGCAAGAATCGACAGGATAGCCAGCGGCAGGTTCAGCCAGAACGCCCAGCGCCAACCCGGACCCTCAGTAATCCAGCCACCAATCAGCGGACCAGCCACCGAGGAGAACGCAAAAACGCCACCGATAATACCCATGTAGCGGCCGCGGTCGCGCGGAGGAATCACATCGGCAATCACGGCCTGCGACAGAATCATCAGGCCACCACCGCCCAGACCCTGCAGGGCACGAGCAAAAATCAGCCAGTTCATATCCTGCGCGAGCGCACCAACCACGGAACCCGCCATGAAAGCGACAATCGCGAAAATCAGGAAGGGCTTGCGTCCGAACTGGTCAGAAAGCTTACCGTAGACCGGCATCGTAATGGTCGAAAGCAGGATGAAAATGGTAATCACCCAGCTCATGTGCTCCACGCCGTGTAGCTCACCCACGATTGTGGGCAGTGACGGCGCCAGAATCGTCTGATTCAGCGAGGACATGAGCATCACAACGACCAAGCCCAAGAACATGGCGCGGATGCGGTTTTTACTTTCCTGCTTAGCCTCGCCTGCTGGCGGCTGAGGTAGCTTCTTTTCCTCTGTACTCATCGATAATCCTTAGTTACGTTCAATATGTGTCTGTTGCGGGTGCCCGCCAGAATCCACGTTCTGGTTCCAACAGGCGGGTTTCTGTAGCCCGTGTATAGCCGTGTGTAGCCAAGGGCGGTGAACCGCCGCTAGATTGCAGGCCTACCCTGCTCAAAAAGCAGGAACTGGTAGGTTTTCACCGTCTGTCGAATACCGCGGTTAATTTCTTCCTCATCCTCAAGGTGGCGGGCAAACTCCAGCTGACGCAACACCGCCGAGGCCAGCTGCACCTTGGCACGGGCACGCTCCTGCAGGTGGTCGGTCAGCGGGTCCGACGGGGATCGGCGTGGGAAGGGACCGCGGCGGCCGGCGGCGTCAAAGGCAACCCAGTCAATCGTGTTCAGATACTCGGTGAGCACCTGCTCGCACCGCATGTGGTGCATCTTGAAGCGCTTGGCCGAGTCGGGGAATTCACGACAGTGGGTCTGGAAATCGTTGCTCTTGACCTTGATGTAATAGAAGCTATGGAAAATAATCTGCCACAGCAGGTGGGTGACACGAATAATCGTGTTTTCGTCCTCGTGGAGACGATCGGTTTCAAGGATTTCCTCGCTGACGACCGGTTCGCGCAAACCCAGGACGGCGTCTTCTTTGGAGGGGAAGTAGTTGAAGAAGGTACGGGGCGAGACCCCGGCCTCACGGGCAATTTCCTCAACGGTGGTTCCGCGCATCCCGTGTTCGCGGACGCGCTTGAGGGCCGCTTCGTGGAGGGCGCGCCAGGTCTGTTCGCGTCGTCGTTCTCGAAGGCTCAGTTCCTTTTTCTGCATGAGTGCAATTATTTCATCTCTGCACGGGATGCTCAAGTGAATATTTGCGCTATTGCAATTAGCCGTTCTGTGCCTTTCGTCTCTCCCCTGCAAACGGCACCCCCGACCTGAATCGTAAGACGCCACCGCACTCCCCCGCAAGAATTCACCGGCCACGGCATAATAGACGGGTGAACCTATTTGCCCCCGCATACCTCGATTTCCTGCCCGATTGGCTACGCCTCGCCCTCGGTATTCTCGATATCCTGATTCGACTTATCGCTCTCTTCTGGCTGCCCTACAATCGCAAGCCCGTGGTCGCCCTCGGTTGGCTCATGGCTATCTTCTTCATCCCCTACGCCGGATTCTTCGTCTTCCTCGTCTTCGGTTCCTCACGCCTGCCCGCGTACCGACGCGCCCGGCAGCACGCCATGAACGATATGATTCGCGAAGCCACCGAAAACAAGCCGGCCCTCACCCGCACCGACGACCTCTCCGACCCCGCCAAGGTAGCCAGCCAGCTCAACTACACCCTCGGTTCTCTCCCCCTCGTCGGCGGTAACCAGTTCACCCTCCACACCGACAACCACCAGGCCATGGTTGAAATGTCCAAGGCCGTGGACCGGGCCACCGAATACGTGCACTTCGAGTTCTACATCGCCGCCTACGACGAATCCAGCGCCGTGCTCTGGGATTCCCTTTTCGCGGCCCACCGCCGCGGAGTGCAGGTACGCGTGCTGATCGACCACATCGGCTCGCGTAAGTACCCCTCCTACAAGCACCTCGTGAAGATGCTCAACGAGTCCGGTATGCAGTGGAAGCTTATGCTGCCGATCAAGCCCTGGAAGCTTAAGTGGCAGCGACCCGACCTGCGTAACCACCGCAAGGTACTCGTCGTAGATGGACAGGTCGCCTTCTCCGGCTCGCAGAACGTCATCGATCGTTCCTACGACATGCCCGAAAACGTCAAGAAGGGTCTGGAATGGAAGGACCTCACGTTCTCCTGCACCGGCCCCATCGTCGAAGAGCTCAACGCCGTCTTCGTCTCCGATTGGTACTCCGAGACGAACCAGCTGCTGCTCGCCGAAATTAACACGGATATCCCCTATGCGGGTGATGGGATGCGTGCCCAGGTTGTGCCCTCCGGCCCCGGTTTCGAGACGGAAAACAACCTGCGCCTCATCAACTACATGATCTACAACGCCGACCGGCGCATCACCATCTGCTCGCCCTACTTCGTGCCCGAGGAAACCCTGCTTCAGGCACTCACCAACGCCGCCTACTCCGGCATCGAAACCACCGTGATCGTGTGCGAAAAGGGCGATCAGTTCCTGCCCAACATGGCGCAGCGTTCCTACTACGAGCAGCTACTCCAGGCGGGTGTGCGCATCCTGCAGTACCCCAGCCCGACCGTGCTGCACTCCAAGTTCATGTTCGTGGACGACGACCTGGCGTTCATCGGCTCCTCGAATATGGACCCGCGCTCCTTCTCGCTCAACATGGAGGTTTCCACCTTTATTACTGACCGCGCCATGGTCACCATGCTTGAGGAGGTCACGGCCGATTACGAAAGCAAGTGCACCGAGCTGCTGTACACCCAGTGGGCTGAGCGTCCGCGCCGCATCAAGGTGATTGAGAACCTCTGCCGATTGTGGTCATCTCTCCTCTAAATAAAACTGCCCACCCGGATAACCCCGGGTGGGCAGTTTTATTGTATGAGGCGCTATCGCAGGATGCACCGGGCTACAAGCTAGAGCCGCCGCTGGAGGCTAGATCGGCTCGCCCGGGCCCACCAAACCTGCGGAGTGCATCCACCACACGAAGAGCACCACCGCAATGTAGAGGACCGTGCACAGGCTCAAAGTAATGATGTGGCGGCGGCGCGTCATGCTCAAATAGCCGATGAACTCGCGAATAAAAGCGTTCACCGCAAAATACACCTTCGTACGAGCCCCCGCACCCCAGCATTTCAGGCCCAGCGAACGCGCCAGCAGCAACGCACGGAACAGGTGGTAGCTGGTTGTTGCCACAGCAACTTTCGGGGTTTTGCCCTCGGCAACCTCCGGCATCAGAGCGTAAGAGAAGAGCAGGTTCTCGCGGGTATTCACCGCGCGGTCCTCCACAATAATGTCCGTCTCGGGAATACCACGGGATACAGCGTAGCGAGTCATCGCCACGCCCTCGGGTACATCCTCATCCGGGCCCTGACCGCCAGACATAATCAGCTTCGAGCCGGGGTTCTTACGGTAAATTTCAATGCCGCGATCGATACGACCCGCCAGCAGCGGAGTCACCTGATCCCCCATGAGACCCGAGCCGAGCACCACCACATAGTCAGCCTGCTGACGGAAATTCACCAGGTTCAACACTGCCGACACAGTAAAGCCCACCGCGTAGATGGTGAAATAGGTCAGCACCAGCGAAAAATAGAAATAAATTGTTCCCCACACACCGCCCAACGGAGTGTTCTCCGCCGGACCGGGAGCAAAGAACGGGCCCACAATAAGAGCAACACCGGCAGCCAATGCCAAAGAATTAGTGAGCGAAAAACCCTCACGAACAATAAGACGCACACCGCTATAAAGGAAAAGACCGGTCAAACCCAAAGGCGTAAAAATCGAAAGGATCGCCGGAACGATAACAATGAGGAACGCCAACACCAGCAAAATCTGGTTCTCTGCCACAATCGCCGTTACGCCCAAGCTCGTACCCAGCAACCCCACGGTCGCAATCAGCAACCAGCCGACAAACACGCTACGGCGTTCCCGCAGGTAGAGGCAGATAAAGAGCACCAGCGAAAACACCGTCAGCGCATACAGCACCACCAGCGGAATAGATAGAGAAGAGTCGGGAAGCTGAAAAGGCATAAAGGGTCCCAAAAATAAGTGAAGTGCGTGCCCGCTAAAAATCGGGAGATTCAGAAATTCTTCCCCCAATTCTATGCCTGCCTGCACCCACCCCATTCGGAAGCGCTGGGCAGAAAAAGGGTATAAGAAACACGCGAGGCCTCCACTCGACGCATAGATTCTATGCGGTGGACGCATCGCGCGTTCATTTCTACCCAATTCTATTCTAACGCCACAAACGGTTTCCCGCGTGAATTGAAGAGGGTTTAATCTGCACCCAGTCGGGAGCCATCAGGCGAACCGCCTTCGCGCACCCTGCCAGAGCGGTAATAATCGACTCACAGCGCTGGTTAAATTCGCTTTGATGCCGTTTATCAACAATTTGTCCGGGAAAGTGCCGGTGCATCTTCGACACGGAGTCGCTGCTCTCCTGCAGGCCGTGACCGGTATGGCCCGGAACGTGCTTAACCAGCACGCGCTTCTCGCGGATTGCCTCGGTGAGGGAGCGCATCTGGGCGACCACGCGTTCATCCTGCACACCCTCGGAGGCCCAGGTCTCGAAGGTCCAGCGGCTGTGCGCCAGGCGCAACACGAAGGTGATGGCGCCCAAGGAATCGGTATTGATAATCAGGCGGCGCGAACCGCTGTGAAACACGGTATATGCGGCCAGCACGGCCGACAGCTCTCCGGTCATGATATTCACGCCGTCATAGTGAGAGTGAAAGTAAAAGCCGTCCTCGCTCACTCCGGCGATGCCCATGCGGCCACCGCGCTGGTACTTCTTGTTGTGCGTGGAACGAAACGAGCAGTCCGTAAAGACGCTGTAATCCTCCAGCTGTTCAAGCGGGCGGGGGGCAAGAGCGTCGTGCACCATGTCATCCACGGTCTCGCGCGTACGGGTGACCTCGGCCTGCATCCGCTCGTAGGCGGGGGTGCCGGCCAGCTTCACGTGCACCTCACCCAGGGAGTGATTATCGTAGGGGTCCAGCACCTTCTCAAAAGCGCGGTACTCCATAATCGTCTTCAGGTGGTCGCAATCCCGGAACAGGTGCTTCAGATGCTTACGATCGGCCGCAATCGTCACAAGGTTGCAACGGTACTGCTCCGGGATGTGATCCCAGGCGGCCAACACGGCTCGGCCCAGCAGACGGGGATGCACCTCATCGCAGGACTCCATGAGCGAATGAGTGTGCTGAAAGAGCAGGGGCTCCTCATTAATGACGGCGCGGGTGCCGTCCTGCTTCGAAATAAAAACCACCGTCGACAGCGCCGAGTAGCAAAAACCCTGCGCCTGGCGGTGTTCCTGAGCTACCGCAATGACGGCAACTCCCTGATCGGTGTATCCGGCCGGGTAGGAAGCACTATAGTCGGGCGCTTCCCAGGTCAGGGCGCATCGTTTGATATGAGCCGGTGAAAATACCAACGCGGTCACCTCCCGTGACTACCATTCCGCTTCTCCTTTCATGCGTGCGGATTGACTTACCTTTCTTTTATAGGTCGAAGCTGGAGGAGTCGCAAACATTTGTGAGATTTTTTCCAGTCAGCGAAGGGCCGGCCGCCGCCCCCTCCCCCGGGGTGGACATCCGCCGTGCCTGAACCACGCCGCCGCCCCAAAGGTGTACCGTAAGAGAGTCATCAACGATGCGGCACCAGCCGCCCCACCCAAAGGAGAAACCATGATTGGTGTCTACGCAGGACTGTCCGTCAAGCCCGAGCACGTCGAGGAGTTCCTCAAGACCATTGAGCCGCTCGTGACCGCCAGCCGCAAGGACGAGGGCAACGTCAGCTACGACTTCGGCGCCGTCTCCGAAACCGAGTTCGCCTTCATCGAGCGTTGGGAGTCCCAGGCTCTACTGGATGTGCACATGGCCACCGAGCATTTCACCCAGGCCGTCGCCGCATGGGAGCCGCTGCTCGCCTCCGAGCTGGACGTGCGTATCGTCAACTTCCGCTAAGCAGCATCTAAACATACGGTGCCCGGCACCCCTTCCGCTGAGGGGTGCCGGGCACCGTGTGTTAAGTCCCGAAGGCGAGCGCACCCGCTAGTGACGCTCCAGGCCGACCTCAACCGAGTCGAGGGTGAAACCGTTGCCCTCGCTCACGCAGTGCACCTTACCGGTATTCACCGACTTGCAGGTGTACCCGTACGCGGTCACCACCTGACCGGTAGACAGGGCAACAATACCCTCAGTATTCACCGGCTCCGGGCTGGAGGTCTGACCCACCAGGGAAGCCTCCGCGGTGTCCTTGCTCAGGTGCACTCGCTGCTGCGGGGCACCGGTTGCGGCATCCCATCCCTGCAGGGTCACGCCCACCAGCGCCTGGCAGTCCACACCCGACGGGGTCACCGAACACGCGACCTTAGAGTCCGGGCTGGTGAAACGCAGCGCCTCAACAGTCTTCGTCTGCTCACCCTGACCGAAAGTGCCGCCACCGTACGCTTCAGCGAAGGTCAGCGTACCCGACAGCATGCGGGTCTGTGCCGGAATCAGCGCCAGGCGCGGCTTCTCAACGCTACCACCCTGCGTGAAGCAGGCACCCGTAATGTAGTCGCGGCCCTGCACCTTCGTAGCGCACTGGTACCACTCAACACTCGCCGCGCCGTCCTGGTTCTTGCGGCTGTTGAAGAGGCGCACCGCCTCCTGAGCCTTCGCGCAATCCGAACCGTCATACACGTAAATACCGGCGGAACCACCCAGCAGACTCGTCACGCCACAGCGAGTACCAGGATCGATAGTGCTCACGGAGCCGCTCGCCGTGGCGTATGCCGCCTCGTACTCGGCGTCGGTGCTCGGCTCATTCGTGGGGGTCGCCACCGAATCGTAGGTTGCAGGGGAATCCAAGCCGGCAGCAATCTGCACGGTATTCGGTTTCCAGGAGCCATCCGCCGCGGTGAACAGGGTCTTAGCGTCCACGGGCGCGGAAGAAGTCGCCACCTTCATCGGGGCGGTTTCAGAATCATCAGCCTGCGGCTGGGCAGAGCAAGAACTCAAAGCGAGCGCACCGATGCAGGCAAGAGCCGCCAGGGCACGGCAAGTAAAGGCACGCTGTGCGCGTGCGGGCAGGGTAACCATGAATACGTCCTCGTGAGGGTTGCGAATTGCGTTGTGTTTGAGTGGTTGTGCTGAGTCGGTGAATACAAACCGGGTGCCCCTACACCCTACTGCAACCCGAGGGACCTCGCAATGCACCTCGCCGAGAACCCAAAAAATGAGGGCTACTACCATAAAGAGCAGTGCCCTACCCCACATGCATGTGGGGTAGGGCACTGCTCTTACCGGACGTTATGCCTGGGATCTCGCGACGTCGGGGATTGGCCAGAGTGAGCCGGTCTCGCGGCTACCGAGTCGGCGCCTAAGCGTCCTCGGGCAGGATGCGCACGCCGCCCTTATCGGCGGATGCGGCCAGCATGCCGTACACCTTCAGGGCGTTCGACACGTGACGCTCACGCGGCTTGGTCGGACGCCACGGTGCGGCGCCCTTCGCCTCGCGGCGAGCAGCCAGCTCCTCATCCGAAACGTTCACACGCAGGATGCGGTTGTTCACGTCAATCTCAATCTCGTCGCCGGTCTGCACCAGACCGATAGCGCCGCCAGCAGCCGCCTCCGGGGAGACGTGACCAATCGAAATACCAGAGGTACCGCCGGAGAAACGACCGTCAGTAATCAGTGCGCACTTCTTACCGAGGCCCAGGCCCTTCAGGTAGGAGGTCGGGTACAGCATCTCCTGCATACCCGGGCCGCCCTTCGGGCCCTCGTACTGGATGACGACAACGTCGCCTTCCTTCACGTTCTTCGACAGGATCTCGTACACAGCCTCGTCCTGAGACTCGACCACGAAAGCGCGACCCTTGAAGTGGAACAGCTCCTCATCAATACCAGCGGACTTGATGATTGCGCCGTCCTGGGCGATGTTGCCGTACAGGACCGCCAGGCCGCCGTCCTTGGTGTAGGCGTGCTCTACGGCGCGGATGCAACCGTTCTCGGAGTCAGTCTCGTGGGACTCGTACTTGTTAGCGGTGGAGAACGCATGGGTGGTGCGCACGCCACCGGGGGCTGCCAGGAACAGTTCCTTCGCTTTCTCGCTCGCCTTGCCGCCGCGGATATCCCATTCGTCCAGCCACTCGTCCAGCGAGTCAGCGTGAACAGAATGAACGTTCTTGTGCAGCAGGCCGGCACGGTTCAGCTCACCCAGCAGGGCGGGGATACCACCGGCACGGTGCACGTGCTCAATGTGGTACTTAGTGGAGTTCGGGGCAATCTTCGCCAGGCAGGGAACCTGACGCGAAATGCGGTCAATGTCATCCAGAGTGAAGTCGGCACCCGCCTCGTGAGCAATCGCCAGGGTGTGCAGCACGGTGTTGGTCGAACCGCCCATCGCCACGTCCAGCGCCATAGCGTTCTCGAACGCCTCCTTGGTCGCAATGGAGCGGGGCAGAACCGACTCGTCATCCTGCTCGTAGTAGCGCTTAGCCAGCTCCACGATGCGGCGGCCAGCGTCCAGGAACAGCTCCTTACGAGCCACCTGGGTAGCCAGAGTGGTGCCGTTACCGGGCAGCGCCAGGCCAATCGCCTCGTTCAGGCAGTTCATGGAGTTCGCGGTGAACATACCCGCGCAGGAACCACAGGTCGGGCACGCATTCTTCTCAACCTGAGCGAGCGCCTCATCGCTGACGCTGTCGTTAACAGCCATCACCATGGCGTCAATCAGGTCGAGGCGGTGCTCAACAACGCCCTCAATACCCTCGCCGGACTCCATCGGGCCGCCGGACACAAAGATAGTGGGGATGTTCAGGCGCATTGCCGCCAGAAGCATACCGGGGGTGATCTTGTCACAGTTAGAGATGCAGACCAGCGCGTCGGCACGGTGCGCGTTCACCATGTACTCGACCGAATCCGCAATCAGGTCGCGGGAAGGCAGCGAGTACAGCATGCCGTCGTGGCCCATCGCGATACCGTCATCAACGGCGATGGTGTTGAATTCCTTGGCGACGCCGCCAGCCTCACGGATAGCGCCGGCGACCAGTTCACCCATGTTCTTCAGGTGCACGTGACCGGGCACGAACTGGGTGAAAGAGTTCGCGATAGCAATAATGGGCTTACCGAAATCGTCATCGCCCATGCCGGTGGCACGCCACAGGGCGCGGGCACCAGCCATGTTACGGCCGTGAGTTGAAGTACGTGAACGCAGTTCTGGCATTGTTTTACCTTCCGTAGTGATGCAAGTACTGATTTTACGCGCGGCGTCCAACGCTCTTCAGCTCAGGGTCACTTTGGTTTCATGCATCGAAACGCGCACGAGCCTGCAACCGCCTATCGGTGGGAGGGCTGAGGCCACGGAGTTGTGCCGGATCTGCGGCAGAATTGCCCCCTTTGGGGTAGATGGGGGACATCACCCCATTATGCCCCCTAATCTGGAATGAGCCCAGGTTGCGGGCGGCGATATTCAAGCGGCGAACGCGCCGGGAGGCGGCAGGCGTCTGTGTCTGCCGCGGACGAACCTCGCTGCGCATATGTAGCACCGACGCGGTTCGTTCCCAACACACTGATTTATACACGCTTTTATACACGCTGAACCCTGCATATATTTCAGAAGGTTTCTATGACACAGGCACCCACCGCATCGCTCACCCTCACCCCGGCAGGCGGCAAGGACTTCGCGTCCTCCGTCATCTACCAGGTGTACCCCAAGTCCTTCTACTCCTCCGCCGGTGGCGCCTACGGCGACCTGCGCGGCGTCATCGAGAAGGTGCCCTACATTGCCTCCCTGGGCGTGGACATGGTGTGGTTCAACCCGTTCTTCGCCTCCCCGCAAAACGACAACGGCTATGACATCTCCGACTACTACGCCATTAACCCCGACCTGGGCACCATGGAGGATGTCGAAGAGATGATCGCCGCCCTCGCCGAGCACGGTGTGGGCGTCATGTTCGACATGGTCCTCAACCACGTCTCGACCGAGCACGAATGGTTCCAGCGTGCGCTCGCCAACGAGCGCGAATACTGGGACTACTTCTACATTCGCCCCGGCAAATACACCGAGGACGGTCAGCTGCGTGAACCGACCAACTGGGAGTCGAAGTTCGGCGGCTCCTGCTGGTCCCGCTTCGGCGAGTACACGGATGAGCACGGCACTCCCCTGTTCTACATGCACCTGTACGACCGCACCCAGGCGGACGTGAACTGGTACAACCCGGTTGTGCGCGACGAGCTGTTTAAGGTCGTGAACTTCTGGTACGAGAAGGGCGTGCGCGGTTTCCGTTTCGACGTCATTAACGTCATCGGTAAGGGTGAAGAGCTGCTCGACGCCCCCGAAGGCACCGTGGACAAGGCACAATACACCGACACCCCGATTGTGCACACCCGTATTCAGCAGCTGAACCGCGCCTCCTTCGGCCAGCATGATGACACCGTGACCGTGGGCGAAATGTCCTCGACCAGCATCGAAAACTGCGTGGGCTACTCCAACCCGGCAAACCACGAGCTGGATATGGTGTTCAGCTTCCACCACCTGAAGGTGGACTACGAGAACGGCGAGAAGTGGTCGAAGGTGCCGTTCCGTTTTGCCGAGTTGAAGCAGATTCTGAACGATTGGGCACTGGGTATGCAGGCCGGCGGCGGCTGGAACGCGCTGTTCTGGAATAACCACGATCAGCCGCGCGCGCTGAACCGTTTTGGTGACGTTGAGCGTTACCGTGACGAGTCGGCAACCATGCTGGCGACCGTGATTCACCTGCTGCGCGGCACCCCGTACGTGTACCAGGGCGAGGAAATCGGCATGATTGACCCGGTCTACTCCTCGATCGAGCAGTACGTGGATGTGGAGGCGCACAACGCCTACGCGATGCTGCGTGAGCGCGGCCTGAACGAGCAGCAGGCCCTGGAGATTGTGGCGTCGAAGGCTCGCGATAATTCGCGTGTGCCGATGCAGTGGACCGCGGATCCGGCAACTGCCGGTTTTGGTTCCACGTCGCCGTGGCTGGCTCCCGCCCCGGTGCGTGATGCGGCGACCGGTGCCGGTATTTCGGTGGAGGATGAGGAACGTGACGGCGTGATTCTGCCCTACTACCGCAACCTGATTGCCCTGCGTAAGCAGTACCCGGTCATCTCTGTGGGTTCGTACGCGCCCTACGCGTTGGATCACGAGCGGGTGTTTGCGTACCTGCGTGAGCTTCCCGCTGAAGCTGAGAACGGTAGCCCGGCGCAGCGCCTGCTGGTGCTGACGAACTTCTACGGCGAACTGACCGAGGTTGAGGTTCCGGCTGAGTTTGTTCGTTCCGGTCGCGTGCTGGTGTGTAATTACAAGAATTCTGCGGTCGATTCCACTGCGGCGGATTCTGCTGTGTCTGATTCGGCTGAGACGGTGACGCTGAACTTGCGTACCTACGAGGCTCTGGCGCTGCTGATTGAGGGCTAAAAGCGGTTCCGCGCCTCTCCCCTAGCCTGTGGGGCGGGATGATATAAACTGACCTGGCAATATTCTATTTCTAGAATATTCCCAGGTCGGTTTTATATATACCCATTCCTATAGCGGAATTTATACGGAATGTCAGGTAAATTCTTAGAAGCCGTGCTCGTTCAGCCAGGTAGCCGCCGCCTGCGCGGGCTCCTGCTTAGAGGTACCCGAAACGCGGTCGTTGAGGGTGCGCAAATCGGCGGTGGTCAGCTTCGCCGAGACACGGTTCAGAACCTCCGCCGCGGAGTCGGGAACGCGCGACGTATTGATAATGGGTAACACCTGCTGAGCCAAAATCATGTTCTTCGGATCCTCCAGCACCACCAGCTGATTCTGTTCAATCGCGGGGGTGGTCGAGTAGAGGTCAACCACCTGCACGGTGTTATCCAACAGTGCCTTGACGGTCAACGCGCCGCCGCCATCCGAGAGGGGCACGAACTCGGCGGGAACGCATCCGTACTTCTCTTTCAGACCCGGGATGCCGTAGGCGCGCTCGGCAAACTCCGGGGCGGCGCCGAGCTTCAGATTCGTACAGCGGGAGGCGAGGTCTTCAAGGCTTCGCAGACCGTATTTCTGGGCGGTCTGCGCGGTGACGACGAGCGAGTCCTTATCCTCCGCCTCGGAGGCGTTGAGGGCGCGGATTTCAGCCCCGGAGCCACCCGTGGTGAGGGTGCCGAGGGCGGCGGGTAGCGCCTGCAGAATCTCCTGCGCAGTGTTAGCTGTAGCCTTCGGGTCCAGGTATAGCAGCAGGTTGCCGGAGTAGTCCGGGATAACGTCCACCGCACCGGAGGCGAGTGCCCCCAGGTACGCCTCGCGGGCGCCGATGCTTAGCTGGGTGCGGGCGTTGAATCCCGCCCGGGCGAGGGCTCCGGCGTAGATTTCGGCGAGAATCTGGGATTCGGCGAAGGCGGCTGAGCCGACGATGATTCCTTCGTGTTCGCCGCTGAAGACTTTGTCGCCGCTGAGCCCGCAGGCGCTAAGAATACCCGCCATGCCGAGTGCACCGGCGGCGGTGAGAGCAGTGCGACGAGATACGGTATGGCGCGAGAAGGTTTTAGGTGCCTGATTCATCGGGTTCATGCCTTCTTCCGGTTGATGGTGAGCCCCGCGGGAGTGAGCACACGCTGCGCAAGGCCCATGAGCGCATCCACGGCGAAGGCGAGAAGCGCTACGAGCAGGGTTGCGACGAGCATGCGCGGGTAGTCGCGCACGGCGAGCCCGTCGAAGAGGTACCTGCCGAGGGTTCCGCCGCTCAGGTAGGCGACGATGGTCGCGGTTGCGATGACCTGCACGAGTGCGGAGCGGAGCCCGCCGAGCATCATGTTGGCGGCGAGCGGGATTTCGAGGCGGGTCAGGATCTGCCATTCGGTGAGTCCCTGAGCGCGGGCCGCATCCACGAGGTCTTCGGGTACTGCGGCGAGGCCTTCAAGAACTCCGGCGAGCAGGGGTGCCGCCGCAATAATAATGAGCACGATGAGAGCAGGCAGGGTTGAGACGCCCAGCCAGAGCGCCAAGATGGTGAGCAGACCGAGCGCGGGTAGCGCGCGGGTGGCGGCTACGGCGCTCATGAGCAGGTTGCTGCGGCGGCGGTTGGTGCCGTAACCCGGGCGGTGGTGCCCAGCCCAGAGACCGAGAGGCACGACGATGAGTGCCGCGCAGGCGGTGGCGAGGGCGGTGACGCTCAGGTGTTCGAGCAGGCGCACGAGGATTCCGCCGCTTCCCTGCCAGTTGGCGCCGTCCATGAGGTAGGCGAAGGTTCGTTCTATGACGTTCACGGGTTATGCCTTCCTTTCGGGACTGCGGCGGTTCGCAACCGTAGCCGCCTGCCAGGGCGTAAGTGCCCTCGTCAGAAGGATAAGGAGCAGGTCGAGGACCAGTGCCAGCAGCAGGCTAAGGATTACGCCAGCCAGGATTTCCGAAGGGATATTGCGCGCGAGTCCGTCGGTGAAGAGCGTGCCGAGCGAGGGTACACCGATGAGGGCACCCACGGACACCATCGCAATATTTGCCACGGTTGCCACGCGTATTCCCGCCATAATGACGGGCGTAGCGAGGGGCAGGTAGAGCTCCATCAGCGCCTGTCGGGGCGTGTATCCGAGGGCCCGTGCAGATTCGTGCACGCTATCGGGTACGGAGTCGAAGGCGTCCACACCGGAGCGCACCATGAGCGAGAAGGAGTAGACGCTCAGGGCGACGAGCACGTTCAGCGGGGAAATAATGGAGGTTCCCAGAATGAGCGGCATGAGCACGAACAGTGCGATTGAGGGGATGGTGTACAGCAGCGAGGAGAGGTGCATGAGGGTTCGCGCACCGATGCGGCGTTCGGAACCGCGGTCACGGCGACGGCTCGCGTAGTAGGCGACCGGCAGCGCGACGAGAGCACCAATCGCGACGGGCACGACGCCCTGGTAGAGGTGGCTGAGGGTCAGCTCGAGGATACGCTGACTATTGGCGGCGACCCATTCCCAGTGCATGTCGCTTGCGGTGAGGGGTGATGCGGCAATAGGTGGTGCCGCCAGCACACTGCTTTCTAGAAGGCTCATTCGCTTTTCTCGCCTTCTGCCGCGCTATTCTGCTCTTCTCGGGAGGCGGCAAGTCGGCGTGCACGCGCCTGGCGCACCGTCTGCTCGTCCAGCAGACCGGCAACGGAGCGGCTCACGAAGGAGCGCACAAAATCATCGGCGGGGCTGTACAGAATCTCTTCGGGAGTGCCGAACTGCGCGAGGCGACCGCCCTCCGCGAAGACGGCGATTGTATCGCCGAGCAGGAGCGCCTCGTCAATGTCGTGGGTGACGAACACGATCGTCTTGGCGAGGCGAGCCTGTAGGCGCAGCAGCTCTTTCTGCAGGCCGGTGCGTACCACGGGATCCACCGCGGAGAACGGCTCGTCCATCAGCAGGACGGGTGCATCGGCGGCGAGAGCACGCGCCACACCAACGCGCTGCACCTGACCGCCCGAAAGCTGGGAGGGGTAGCGCTTGGCGTACGAAGAATCCAGACCGACGACCTCAAGCAGTTCGAGGGCGCGAGCCTGCGCCTCCTTGCGGGAGGCGCCGAGCAGGCGCGGTACGGTGGCAATATTCTGCGCGACGGTGCGGTGCGGCATGAGCCCACCCTGCTGCATGACGTAGCCAATGCCGCGGCGCAGCTCGTAGGGGTTCTTTTCGTGCACGTTCACGCCGTCAATGGTGATGGTGCCGCTATTGGGCTCTACCATGCGGTTAATCATGCGTAGACTAGTGGTTTTACCGCAGCCGGAGGGTCCGACGAACACGGTAATCTGCCCGGCGGGGATGTGCAGGTTCAGGTCCTGCAGTACCGTGGTGGGTTCGCCGGTTTGGCTCGGGTAGTTCTTGGTGATGTTCTCGAAGCGGATTCCGCCTGCGGGGTTGCTGTCAGCGGCAGAATTTTTTGCCCAGGGAATCTGGGCTGAGCTCGGAATCTGAGGTGAGCTCTCCGGAGGCTGTGAGCTGGGATTCTGAGCGGTCATGGGTGCGGTGGTCCTTTCTGCTGGCCATCGTGTATGTGTGTGCCTGTGCGCAGGAATTACCCGGTTAGGTTCCGGCGCGGAGCTATCTACAGGAGCTATCCGCAGCAGTGCGGTGGGTCCGTACTGTATAGAAGAAGGCGGCATCTCAGGGTTTTATTCCCAATATGCCGCCTTTTCGACGGTTTTGCAGTATCTGCAACCGCAAGTTTTTTAAAAACAAAACCCGCCCCACTGTAGAAGCCTGGAGGCGGATTTCGTGGCTCCGACCGGCGTCGATCCGGTGACCTTACGATTTTCAGTCGTACGCTCTACCAACTGAGCTACAGAGCCTTGCGTATTTTGTTTTAGATACGCAATGACCGCGTCTTTCGATGATCTCTCATCTGAAATTACGCGGCCAGAGCGACCCCGACGGGACTTGAACCCGCGACCTCCGCCGTGACAGGGCGGCGCGCTAACCAACTGCGCTACGGGGCCTTGTTGGAATCAACAGGAGTAAATCCTACGTCATCTAACTTGGCTTTGCAAATCGAGGTGATTTGCAAGTACCCCCAACGGGATTTGAACCCGTGCTACCGCCGTGAAAGGGCGGCGTCCTAGGCCGCTAGACGATGGGGGCCTAGTCGATCGAACAGGTTCTTTGTTCATCCCGTCGTTCGAACCTCCACTAGTCTACGCCAGGTTCAAAAGGGTGCGCAAATCGTTTTGTTCGATTTTGGGTGTTTTCAAGGCCGAAATGCAGGTATTTATGCCCCATAACACCATCATTCCAACAGGTCAGAAAGGATTAAGCGGATATCAAAAAAATTTTAAATTTTCTTCAAAAACCCCTCTTGAGTGCACTTTTGAGGTTGCAAACCCCCTCCCCACTTCCCAAACCACCCTCAAATTGTCCCCAACGACTCTCCGCAAAGAGGTCGGCATTGTCCTTTCTCCGACATCCCGAACTAGAAACCCCGAGAAGATGCGCTCCCCCGTCGCGAACTCGCGGAGGGGCCAGCAAGAGGAACCCAGGAAAGCTAGAGAAAGGAGCCGGCGAGAGCTCGCGCAAACCCAAAATCCCCACCGTCCCGATCGTCTCGGCCCCCGCGCAATCCCGTGCCCTCGATGCCGCCGAAAGACCCCCACCGATATTCCCCTATTTGCGAGGCGAACCCGGATTACTTTTATTCTTTTTGACATTTACCAAAAATGCACTTTGTGCATATTAAATAAAAATGGCGATATACCCGTCGCGCATATCAAGTACCCATCCAACAATGCACCGAGTGAAAATGCACTTTTGGTAGAAATTTACGTCTCTTGCCTCACAGTGTGCACCATAATGCAAATATTCACTCCAGGGAATACAATAAACTGGCTTGTCAGAGGTATATTTTTATAGCCGTGCACTTAAATTGAGATTTATGACGACACACAAATATAAAGATTTGATAAACCTCCAGCGATTGACAAGGCGAGATAATATCCGCCCCGAAATAGCCCCCAATATTGCTTGAAGCACTCTCTTTGAGCACCGTACTATAGGAGACGTGAGATCACTTCCGGACCTCACGGGACTGCTTCCGATAAGTCCCAATGACGAAAGTCGCCGCACATTATTTACCGATAAACCGCATAGAGATCTGATGGGGGATCCAGCGTCAGCAGCAACGCCTGCCACGAATCACCGCGTGAGGGGCACGGGCACCATCCCGTACGAAGCATGCAACCCTGGATCCTCCAACTGTGTCCCTAGCTCGCTGAGCGCGTCGATCATGCCGCGCCGCCAGTAGCATCCCAGGTTTGAATAAGTGTGCGCGGTCTACACACCGTAGGACCGCGTGCTTGTTTAGAGAGCTAATCTTGGTGTTTCTTTAGCTTTCTAGACCCCGTTAGAGGACGCGCCGCACGTGGAGCCACTGCATGGGTTCGCCGCGCGTTCAGGGTAGCCGGAGGGTATGTCCTCGAGTGTCTTCGGCACCTACCCCGCCCACCCCGCATTACCTCATGATGCGGGGTGGGTTTTCTTTAACATCCCCCGCATCCCTGCAGAGACAAAAATCGACCCCGCACCGGCTCACGGTGCGGGGTCGATTTCTACGCTCTACGTTCTAAACGCGAGGATTACTCGCCACGAGAGATGTTAATCATCTCGTCGCGGTCCACAACCTTCACGCGAGCGCGAGGCTCACCGGCAGCGTCCTTGGATGCTGCGCCCAGTGCCTTCTCGTGGTCGTCCAGGCGGTGCCAGCCTTCCCAGGTGGTGTACTTGATGCCTTTGGAATCCAGGTAGGCGCTGAAGGTTTCGGCGTCCGGCTCGGGCGCGGTGTAGAGGTTCTCGCGGTCCTCGAGCAGGTGGGTAATGGTCTCGAGTGCGTCAGACTTGGTGGAGCCGATTAGGCCCACGGGGCCGCGCTTGATCCAGCCGGTTGCGTACAGGCCGGGAACAACCTCGCCATTCTCGTCCACGACGCGACCCTCAACGTTGGTGACTACACCGCGCTTGCTGTCGTAACCGACCTCGGGCAGCTCGGAACCAAAGTAGCCGATGGCGCGGTAGACGGCCTGCACGGGGTAATCCACGTACTCGCCGGTACCGATGATGCCGCCCTTGCCGTCCAGTTTGTTGCGCTCCATGCGCAGACCCACGACCTTGCCGTCTTCGCCGAGAATCTCGTGCGGGGACTGCAGGAAGTGCAGGTGCAGGCGGCGGGATGCGGTCTGCTCGTTGTTCTTCTGGTCTTCCAGCCAGCCGCGCAGGGTCTTCATCATGACCTTGGTCTGCGCGTTCTTCTCCATTGCTTCCTCGGAAGCCTCGTCGAACTGGAAG
This sequence comes from Rothia sp. HMSC062F03, assembly GCF_001836905.1. Lineage (NCBI taxonomy): Bacteria > Bacillati > Actinomycetota > Actinomycetes > Micrococcales > Micrococcaceae > Rothia > Rothia sp. HMSC062F03. The sequence continues at coordinate 88,088 of NZ_KV830885.1, read as the reverse complement.
TCTTCCTCGTACAGGACGATGTCCACGTCGCGGGAGTGTGCGAGTTCTCGCAGCTCGAGCGGGGTGAACTTCATCTGTGCGGGGCCGCGGCGACCGAAGACGTGCACGTCGGTCACGGGGGAAGCCTTCAGGCCCTCGTAGACGTTGTCGGGGATTTCGGTGACGAGCAGGTCGTCAGCGTGCTTGGAGAGGATGCGGGAGACGTCCAGGGCGACGTTGCCGTTACCTAGCACCGCAACCTGCTCAGCTTCGAGCGGCCAGGTGCGGGGGTAGTCGGGGTGGCCGTCGTACCAGGAGACGAAGTCGGCTGCACCGTAGGAGCTGTCCAGGTCGATACCCTCAATGTTCAGCGCTGCGTCGTGGATGGCACCGGTCGCGAAGATAATGGCGTCGTAGTGCTCGCGCAGGTCGGCGAGGGTTAGATCCTTACCGTACTCGACGTTACCGAAGAAACGGATGTCGCCGCGGTCCAGGACCTTGTGCAGTGCGGTGATAATGCCCTTAATGCGGGGGTGATCCGGTGCCACACCGTAACGAATCAGGCCGAAGGGGGCGGGGTAGCGGTCGAAGATGTCGATGGCGACCTCAACGGCGCCGGTGCGGACCTCTTCGGACTTGGTGAGGATGTCGGCGGTGTAAATACCGGCAGGACCTGCACCGATAACGGCGACGCGCAGGGGGCGTGCTGCTTCAGACACGAATATCTTCCTTTCAAAGTTCACCGGCAAACGCCAGGTACGGCGTGAAGGCGCGGTGAGCTTAGTGTTCACTTCGTGCCTATTTTACCGGGCAGGAGCGCCCCTTTACGGGGAAAAGGGGACAAGCTCAGCAAATAGGATAATTTTCTATCACCTAATCTGGCCTCGGTGGAGAACCGCGGGACGGGTTGCGGGCGAGCCGCTCCGCACAGAAAACCGCCCCGCCCTCCGAGGTGCAGGAGGGCGGGGCAGGGTAACGAAGACTAGGGGGTCGGTTGCTAGGAGGCGGGTACCGCCTCAAAGTTCACGGTCAGTTCGTCGCGCTCACCGAAGCGGACCAGGTGGCGGTCCAGCACATCCGCCAGGTGGGCAGCCTGCTCGTCGCTTTCGGCGCGCACCTCCATGACGAGTGCGCCGTCAGTTTCGCGCAGGTCACCGTAGCCGCGGAAAATGCCGTCGCGGTTGAAGGTGAGACGGATGCCGTCGGGCAGTTCTGCGGTGCCGAGCTTGCGGCCCATGTGGGAGCCGAGCTGCTTGATGTATCGGGCGGGGCGGTCGGTTGCTACGACGGCGCGCTGGCGTACCGGCAGGGATTCTGCGGCGGGGTAGTTCTCGGCAGGCTGGTTTTCAGCGGGGACTGCAGTGTTTTCCTGCGGGGTTTCAGTCACGGTGGACTCCTTCTCATCTATGTCGGAAAAGGCTCACCACACGGAACCCTGCATCCGGCGACACGTTATTTCACTTCGAATATAACAGGTAGTTAGGGTTCACTAACCTAATAATTCGTCGATGTTCGCGCAGGGGCGAGAGATAACTACCTCTATGACGCATCCTCCCTCGACACCCTCGCAGGCACCGTGAGAAGGGCTCCGAGGGCGGTTCCAACGGCTGAAAACTACCTGAAAGTTTGCTGAACTAGCGAAGAAAATACCTTTAGCCGTAAAATATCGTGGTAACAACAGCGTCACATCCCCACTTTGCGGGACGTGACGCTTTTCTTATGCGGGCTCGGAACCCCGGTGCCCGCCCCTACTAAGAGTATCTACGGATTTTCACGAATGTCTTCTGAGAACACCGCGGCTCCCCAGAACCCCAAGGCAGAAGCCAAGGGCGCACTGGACCGTTACTTCAAGATCAGCGAACGTGGCTCCACCCTCGGCGCAGAATTCCGAGGCGGCCTCGCCACCTTCTTCGCGATGAGCTACATCGTCGTGCTGAACCCCCTCATCATCGGCCTCGGCAAGGACGTATCCGGCAACACGCTCGGCGTGCCGCAGGTCGCCGCAATGACCGCACTGGTCGCAGGTGTCATGACCATCCTCATGGGCGTCGTCGCCAAGCAGCCCTTCGCCATGGCCGCAGGCCTCGGCGTGAACGCGCTGCTGGCAACCACCATCGCCTCCACCCCCAACCTAACCTGGCCCGCCATCATGGGTCTGGTCGTCTGGGCGGGTGTGCTGATGACCATCCTCGTGCTGACCGGCTTCCGCACCGCGGTGTTCAACGCGGTCCCCGAATCGCTCAAGGTCGCAATCGTCGTCGGTATCGGTTTCTTCATCGCCTTCATCGGCCTCGTTAACGCGGGTATCATCCGCCGCATGCCCGACGCAGCAGGCACCACCGTGCCCGTCTCCTTCGGCGTGAGCGGCCACCTGCTCGGCTGGCCCACCCTGGTCTTCCTCTTCGGCCTGTTCCTCACCATTGCGCTGTTCATTCGCAACGTGAAGGGTGCAATCCTCTACGGCGTGATTGCCTCCACCGCCCTCTCCATCATCCTGGAGCAGGTCGTGCCCTCCGGCAGCGTTCAGACCTCCCCCACCGGTTGGTCCCTGAACGTCCCCGTTTGGGATTCCAGCACCAGCAAGCTGCCCGACTTCTCGCTGTTCGGTTCCGCTGACCTGTTCAGCGCCTTCGGCACCCTCGGCGGCATGGCAGCCGTTCTGCTGATCTTCACCATCCTGATTTCCGCCTTCTTCGACGCAATGGGCACCTCCGTCGGTCTCGCAACCGAGGCAGGCACCATGAAGGACGGCCAGATCGAGAACGTCGACAAGGTCCTGCTCGTGGACGCCCTCGGCTCCGTAGCCGGCGGTGGCACCTCCTCCTCCTCGAGCCAGATCTTCGTGGAGTCCGCAACCGGTATCGGCGCGGGCGCACGCACCGGCTTCGCAAACATCGTCACCGGCGTGCTGTTCCTCGTCGCGATCTTCCTGACCCCCCTGGTCACCATCGTGCCCTTCGAAGCTGTTGCACCTGCAATGGTGTTCGTCGGCTTCCTGATGATTCGCCAGGCAGTGAACATCGAGTGGACCGACTGGGGCCTGGGTATCCCCGCGTTCATGACCATCATCTTTATGCCTCTGTCCTACTCCATCGCGGACGGTATCGGCGCAGGCTTCCTGTCCTACGTCTTCATCCGCCTGGTGCAGGGCCGCGGCAAGGAAGTTCACTGGCTCATGTACGTGGTTTCCGCAGTGTTCCTCATCTTCTTCGCTAACGGCCTGATTACCGGCTGGATGCACTAAACACATCGGATGCCCGCCTCCGCACATGGAGGCGGGCACCGGCAGGGCGGGGTACCGGCACCTTCGAGTGTCGGCGCCCCGCCCTGGGCTATTCTCCCCTCTGCCCCGGTTGCCGATTCTGGCTATTTAGCTGGGGCCGGGAAACACCACATCACCGACTGAACCGTCGCACACAACGCGTTTCACCGGCACGAGTCGCTCGGCGGCGCCTACAATGGTTGAACCATTGTGACGCCCGGTTATGAGCCTAGTCCGCGAGCTTCGCCCGCGAAACCGGCGGCGCAACAGTACACACCGAACAACATCAACGGATCCTTACATGTCTGAACCTCAGAAGGCGGCCGCACCCACCGGTGCGCTCGACCGCTACTTCAAGATTTCCGAGCGTGGCTCCTCCATTGCCGCAGAATTCCGCGGCGGCCTCGCCGCATTCTTCGCCATGAGCTACATCGTGGTGCTGAACCCCCTCGTCATCGGTACCGGTGCCGACGCCTCCGAACGCACCCTCGGCATCGCACCCGTCGCGGCTGTGACCGCGCTGGTTGCCGGCGTGATGACCATCCTCATGGGTGTTATCGCCAAGCAGCCCTTCGCCATGGCGGCTGGCCTGGGCGTGAACGCGCTGCTCGCCTCCACCATTGCCACCACCCCGAACCTGACCTGGGCAGACATCATGGGCCTGGTCGTTCTTGCCGGTCTGATCATGACCGTTCTGGTGCTCACCGGCTTCCGTACCGCGGTGTTTGAGGCGGTCCCCGAGTCGCTCAAGACCGCGATTGTGGTCGGTATCGGCTTCTTCATTTCCTTTATCGGTCTGGTCGACTCCGGCATTATCCGCCGCATGCCTGACGCAGCTGGCACCACCGTTCCGGTGAGCCTCGGTGCGGGCGGTCACCTGCTCGGTTGGCCCACCCTCGTCTTCCTATTCGGCCTGTTCTTCACCATCGCCCTGTTCATCCGTAACGTGAAGGGCGCGATCCTGTGGGGCGTGCTCGCCTCCACCGCGCTGTCCCTGATTCTGGAGGCGGTTGTCCCCTCCGGTTCCGTGAAGGAGTCGGCAACCGGCTGGTCCCTGAACGTGCCTTCCCTGGCGGACATGAAGTTCACCACCCCGAACTTCTCCCTCATCGGTTCCGCTGACCTGTTCGGCGCGTTCACCCACATCGGTCCGCTGGCTGCTTCACTGCTGGTGTTCACCATTCTGCTGTCCGTGTTCTTCGACGCGATGGGCGTTTCGGTTGGTCTTGCCGCCGAGGCTGGCACCATGAAGGACGGTAAGGTCGAGGACATCGACAAGGTCCTGCTCGTGGACGCTTTCGGTTCCGTTGTCGGTGGTGGCGCGTCCGGTTCCGCCAACCAGATTTTCGTGGAGTCCGCTACCGGTATTGGTGCGGGTGCACGCACCGGCTTTGCGAACATTGTGACCGGTGTGCTGTTCCTGCTGGCGATTTTCATTTCGCCGCTGGTCACCATCGTTCCTTTCGAGGCGGTTGCTCCGGCGCTGGTCGTGGTCGGCTTCCTGATGATCCGCCAGGCCGTGAATATTGACTGGACCGACTGGGGTCTGGGTATTCCGGCGTTCCTGACCATTATCTTCATGCCGCTGTCGTACTCGATTGCGAACGGTATCGGTGCCGGTTTCGTGTCCTACACTTTCATTCGCCTGGTGCAGGGCCGCGGCAAGGATGTGCACTGGCTGATGTACCTGGTCTCCGCGGTGTTCGTGATTTACTTCGGTATGGGCATCATTAACGGCTGGACTAGCTAAGTCCGACAATCTACATATTTGCTGAAGGCAGGTTCCTGATGCGGCTGAGAATGTAAGTTTTCTAGCTGTCGAAGGGCCTGCCTTTGGCGTATCTGGTTCGCCCTTACATGTTCCTTATCGCTTCCGGGTGCAAGAAAATCATGGCAGAATCATTCCGTTTTCGGTATGATTCTGCCATGATGTCCGTTCAAGAGTATGCTCAAGAAGCTAAGGTTTCAGAGCGAAGCGTGCGCGCCCGCTTAGAACGTGGAATGCTCCAAGGTCGTAAATTGGGAAGCCGCTGGGTTGTCGACGCTCTTCCCGCTGCGCACCGCAGTAATGCTGGCCGTCCTATTTCCTTCGATGCATTCAACGCTTTGGCGCGTTACTGCGATGGTCAGTCATCTGTCCTATCTGCTGAGGAACGCCGCAGGGCAAAAGAACGCGCCTCAGCAATTCAGGTGCAAGGGCCTGCGTCTGTTGAGCGATACCGAGCTCGCCGCGGTCTGAAAGTGCATCATCTGCAGGCTCCTCCCGCTGAAATTCCTGCAATTTTGGAAGACCCTGCATTGTCGCTTACCGGCATTAGTAGCGATATTTCTCAGGTGTACGGCTCAATGGTTGATGCATATGTTTCAAGCCAGGATTTAGAGAACATCATTTTTCTGTACAACCTGCTTCCGGCGTCTGTAGATTCGGCGAACATTATCTTGCGTGAATGCGATGAGCCGCCCCATATTCTTCCCTTGCATGTGGCGGTAGATCTTCTAGATTTGGGGGATCCGCGAAGCTCCGCTGAGGCAGAGCGCATTCTTCAAGATTCTGTTTTCAAGAAAGCGTCTTAGTCATGACCGCATCCCCTATTTTGATTCCTGCTATTGGGGCAGAGCGCGCCTCTTGGCTTGGTCTGGCTGATATCTCAGAGATTATGTCGCAAGGATGGTCCCTGGCAGGTGGAAGCATGATGCGTCTGTTGGCTGCAGAGCGAAGCTATGCGGGTTCTCGATCCACTCACGATATCGACGTTATTCTTGATATCCGCGCATCACGGGCGTATGTTCGTCAGTTCCATGAGGCTCTTAGCAATGCCGGATTTTCAATTGCCGGGTTCAATGCATCCGGCCAAAATCACCGGTGGGTTCGCGGCGAAGCTCAGATAGATATCCTCATCCCTTCGGGACAGTCGGAGTCCGCTCGCACCTATGAGTATCCAGGGTTTGGTCGCCTACTAGAGACTCGGGGCGCCCAGTTTGGGCTTGAACGCACCCGTAAAGCATCTGTACTCTGCGCTAACCGCCAATTTACAGTCAACGTTCCTGATGGTTTGGGCGCCCTGTACGAGAAAGTATCGGCTCTGCTCAACAATGGAGATTCCGATAAAAGTCGACATTTCCGAGACATTATTCTTTTATCTTCAGTTCTTAATTCTCAAGAGCGTCGAGATATCCCGACGCTTTCTGGAAAACAGATATATCGCCTTCATGACGGTATTTCGAGGTCGCTCCAGGAATACACCGGCATTATTTCTGACCGCGAGCTGGAGGTAACCTCTCGTTTAGAGAACTATCTTGAAAATCTTCTAAAAGACAGAAGCTAACTAAAACAAAGAAATGGCAGAATCATTCCGGTTTCGGAATGATTCTGCCATTTCTTTATATGCTCTTGATGCGCCTGCCCCACAGGAGGCGAGAGCGGGAAAGCTAACGAACGTCGCCGTCCACGTAGAACCAGGCGCCGCCCACCTTCTCAAAGCGCGACAGCTCATGCATGCTGCCCTTCACCCGCTCCTCCGCAGGAACACCCGGCACCGAACGGTAATACGCAACGAACTCCACCGTACCGGATACATCAAACGGGCCGCCCGAAGAGCCCAGAATATCCAGGCGGTACCAGCGGATATCGTCCTCCAGCTCCAGAGTGCTCGGGCGGGTACTCGGATGCCAGCTCGCCAACAGGTACGCCGCATCGCCAATCGCAAAGGCGGTAAAACGCGAGCGCATCAGCTGCTCCGGCGCGGGGGCGGTCAGCGCACCGGAGGCGGCAAACTCGCCCAGGAACCTGCCGCAGCAGGCGCCGTACACCTCGCCGCTCGAGCAGGGGCAGCGGTCATCATGGTTTAGTTCAGCCCGGTTAAGTTCAGTCATGCCACCCAGTATAGGGAACGCGCCGCACCAAGGAAGCCCCGCGTCAAGAAAGCACAGCGTCAAGAAGGCACAGCGCAGAGAAACGCCCGCTCCGCCGGGGACACATGTCCTCAGCAGAACGGGCGTTCTTGTTTTCAATCGTTAAGTTTGAGCGAACCTACACGGTACGCTTCAGCGGCAACGCTTATTCAGCGATCGCGCGAGCCGGGGTGTCAGCAGCCGAAGGCTTACCCACGTATGCGCCGCGGTACTTAGCAGCCGGGTGGGAGTCAGCAACCTTGGTGTGGCCCTTACCGAAGATGTTCTCACGCAGGGTGTTGCCCTCGTACTCGGTGCGGTAGCGGCCGCGCTTCTGCAGCTCGGGCACAACGTACTCGATGAAGTCCTCGAAGGAACCCGGGGAGACGTGGTACGCCAGGTTGATGCCGTCCAGGCCGCCCTCATCGATCCAACGCTCCAGCTCGTCAGCAACCTGAACCGGGTCACCAACAATGACATCGCCCATGCCGCCGAGGGTGGTGTGCTCAGCGATGGCCTTGCGGGTCCACTTCTTGTCCTTCGCCTGCAGGGTGAAGGGGGTCAGGAAGGACTGAATCGACTCGGTCTGCACGTAGTTCAGAACCTCGTCCTCGTCGAACTGGGACAGGTCAACACCGGACCAGCCGCCGATGATAGCCTGTGCAGAGTCGAGGTTGATGTACTTCTTGTACTCCTCGTACTTTGCCTTTGCCTTCTCTTCGGTCTCATCCACGATGACCGAGAGCATTGCGAGGATCTTGACGTCGTCGCGGCTACGGCCCTGCTCCTCGGCAGCGGTGCGAATACGGTCGGTCACAACGCGGGTCAGGTCGGGACGCAGGGCGCTGATGAACACAGCCTCAGCGTGCTTACCGGAGAACTTCTGACCGCGGCTGGATGCACCAGCCTGGAAAATCACGGGGGTGCGCTGCGGGCTCGGCTCGGTCAGGGAGATGCCGGGTACGGAGAAGTACTTGCCCTTGTGGCCAATCGGGTGGACCTTGGAGGGGTCAGCGTAGATGCCGCGCTCGCGGTCCTTGATGACTGCGCCGTCCTCCCAGGAGCCTTCCCACAGCTTGTAGCAGACGTCCAGGAACTCGTCAGCGATATCGTAGCGCTCATCGTGCGGAATCTGGGTGGGCAGGCCCTGGTTCTCAGCAGCCGACGGCAGGTAAGAAGTCACCACGTTGAAGCCGACGCGGCCCTCAGTGAGGTGGTCGAGGGAGGCGTAGCGGCGAGCCAGGGTGTAGGGCTGCTCGAAAGTAGCGGCAGCAGTCACACCGAAGCCGAGGTGCTCGGTCACGGCAGCCATTGCAGAAATCTGGGTTGCGGGGTCATTCACGGGAACCTGAGCGGCACCCTCAATGGCGGGAGCGGCAGAGTTCTTGTACACGTCGTAGATGCCGACCACGTCAGCGATGAACACGGCGTCAAACAGGCCGCGCTCAAGGGTCTTAGCCAGGTCAGTCCAGTACTTGATGGTGTTGTACTCGGTTGCGCGGGAGCGCGGGTGACGCCAGAGGTCGAAGCTCTGGTGACCGATGCAGGTCATCTCGAATGCGTTAACTACGATGCGCTTCTTCTGCTCAGCCATCGATTTTCCTTTCGCGAATAATCGGGGGGACGATCGGGTTTGTGCCCTGCACCCCGCGCGCCGCCTCCTTCTTGCCTTCTGCGTTCGGTGGTGGCCTTCGTGCAGGTGGCGCGTTCGCGCCGTACTTGCCTCTTTCCGTTGAGGCCAGATCATCATCTGGGGCACCCCGCTACGGGAGAGGGTTGCCGCCCGGCCAGCCAGAGCTTAGCGCCGGGACTCATGATCTCGTGGTTTGAGTGTACGGGGCGCGCGGGAGGGAGGTCACGTTTGTGACGAAAAAATATTTTTGTGACGCGGGACCGAAATATTTCGTGATAAATGCGAAATAAAGAGTCATAGAAATTCATACGCGCCCGTCGGGTTGATTGAGGCGTGGCACAGCCCATAGGGTGAGTAGAGCAAACCATCCAGAGCGACCGAGAGACCTGGCTCCACGACGTCGCAGCAACCGATAGCGGCTTCCCCACCGCCGGTGCTAACGCCAGGAACGATGGAAGTGACTATGACACTCAACAGTGCAGTAACTCCCGGCGCATCCGAATCCTCAGCGAACCGGCACGCCGTATCCAGTGCCGCAGTGCCCCTCGTCTTCGATGCCGTTGGCCAGTCCTTTGCGGTACCCGGCGGAACCCACGAGGTTCTGCGTGAGGTCACCTTCACCGCCGAACCCGGCGAAATTATCTCGGTGATTGGCTCCTCGGGATGCGGCAAGTCCACCCTCCTGCGCGCTGCGGCCGGCCTGAACCGCATCACCGCCGGCACCGTGCGCATCGGTGAGAAGGCCGTGACCGGACTCGATCCCCGCGTGGCCATTGGTTTTCAGGAACCGCGTCTGCTCCCCTGGCGCACCGTCGCCGACAACGTGGCGCTCGGCCTGCCGCAGGGCACCAAGAAGGCCGAGGGCGAGGCGACCGTGACCCGCCTGCTGAGCCTGGTCGGCCTGAGCGAGTACGCCGACCACCGCCCCAAGGAAATTTCGGGCGGCATGGCGCAGCGCGTCTCTCTGGCGCGAGCGCTCGCCCGCACCCCCGGCGTGCTGCTGCTCGACGAGCCCTTCGGCGCCCTCGACGCGCTGACCCGCATCAACATGCAGGACCTGCTGCTGGACGTGCACCGTCAGGATCCGACCACGATCCTGCTGGTCACCCACGACGTGGAGGAGGCGCTCTACCTCTCCGACCGGGTCATCGTGCTCGGCAAGGACACCCCGGAGGGCCCCGCGACCATTCAGCGCATCGTGACCGTTGACCGTGCCCACCCCCGCGACCGCGCGGATGCAGAAATCACCGCGTTACGCAGCGAACTGCTCGCCGAGCTCGGCGTGGAGGAAATCGCGGCCTAAGCCGCCCCAAGCCCTCTCGGTATTAGCGCTGTCTAGGGTATATAGCCAATTAGCTATACCCTGCGGGCCGCGCTCCCCATCTCATCACATCATCATCTTCAGAAGCGAAAAGAACCATCATGACTTTCTCTCCGTCTCGCCGTACCGCCCTCAAGTCCCTGGCCGCAGCCGCCGCCTTCGCAACCCTGCTCAGCGGTTGCGCCGGTGAGGGTTCCGGCTCCTCCAACGCCTCCGGTGCGGCCGGCGGCGGCAAGGACACCGTGACCATTGACTACGCCACCTACAACCCACTCTCGCTGATTATCCGCAAGAAGGGCTGGCTCGAGACCGCCCTGTCCGCCGAGGGCAAGAAGGTTGAGTGGGTCAAGTCCGCCGGCTCGAACAAGGCCAACGAGGCGCTGCGCAGCGGCAACATCGACGTCGGCTCCACCGCGGGCTCGGCGGCGCTGCTGGCCCGCGCGAACGGCTCCCCCATCAAGGTCATCAGCCTCTACTCGCAGCCCGAGTGGTCGGCGCTCGTCACCCGCAAGGACTCGGGCATCACCAAGGTCACCGACCTGAAGGGTAAGAGCGTGGCCGTCACCAAGGGTACCGACCCCTACTTCCTGCTCCTGCAGGCCCTCAAGCAGGCCGGCGTTTCCGCCTCCGACGTGAACATTCAGAACCTGCAGCACGCCGACGGCCGCACCGCCCTGGACAACGGCCAGGTCAACGCGTGGAGCGGTCTGGACCCGATTATGGCTGCCGCCGAGGTGGAGAGCGGCGACGTGCTCTTCTACCGCAACCTGGACTTCAACACCTACGGCTTCCTGAACGCCACCGAGAAGTTCATTCAGTCCAACCCGACCGCCGCGCAGGTCATCGTGGACGTGTACGAGTACGCTCGCGCCTGGGCCAAGAAGAACCCCGAAGAGGCCGTGAAGATCGTGGAGGAAGAGTCCGGCATTAAGCACGAGACCGCCCAGGTCGTCATGGACCGCACCCACCTGGACATCGACCCGGTTCCGGGCGCCAAGCAGGTTGAGGTACTCAAGGGCGTTGGCCCGATTCTGGTCGAGTCCGGCGACGTCCCCTCCCAGTCCGACGTGGACAAGGCCCTGAACAGCATCGTGGACGACCAGTTCGCGAAGAAGGCTGACAGCGCCGCAGTCGAGAAGATTGCCAAGGCGGTGGAGAAGTAATGACCGCCGCAACCATTGCCCCCGCGCAGGAGAGCGCGGCCAAGCTCCCGACGCCGAAGCTTCCCTCGAACCCCTTCGCCGGCAAGCAGTACCTGGGCCTGATCCTGCCCCTGGCGCTCATTGCGCTCTGGTATATTCTGAGCACCAACGGCGTGTTCACGCAGGTCCAGCTGCCCTCCCCCGACCGTGTGGTGGGCGCCGGTATCGAGCTGGCGCAGCGCGGTGAGCTGGCCAAGCACGTCGCGATTTCGACCCAGCGCGTGCTGATTGGCTTCGGCATCGGCGCGGTACTCGGACTGGTGCTGGGATCGCTGATTGGCTTGTCGGCCCCGGTGCGCGTGTTCGTCGCCCCGACTATCGGCGCTCTGCGCGCGGTCCCCTCGCTCGCGTGGGTCCCGCTGCTTCTGCTGTGGATTGGCATCGGCGAGAACTCGAAGGTGACCCTCGTGGCCATCGGCGCGTTCTTCCCCGTGTACACCACGGTTTCCGCAGCCCTCGCCCACGTGGACCCCAAGCTCGTGGAGATGGCCCGCGCCTTCGGCCTGAAGGGCCTGCGCCTGTTCACCACGGTTCAGCTTCCCGCGGTTCTGCCCGCCGTCATCTCGGGTCTGCGCCTCGCGCTCGCTCAGGCGTGGCTGTTCCTGGTCGCCGCCGAGCTGCTGGGCGCCTCCATGGGCCTGGGTTACCTGCTGACCGACTCGCAGAACAACGGCCGCACCGACCGCCTGCTGCTCGCCATCGTGGCGCTGGCCGTCCTGGGCAAGATTACGGACGCCCTCGTCGGCCTGTTTGAGCGCTGGGTCAAGGCAAAGTACCCCAGCAACTAACGCCACCAGCAATTAGCACCACAGCTAAACGCAACACTCAGCACGCGCTGAGTTTTCAGGAGAGATGTCCGCGCGTCAGTCATCGTGACGCGCCGGAAAAAGAAGTCGGCGGGGAAACCTGTCGCCTACTGAATGATGATGATGTGCCCCGCCCCGCGCCCCACAGTAGTGAGCGCGGGGCGGGGTTCTTAATGTGTCGTTATATTACGAAGCGCTACACAGTGTGCCTTTTATGACGGGAACCTTTGCATCGGGCCCCGCGGCGCGCTTTACTAAGAAGGCAAACCATCCAGAGCGACCGAGAGACCTGGCTCCGTGACGTCGCAGCAACCCCCTCGCCAACGCACACACAGACCCCACGGTCACACAGACAGCGGCACGGCAAGCAAGGGTGCTAATGCCAGCAACCGATGGGAGAATAATGGGACTGCCCACCCCCTACTCGTTCACCGACCCGCTGAACCCCACCCCGAACCCCGCCCTCGAATCTGACGAGGCGCGCGTTGCGTTCTGGGAGAAGCAGGCGCAGCGACTCACCTGGGCTGAGCCCTGGCACACCGCGCACCGTTTCGAGAAGCCGAAGTCCCTCGGCTTCGACGAGGACGGCATCGAGCAGTTCACTGTTCCCGAGATTAAGTGGTTCGAGGGCGGCAAGCTCAACGTCGCTTACAACTGCGTGGACCGCCACGTGGAGGCGGGTCGCGGCGACAAGGTCGCCCTCTACTTCGAGGGTGAGCCCGGCGACCGCGAGGCCATCACCTACGCCGAGCTGCAGCGCCGCATCGCGAAGGCCGCCAACGGTCTGCTGTCCCTGGGCGTGCGCAAGGGTGACCGCGTGGTCATCTACCTGCCCGTCATTCCCGAAACCATTATTTTTACCCTGGCCTGCGCGCGTATTGGCGCGATCCACTCCCTCGTGTTCGGCGGTTTCTCCGCCGAGGCACTGAAATTCCGTGTTGAGGACACCGGTGCGAAGGTGCTCGTCACCACCGACGGCCAGAACCGCCGCGGCAAGGTTGTTCCCGTGAAGGTCAACGCCGACGAGGCCTGCTCGGGCGAGAACAACATCGAGCACGTCATCGTGGTGGACCGCACCAGCGCCTCCGACCCCGTAGCGCACGCTGAGGTTCCCTGGACCGAGGGCCGCGACGTCTGGTACCACGACCTGGTGGACGACCAGCCCGACACCCACGCCTACGAGCTGCACGACGCCGAGGATCCGCTGTTCATCATCTACACCTCCGGCACGACCGGCAAGCCCAAGGGCCTGGTGCACACGATGGGCGGCTACCTGGTGCAGACCGCGTACACCCACGCTTTGCTCTACGATCTGCTGCCGGATTACGTGGATGAGAACGGCGTGCTGCGCCCCGACGAGCTGTCGGCCGTCAACGACCCCGAGAAGGTGGAGTCCACCGTTCACTGGTGCACCGCCGACCTCGCTTGGGTGACCGCGCACACTTACGAAATCTACGGCCCGCTGGTTAACGGCGTATCCGAGGTGATTTACGAGGGTACCCCGAACACCCCGCACTACGGTCGCCACTTCGAGGTCATCGAACGCTACGGCGTGACCAACTACTACACCGCCCCCACCCTGATTCGTTCCCTCATGGGCGCGTTCCCCGACGGCCCCGAGCCCGGCAAGTACGACTTCTCGACCGTGCGCCTGCTCGGTTCGGTGGGTGAGTCCATCAACCCGGAGGCGTGGCGCTGGCTGCGCAAGCACGTGGGCGGCGGCACCGCATCCTTCATCGACACCTGGTGGCAGTCGGAGACCGGCTCGACCGTGTGCTCCCCGCGCCCGCACGACCCGGCTTTCGCCTCCGCCGGCACCTACCCGGTGGGCACCCCGCACTGCACCCCCCTGCCCGGTTGCGCTACCCGCGCCGTTCCGGGCGTGTCCACCCGCGTGGTGGATGAGCACGGCAACCCGGTGGAGCCGGGCAAGCAGGGCTTCATCGTGGTCGATAAGATTGGCCCCTCCATGGCCCGCACCGTGTGGAAGAACCCGCAGCGATTCCTGGACTCCTACTGGCGCCACTACGGCGAGCGCGGCTGGTTCCTGGCCGGTGACGGCGCAAAGGAAGACGAGGAAGGCAACGTGTACATCCTCGGCCGTATCGACGACGTGATCAACATTTCGGGTCACCGCCTGTCCACGATTGAGATTGAGTCGGCCCTGGTCACCCACCCGGCTGTGGTGGAGGCCGGCGTCTGCCCCGTGGAGGACGACCTGACCGGCCACCAGGCGGTCGCCTACGTAACGCTCACCGATGAGGGTAAGGACCTGACTGAGGATGAGCTGAAGGCGGCTCTGACGGCTCACGTGCGTGAGCACATCGGCCCGATTGCCAAGCCCAAGGATGTTGTGGCAGTTGCCGATATCCCGAAGACCCGTTCGGGTAAGATTACCCGCCGTCTGCTCGGCGAGCTGTACCAGGGCCGTCCCCTGGGTGACGTTTCCTCGCTGCAGAACGAGGAGGCGCTGGGCCACATCGCGCAGGTGCTGGTGGAGACCGGCCGCGTGCAGCAAGAAGAGGAGCGCGAGGCGGCCTAGCCTCCCCTCCCCTGCCGGCGCGGCCCCTACAAGACTCCGGCACAGCCCCGGCGCGGCCCCTGCATAGGAGTCGCGATACATAACAAGGGTGCGGATACCGAACGATGATTCGGTATCCGCACCCTGTTGTTTATCGGTACTGACGAGGACTTTCGCCCCGGCGACCGCCTAGTTAATCAGGCCCAGGGAACGAGCGTACTCGGCGGTAATACCGCTCGGCTCAATCTGCTTGGGGCCCTTCTCGAGCTCGGGGTGCTCGGTCGCCTGGAAGCGGATCATCTTCAGGTCGTTCGCCGCGCCCAGGTTCGAGATCATGCCGTCACCGTTCAGGTCCACCGAGACCGGCTCGGCATCAATCTTTCCGTTACCGTTGAAGTCGATGGGACCGTCAGCGGGCTTGCCCTTGTACAGGAAGCCGGCCGCGCGGGGACCGAAGCCGCGCGCCTCGTAGAGCTTCGCCTCGTTCAGCATGCGGTACTCGGCGGTGGAGTAGCCAAAGTAGCGGCTACCGTCGGCCATGGGCACGCCGGTGAGGGTGTACTGGTAGTTCATGACGCTCAGGTAGTTGGGCTTGTAGTTGATTTCGTCCCAGCCGCCGTGGCTCAGCGCCAGGTTGTGGCCGAGCTCGTGCACGAACACCGCCACGCGGATATCGCTGGTTGCCTTACCCCAGAAGTGCGGGCCCACGGTGACCATGAGGTTACGGCCACCGAAAATAGCGATGCCGGAGGAGGTGCTGTTGTCGTAGTAGTCGCCCCAGATGACGTAGTGGAAGGTGCCTTCGCGGGCGGGGTTGAACTTACCTTCGGAGGCCTTAATCCTGTTGAGGGCGTTGAACTCGCTGTCGAGCTCCTGGTGGGTGATTTCGTTACCGCCGCCGAGGTTGTACTTGGCGCTGCGGGCGCTACCGGCGTCCAGGTGAATATTCACGCCGGTGGTGCCGTCGGGGTTGCGCATGGGCAGGTCGGCGTAAATCTTAGTGATGCGGTCCAGCTCCTCTTCGCTGGGGAGCAGGCCGGGCATGTAGTCCATCTCGACGAAGATGTCCTTGTGGTTGGGGTCGGCGCCCAGTGCGGGGAAGTCGACGTCGATCTTGCCGTCGCCATCGGCGTCGTAACCCTTCATCTCCCAGGTGTTGGGGATGCCGTCACCGTCGATGTCGGGGTTGTAGGCGTTGGCTGCCGGGGCGGCGACCGCGCCCAGGCAGAGGACCGCCAGGGAGGCAAACGCGATACGTGCGCGCTTCAGAGAGGCCATGAATCTGTCCTTTGATGTGATGGTGTGAGGATGCGATACCCGTGACGGGCACGCGGGATGGACGGCAGTGTTCGTTCTTCGGTGTTCGCACCCGTGCGGGTAGCGAGTCGTTTGCAGGCCGGCGGGGCGCCTCGTGAGCTACCGCCGCATCACTTCGTGAGCTTTAGCCGAAGATTGCAGAAAACCTGCTTTAAAGTTGAGACAATTTTGAAGTTGAGCTGAATTACACTACAGTATCAGTAATTCGTATCACGTGCATCACCGTATTCACCCGTGGAAGAAAGAATAATTACATGTCTCAACAGCAGACCAGTCACAGCACCCCCGCTTCCGGCAAGCGCGGCGTAAACCGCCGCTCCCTCGTCAAGGGTGCACTCTGGAGCGCCCCGGTCGTCGCAACCGCCGCAACCGTACCCGCCTACGCGGCCTCCACCGACGTGCCGGAGACCCCGACCCTGAAGTTCGGTGTCTTCACTCAGGCGTTCAACTCCAACCCCTCCAACGATTTCGACACCCGCTACGGTCTGGACTCCTACACCGTGCAGGTGCCCAACGTGACCGCAACCTCCACGAGCCCGAAGAGCGCAGGCGGCGGCACCTTCACCCCCGGCGGTAGCGTCGGTGCGGGCCTGTACGGCGGTGCCGGCCTGTGGATTTCCGCCCCCATCAATTCCAAGGGCGAGTTCCAGGGCAGCACCTACCTGTACGGCTCGGCGCACCTGCAGGTGACCTTCGAGTTCACTTTCCCCACCGCCGAAGACGTCACCGCGCCGCTGCTGTGGGACACCGACAACGACGCCGAGGTGGCCGCGCTGGACAAGAGCGAGGGCGGCGCCAAGACCAATAACCCGGCAGTGAGCGCCTTCAACGGCGTGGCCTACGCGGCGAAGTTCTACGAGCCGGTCATCGAGGGCAACACCTGGACCGGCGTGCTGGATATCCGCACCTCGGACTTCCTGACCGCGACCGCCAACGGCCCCGTGCGCTACGCACAGGTGCTGGCCTCGCAGGTTCCGGTGTACTTCACCGAGGTGACCTCCAGCTACACCCTGACCACGACCGTTCAGCTCACCAGCGGCACCGTTGCGATGCAGCTGACCGATGACGGCGAGTACACCTACCGGGATCTGGCGGGTGCAAGCGCCTCCGCAACCATTACCCGATAGCGCGGCCGCCACAGTAGGCAGAAAGGGGCCCGGCATCCATATTGGATGCCGGGCCCCTTTGCTTTAGGACTCAGCCTACCGGCTGCCGCCGAGGTAAATTGTCGCAAAAAGTAGTTCCCAAAAAAGAGAACTGTATTACAATGTATATATAGTCTTTAGGAACGAGGTACCAACTATGGAAAACCTAGTAATTTCAGTCTTTAACACCGAAAGCGAAGCTTATCAGTCCTTTGCAGATTTGAAGGCTTTCCGCCAAACTCAGACGACCAAGGTTGCTCAAATCGCCCTGGTCAAAAATGAAAACGGTCATATCGTTGAAAAAGAACGCTATGATTTTGAAGATTCAACGACGGATGCAACCCTAGAAGGTGGCTTGCTCGGTGCAGTTATCGGGCTTTTGGGTGGTCCTATCGGCGTCTTGTTTGGTTATGGTATTGGTAGCCTCAATGGTTTGGTTGCTGGTGCTACCGTTGATACGGCAGAAGCTGGCCTGATTGACGTTGTTTCTCAAAAATTGACTAACGGTGAAACAGCCGTTGTTGCCTTGGTGCAAGAAGACAACGAAGCAGTCATCGATGCTTACTTCACCAAGTACGACACCCAAATCGTGCGTTGGGATGTAGCAACCGTCGTAGCCGAAATCGAAGCAGCTCTGCAAGTCCAAGAAGACCTCTACAACCAGGCGCGTGCACAGATGAAGGCTGAACGTAAAGCCGAACGCAAGGCTAAGCTTGAAGAATTCAAGGCGAATGTCAAAGCAAAGTTTGACAAATTGAAAGCGTAAGCACCCAAGCATCTCATAAAAAATAGGCTATCTACTTCTGGTAGATAGCCTATTTTTTCAGCGGGTTGGCGCCCATGCCGGGGTAGTCCACGTCGATTTTGCCGTCGCCGTCGGCGTCGTAGCCCTTCATCTCCCAGGTGTTGGGGATGCCGTCGCCGTCGATGTCGGGGTTGTAGGCGTTAGCCGCGGGCGCCGCGACCGTGCCGAGTACCAGCAGGGCCGCCGAAGCGAGCGCGGTACGCACCAGGCGGGGGGACAGGGAGAAAGCCATAAAGTATCTCTCTTCGTATCTTGACCACGCGGGAGGTTGCATCATCTGGCATTGCGCACGGTATGGGTTGTACGGGTCCGGTTCTATGGTGAGTAGAAGTATCAGGCGACTACCGCGTGGTTTAGTGGTCATGTGTGTCGCTGCCGCCGACATGTAGCCGGCGTGCCGCGAGTGAGCGCGGCATTTAAAAGACAGCGGGTCACTGCCGAACCCTCCGATGGAGGAAAAGGAGCCGTTCTTGGTTCTCTTCTGTTCGACGGTGACCCGCCTCATCATACACAGAGTGCATCTAGTTTGTCCCGGTATTCGCACCGTATCTCAGGTTATGCACCGTTTATGACGTAAAACGTTTTGATAAGCCTTCTATTTAGTGTTTTCTGACTCAGGCTCTGCCTCAGCGTTCCGTGCGGCACCCTTCGCCTCGGAGGTCTTCATGGAGGCGTAGAACAGACACACGACGGCGCCCACCGCCGCGGCGACCAGGGGTAGCATCATGGAATCAGCCATTGCCACCGCGTAGGGTTCACGTAGAATCTGCGGAAGCACGCCTCCAGCAGCACCGTCGTGAGAGCCACCGCCCGCTGCGGCAGCCGGGCCCAACGCGGACAGGTGCGAGGTAATCGCAGAAGCCATGATGGTCGTAATCGCAGCCGATCCGAGCACCGACGCCATCTGGCGGGTCTCGTTGTACACGCCCGAACCGGCACCGGCACGCTGCGGCGGCAGGTTACGGGTCGCAGACACCGACAGCGGACCCCAAATGCAGGCATTCGCCGCACCCAGAATAATCATCGGGCCAACCATCAGCCACAAGTTGCCGTCCGCAACCATCGTCGGGCGGAGCAGAGCAAAACCAATCACCAGCAGCGTAAAGCCAATCACCGCAATCCACTTCGGGTCGTTACGGTTCAGGCGCGCGCCCACCACCGGCGCCAACGCACCCGAGAACAACGCCATCGGAGCGGTCATCAGCGCGGCCTGGGTCGGGTCTAGACCCTCCACCTGCTGCAGGTACAGGGTCAGCGGGAACGCCATACTAATAGCGACCACGCCCATAGCCGAAATAGCCACATTCGACACGGAGAAGTTACGGTCACTGAACAGGCTCAGCGGAACCAGCGGCTCACGCGGGTTAATAGCCTGCCACCCAATGAACAGGCCCAGCACCAGAATGCCGGCAATAATCAGGCCCCACACGCTCACCGCAATACCGGTACCCATAAACGAGTCAGTGATAGTGCCCCAGTCGTAGGTGGCACCTTCCTGAATACCGAAAACCAGCAGGAACAGACCGACCGCCGAAAGCACCACACCCAACCAGTCGAAGCTGTGCTTCTTCTGCTCAAACACCGGCACATTACGCCACGCCAAGAACAGACCGACCAAACCCACCGGAATGTTCACGAAGAAAATCCAGCTCCAATTCAGGGCATCCACGAGCACGCCGCCCAGAATCGGGCCAACCAGCGAGGCGACACCCGCCGTCGCACCCCAAATACTCATCGCAACACCGCGCGCATTCGGCGGGAACATCAGCGTAATCAGAGACATGGTCTGCGGGGTCATCAGCGACGCGCCCAAACCCTGCACCACGCGGGCAGTAATCAGCGATTCAACGTTCGGTGCCAGACCACACCACAGGGAAGCAAGCGTAAAAATACCCATACCGATCATGTACAGGTTCTTCTGACCGAAGCGATCACCCATACGACCGGTAATGAGCAGCGGCACCGCATACGCAAGCAGGTAGGCGCTCGTCACCCACATGCCCGCCGACAGGGACGCCTCCAGATCCTGCAGCATGTGCGGCAGGGCGATGGTGACGATATTGCCATCCACCAGGATCATGAAGAAGCCAACAACCAGGGACCAGAGAGCAGGCCAGGGCTTGTAGGGTGTCTTCGCCGGGTTACCGACGAGAGGCGCTTTCTTAGGACGTGAACTCAATGATCCTCCAGCGGATGAGCGTTGCGGGTACAGTCTGTGTGTTCAGCGTTGCCGCTGATAAATATCACCCCATCTTACTCCCCTTGTGGGCGCGGCTTCGGTTGCTTTACCCTTATTCAGCTCTTCACGGCACGTGCGCGCGGCAACCAGGCGGATGCCCCCCGCACCCTCTAGACTGAAGCTATAGAAGCTATCAGAGCGCCACCACCGGCGCTCGCCCCCATCAGACCACCCACAATGAGATGACCCCGGGAGGACCCATGGGTTTCTTTGATTTCTTCACCGACCGAACCCCGGCAGAGCCCGCCGAAATCCGCCTCGTCGCTTTCGTGAGCGGCAAGGTGCAGGGCGTGGGCTTCCGCTGGTGGTGCGCCGGCACCGCCAAGCCGCTGGGCCTGACCGGGTACGCCGAGAACCTCGACGACGGGCGCGTCAAGGTGATTGCGGAGGGGACGGCCGCCTCCTGCGCTCGCCTGGTGGATGTGCTGCGGGGTGATGACACCGCGGGCCGCGTGGATGAGGTGCTCGTCGAGTGGGAGGAGCCGTCCGGCTCGTTCCGCGGCTTCGGCATCAAGTAGCTAGATTGCGGGGCTTTCTCATGGGCTCCCGCTCAACCCCGTGCACGTTACGTCCAGAGCGCGGTTTAGTTAGCGCAGTTTAGTTAGCCCAGAGCGCCGCGAATTGGGCGCGGGTCATATCGGCGCGGCGCACCCGGTGCTGCACCGGGTGGCCGTTCTCGTCGGGGCGGCCGGAGTTTGGGTCAATATCGTCGTAGATGCCGGTGAAACCCGCCTTGACCGCCACACGCTCTGAGGGCTCGTTACCCGCCAGGGCGGTCCAGCGCACGCGTTCGAGGCCCAGTCCGAGCGGGTCGAAGGCGTAGCCGAGGACGGCTCGCAGTGCCTCGGTCATGTAGCCCCTGCCGCGCGCTTTCGGGGCGGTGTAGAACCCCAGTTCGGCGCGGGTTCCGGGGCCTTCGGGGGTGCCCTCGGGCAGGCGCAGTTCAATGCTCCCCGCAAACATTCCGGAGGCGTCAATCGCCCAGCGTTGAATCTGCCCGGCGGCAATCTGGCGGGCGGTGGTGAGTAGGGAGTCTTCGGCGTCGGCGCGCGTGTAGTTCAGCGGTACGCGGGTGTAGCGAATCATCTGCGGGTCGCGGCAGGATTCCACGATGTCGGGGATGTCCGCTTCGCGTAGGTGGCGCAGGGTGAGCCGTTCGGTGATGAGTTCGGGCTGGCTGGGCTGGTCGGGCTGGCTGGGCACGGCAGGGTCAAGGTTCATGGTTTCACCCTACACCACCCCCAAATGGTGAGCTAAATCATAGTGATGGGTGCATGTTTAGGGTTGATTATTATGAGTAATTCATAATAGTATGGAGGCAAGTCCGGGATTCCGGGCAGCACACTGAAATCGTCACGCGCAGTGCACACACCCGCGCGGCACAAAACAGAAAGAAGAACACCATGGCAGTTCTGACCATCGGCGACCAGTTCCCCGCATACGAGCTCACCGGCGTTGTCCCCGGTAAGCTGGCTGACATCGAAGCAACCAAGCCCGAAGACTACTTCACCACCGTCTCCTCCGAGGGTCTGGACGAAGACACCTGGCGCGTCGTCTTCTTCTGGCCGAAGGACTTCACCTTCGTTTGCCCCACCGAGATTGCAGCATTCGGCAAGCTCGCTGACGAGTTCGAGGCACGCGACACCCAGGTGATCGGTGTTTCCGTTGACAACGAGTACACCCACTACGCATGGCGCCGCTCCCACGAAGAGCTCGTGGACCTGCCCATCGTCATGGCATCCGACCTCAAGCGTGAGCTGGTTAGCGCACTGGGCATCCTGAACAAGGATGGCGTTGCAGACCGCGCAACCTTCATCATCGACCCCCACAACACCATCCAGTCGGTCTCCATTACTGCTGACTCCGTCGGCCGTAACACCGACGAGGTGCTCCGCCAGCTGGACGCACTGCAGTCCGACGAGCTGTGCGCATGCAACTGGAAGAAGGGTGCAGCAACCATCGACGCATTCAAGGAGATGAAGTAATCCATGAGCATCGATAACCTGCGTTCGGCTCTGCCTTCCTACGCGAAGGACATGAACCTCAACCTGTCCTCCCTGCCCCGCATCACCTCCCTGTCCGAGCAGCAGCTCTGGGGCGCGATCCTCGCAACCGCAGCAGCAACCAAGGTTGACTCTGTTGTTGTTGAGATTGCTGCAGAGGCTAAGGAGCACCTGAGCGACACCGCTTACGAGGCTGCTCTGGGCGCTGCATCCATCATGGGCATGAACAACATCTTCTACCGCACCCGTGGCTTCCTGAACGGTGCATACGATGACCAGCGCGCAAACCTGCGTATGCAGATCATCGGTAAGAACGGTGGCATTGAGAAGCTGGACTTCGAAATGTTCGCTCTGGCAGTGTCCGCAGTCAACGGCTGCTCCCACTGCGTTGAGGCTCACGAGCACACCCTGCGTGAAGAGGGCGCAACCAAGGAGCAGGTCAACGACCTGATCCGTATTGCTGCAACCCTCGGTGGCGTGGCACAGGGCATCCAGCTGGCTGAGGCACTGGGCTAAAACCCCCTCGCCTCAGCGGCCTGGTTCGGCACATCGAACCCGGCGCACTAAGACTAGGTACGCGGTAGCGCGGCACTGGGTAAAGCACACACACAGGGCTCGGTGACGCCCCCCCCCCCC
>NZ_KV830885.1:36483-65228 GCF_001836905.1 Rothia sp. HMSC062F03 | reverse complement strand
CCCCCCCCCCCCGTGCCGTCTTGGTGACGCATCCGTAGCGATGCAGGAGAGATGAGAAGCGGCGCGTCCGCCCCTTTACGGGTCGGATGCGCCGCTTCCTTTATGCCCAGATTATGCCCTGCAGTAGCTAAAAACGTGTTGGGCGGCGGTTTCCTAGCTCCCCCGATTTGGCGCTATACAATGCCTGTATGCAGTACTGTATTTTGGACTCCACCAGCCCCCTGCCCAGCGTGGAAGAACTCACCGAGCTTTACGATTCTGTAGGGTGGAGCGCCTATACCAAAACACCCGAACGCCTCATCCCGATGGTGGAAGGGTCGCGGTATCTCTACACAGCACGAGAGGCAACCACAGAAGGAACAGGACGGCTCATCGGGCTAGTACGCGCCATCGGGGATGGACACTCTATCGCCTACATTCAGGACCTCCTAGTGCATCCGCATGCCCAGCGTCAGGGCGTTGGTTCTGCGCTTCTAAAGCGTGTCATTGAGGACTTTGACCGAGAAGACATTCGACAGCGACTCATTACTACCGACGTCGGTACTGAACACGCCGTTGCGCTATACAAACGCTACGGTTACGCCCCCGTAGAGGCGGCAGGATGCATCACCCTTGCATGCTATCGATAAGGCAATATCTCGCATGCGACTCAACTCGTTCAAACTGGCTGAGGCACTGGGCTAAACCCACTAAGCGTCAGAGCTTACACAGAAGCGGCGCATCCACCCGTCACGGGTCGGATGCGCCGCTCTGTTTTAACTACTTTTGACTGTCCGCAGCGCCAGTGCGCAGGGCTACATCCCAGCCGCTCGCCAGGCGCGTCGCCGCGGCCACCAGAGCCACCAGATCCTCGGCGTACACCGGGGTCGAGCGCACGCCCGCGCACCAGTCAATCGTGCCCAAACCCAGCCAGGGCTTACCCGGAAAGAACTCGCGCCGCAGCGCCACGCGGCGCTTACCCAGGGCGCGGCGACCCGGCACGTACCCGCCGCGGCTGATGAACAGCGCCTCGCGGCCCTCGGACTCCACCAGCGCCTCCAGGGCCCTCAGCGCAGGAACCCAGCTCGGCTCCCCCACGCTCGCCAGGTCGGCCAGTTCGGGATACTCGCTCTCGTGCTCCGCCACGCTCACGCCCAGGATGTACTGGTAACGCACCTGCCCCAGCTCCTGCGGTAGACCGCGGTCAGCGGTCTGAATCGTGCCGCACAGGTGCCGCGCGACCGGCTCACCCTCGGCGTTCACGCCGGCCAGGGGCTCGCCGTCCCGGTAGATTGCGGGGCCGTCCAGGTAGAGCCCCGCCGCGCCGGTACCCGTGATATTGGGGCGCACCGACCAGCCGGGAAGCGCCTCCTCCAGGCGGGGCACCACGCCCCGCAGGATTTCGAAAACTTCGTCGCGAGATACCGCCACGGCGGCTCCTTTCACCTTACGCAGATAACGATTTGCGATGTGGCCCGGTCTATCAAACGACCGGGCCACATGCCTCTAGTATTCGTCTAGACCCAGCTTAGCGAGCGTTCCGCCTGCGCGAAGGCAACCACACCATGAGCGCCGACAATGCCGTACCGGCAAACATCATCACCGCCATGGACTCCACCGCGTTCAGGGGGCTCAACGCCAACAGCAGCGAAGAAATGATGCCGCTACCGTACTGGAAGGAACCCAGCAGCGCCGCGGCGGTACCGGCAACAGCGGGCTCCACCGAGTTCAAAGCTGCCGCGTTCGTGCAGGCCGCCACCACACCGTTCATGCCGAACACGAAGAACACCGTGACCACCACACCCCACAGGCCACCCACACCGGTCACGCCAGTGGTAGCAAGCGCCACACCCGCCACAGTGGCAACCAGGGTGGCGACCTTGAGGATGCCGCGCAGGCTGTAGTTCTTCACCCACCGCTTGTTGAAAGCGGTCAGGCTCATCACGCCAATCATGTTCATTCCGAACAGCAGACCGTAGTAGCGCGGATCCACGCCGAAGTGGGTGATGTACACGGTCGAAGAGTTCGTGATAAACGCGTAAATGGAAATGTAGTAGAAGCACACGCACAGCACGTAACGCATGAACGGGCCGTTCTTAAAGAGCACCGGGTAGTTCACAAACGCCGAAAGAATCGAGCCGCTATCGCGCTTAGCCGGGGGCAGGGACTCGGGCAGGAACAGAATCAGCCCGAAAATAATGAGCGCTACGGCAGCAATAGCCCAGAAAGTCCAGCGCCAGCCGCCAGCCACCACCAGGAAACCGCCCATGAGCGGCCCGAGAATCGGGGCGAGCGCCATAATCAGCATGAGCGTGGAGAGCACCTGCGCGGCGCGAGTTCCCTCGTAGAGGTCACGCACGATGGCGCGCGCCAGCATGGGTCCGGTGCATGCGCCAACGGCCTGCAGAATACGGGCGATGATGAGCTCCGGCATGGTGTCAGCAACAGCACACCATGCGGCGCCGAGGGCAAAAACAATCATGCCCGCAGAGAGTGGAATCTTACGGCCCACACGGTCGCTCACCGGGCCCAGAATCAGCTGAGCCAGCGCGAACCCCAGCAGGAAGCTGGTAATCATGAGTTCTTCGCCGGAACCGAGTTCCGCGGTGATTTCGGGAACGCCCGGCAGGAAAATATCCGTCGCGAGGGCCGTGCAGGCCATGAGAGCGCTGAGCGTGATGTACAGCAGAAGGGTGCGCTTCGCCCCGTAGTTATCGGGGTGGGCCGTGTGGGGCTCTGCTGCGCCCCGAGAGGTTGAGTGAGAAGTGGACGAGGCGGTGGATGCGTCAGCAGCCGTCTCAGAATTCGTTAGAGATGAGGCCATATGTCCTTAATTCTTGAGGCGCGGGGCATGCTCGCGTCTCAGCGATACTGTATGAGATTATGTCTGCGTGTTACCGCCCGTGGCCCTCGGGGCGAGGTGGTTCCTCCGCAAGAGGGCATAGAAAAACCCGTGGGCGGATAAAACGGGTGGTTAACCAGTGTACGCCCGCGCAGGGCCCCACGGAAATGAAACATCCGCCCGCCGAACCGCTCGAGGCTTGGGGCTTGGGGTCCGTTCCCCGATTTGACTCGCTCTCAACTAGGAGCGTTGCCGAACCCGGGGCTACAATAAATCGGTGCCAATTCAGGTACGCGCACAGGCAAACAGAGCCGGATGCGGTGATAACGTCGTCACCCGACCCCCCCCGTTGCGCGCACTTCCCCTACCGACACCCACAGCACACGCATCACGTACGCAGGAGAACGCCCATGCATGAGTTCTTTGACCCCGACCAGGTATTCCGCATCGTCGACATTGCCGCCGTTGTCGCCAACGGCCTGCTCGGCGGTGCCGTGGCGCGCGCCTTCCGGTTCGACATTGTGGGCTTCCTGCTGCTCGCCGTTGCCTGCGGTATGGGCGGCGGCCTGATTCGTGACGTGCTGCTGAACTCGGGCCTGCCCGTGGCGCTCACCGACGGCGGCTACTGGATTGGCGCAATCGGCTCGTCCATCCTGGCGTACAGCATTGATCTGAGCGCCCGCTGGGCAACCCGCACCCTGCTCGTCGTGGACTTCGTGGGCATGGGGTGTTGGGCCGCGACCGGCACCATCAAGTCCCTGAACCTGGGCCTGCACTGGCTGCCGTCCATTACCCTGGGCATCACCACCGCCGTGGGTGGCGGCCTGATTCGCGACATCATGGTCAACCGTATTCCCGCGATTTTTGGCGGTAACTCCCTGTACGCGACCGTCGCCCTAGTCGGCGCCGCGGAGACGGCCCTCGTGACGGGCCTTTTCCACCGCCCAAACCTGGCGATGGCGCTGTCCATCCTCCTGTGCCTGATACTGGGCGTGCTCTCCCACGCGCGGAACTGGCAGCTGCCCACCACCCCGGGCGGCCTGCATGTGCACCGCCCGCGCCTGTTCACCTTCTTCAACCGCAAAGAAAGCGCGGTGCATAACGAGGGCTGGTCGCCGGGTGAGCCGCTCACCGATCAGCTGCAGGTGGTCAGCCCCGAGCAACTGGATGAGTACCGCCGCGCTAAGGCGCGAACCAGGCCCCGCAGGGACGAAAAATAGCGGAAGGGTGGGTCGGTATCCCCGTAGGGAACCGGCCCACCCTTCCGTTTTGGGCTCCGCCGCCATGCGCTGAGGCAGGGCTAGTGCGGCAGGCTAGATGGTGTACTCGGTGCTGTCGTACACGGTCAGGAACTTGCGGATGCGCTCGTCGCCCGAGGCGAAGAAGCCGGTCGGCTCGCCGTTGTAGCGCAGCGTACCGTTCTCCAGGAACACGATGCGGTCCGCAACCTTCTTCGCGAACGCCATATTGTGCGTCACGATGACCAGGGAGCGGCCTTCCTTCGCCAGCTGCATGAGCACGCGAATCACCTCGGCCTCAAGCTCGGGGTCCAGGGCGCTCGTCGGCTCGTCGAAGAGCAGGTATGCCGGTTCCAGCGCCAGGGCGCGGGCAATCGCCACGCGCTGCTGCTGGCCACCAGAGAGCGATTCCGGGTAGGAGTCGGCCTTATCGGCTAGGCCCACCTTGGCGAGCAGCTCGCGGGCACGCTCCTGCGCCTGCTTGGCGTCCAGGGTGCCGTTGAGGGTCGGGGCGAGCGCCACGTTCTTCAGCGCCGTGTAGTTCGGGAACAGGTTGAACTGTTGGAACACCATCGCCGAGCGGGAGCGGATATCACGCACCTGCGCGTCGGTGAGCT
The DNA here is from genome assembly GCF_001836905.1 of Rothia sp. HMSC062F03. NCBI lineage: Bacteria > Bacillati > Actinomycetota > Actinomycetes > Micrococcales > Micrococcaceae > Rothia > Rothia sp. HMSC062F03. Next base: position 60,552 of record NZ_KV830885.1, on the reverse strand, counting down.
TCTGACTGTAGTCCACCTGCGCGTCGTCGATGGTGAGCGTGCCGGACTGCGGGGTTTCCAGCAGGTTCAGGCAGCGCAGCAGGGTCGACTTGCCGCTACCGGAGGGGCCCAGAATGACGGTGGTCTCACCGTCGGGGATGTCCAGGCTGATGTTCTTGAGAACCTGCGTCTCACCGAAGCTCTTCGAGAGGGATTCCACGCTAAGCATTGCGGCTCCTTACGTAACGGTTGCTGTACTTCTCCAGGGCCGACTGCGCGGCGGTCAGCACGGTAAAAATTACCAGGTAGACGAGGGCGACCTCAGAGTACATTGCCAGCGGCTCGAAGGTACGCGAAGCAATCTGCTTGCCGGTCTGGAACAGATCGACCATCGAGATGACCGACACCAGCGAGGTGCCCTTAATCAGGTCGATGAAGTTGTTGCCCAGGTTCGGCAGTGCGATGCGCACCGCCTGCGGAATCACGACGTAGCGCAGGGTCTGCATGCGGGTGAAGTTCAGGGTCGCTGCCGCCTCAAACTGGCCGCCGGGGATAGCCGCCACAGCGGAACGGAAGGTCTCAGCCACGTACGCGCCGGTGTGCAGGCTCATCGTGATGATGGCGGCGCTCCACACGTCCAGGGCGATACCGACTTTCGGCAGGCCGTAGAAGACGATGAACAGCTGCACCAGCAGCGGGGTGCCACGGAAGACCCAGATATACAGCCACGCCAGCCAGTTCACCGGGGCAAAGCGGCTCGTGCGCGCGCCGGCGGACACGATGCCCACCAGCAGCGCCAGCGCGAAGGAGATGAGCGATAGCGGAATGGTCACTGCCACCGTCGAGGTCAGCAGCTGCGGCAGCGATTCTGCCCAGAGGTTGAGGTAGCGTTCCATGCGCGGAACTCAGCTCCTTATGAGAGTGTTAGTTCTTCGGGGAGAGGTCTTCGCCCACGTACTTCTCGTAAATCGCCTTGATGTCACCGTTCTGCAGGTGCTTCTTCAGCGACTCGTCGATGGCGTTGCGCAGGGCGTCCTGGCCCTTAGCCATCAGGATGGAGGAGTTGCTGCCGGTGCCCAGGTCGCCGGAGAGCAGGCGCAGGTTAGCGTCCGGGTGCTCCTTGAAGTACTCAGCGAAGGACACGGAGTCGTTCGCGGTCATCTCGGCGCGCCCCGACAGGACCTGCTCGATAGCCTCATCGAAACCGGAAACAACCACGATCGAGGCGCCCTTAGCCTCCACCATCTTGCGGAAGTTCGAAGTCTCAGACTGCGCCGAGGAGTGGCCGGAAATCTCGCTCACGTTCTGCAGGGAGGAGTCCTTCTTCACGGCGACCTTCGGCTCCGAGTAGAGGTAGGGTACGGAGAAGTCGTACTTCTGCTTGCGCTCGTCGGTTGCGGAGACGTTGTTGATGACGATGTCGTAGCGATCGGCGTCCACACCTGCAATCAGCGAATCCCAGGGGGTCTCGATGAACTCGGCGGTCACGCCCAGGTCCTTGGCGATCAGGTCGACGATTTCCTTCTCGAAACCGACCAGGGTGCCGTTCGAGTCGTGGAAGGAGAAGGGGCGGTAAGTACCCTCCAGGCCCACACGAATCTTGCCGGCAGACTTAATAGCCTCCAGCTTGTTGGTGCTGGATGCGGTGCTGCCGCCGTTGGAGCCGCAGGCGGCGAGCAGGGCTGCCAGGCCGGTGAAGGCGGTGCCTGCGAGGACGGTGCGGCGGTTAATCATTGCGGACATGGTTCTTCCTTAGCGTCGTAGTTGATGCTCTTGTAGTTGCGGGCTGTCACCCTGTGTTTACTCGGGGCATCGTTGGGGTGCCCCTTCTTAGCGGGTGCAACGCTGGCTATCCTACAGCTATTCCCAACCCGAGAGAATTCAACGTAATATTCCGTCATATTCTCTCATCAATACGGGAAAAGCGGCTGAGACATCAACCACGACGCGGTGTCAGAAGTCCTGGCGGGTGAGCCCTTTCCGGGCCCCTTCCGAGCCTTTCACGAAAGCTTAGGAGGCGGGGCTCAAGTCCTCGCCCACGTGCTTCTCGAAGATGGCCTTGAAATCGCCGTTGCCCAGGTGCTTCTTGATGGAGGCGTCAATCGCATCCTTCAGCGCGGTCTGGTTCTTGGGCAGCAGAACGGCAACGTTGGTGCCGGGGCCAACCTCACCCTCCAGCAGGCGCAGGTTGGCGTCCGGGTGCTCCTTGAAGTACTCGGCGAAGGACACGGAGTCGTTGGCGGTCAGCTCGGCACGGCCGGTGAGCACCTGCTCGATAGCCTCATCGAAGCCTGTGACCTCGATAATGGTGGCGCCGCGTTCCTCTACGAGCTTGCGGTAATTGCTGGTCGCGCTCTGGGCGGCGGTGTGGCCGGAGATTTCGGAAGCGTTCTTCAGGCTCGAGTCCTTCTTCACGCCCACGCGGGCACGGGAGTGCGCGTAGGGCACGGAGAAATCGTACTTCTTCTTGCGTTCCTCGGTGGGTGCCACGTTGTTGAGCACGATGTCGTAGCGGCCCGCGTCCACGCCGGCGATAAGCGAGTCCCAGGGGGTTTCGATGTACTCGGCGGTCACGCCCAGGTCCTTGGCGAGGGTCTCGGCGATGTCGTACTCGAAGCCGGCGAGCTTACCGGAGGCGTCGTGATAGGTGTAGGGGCGATAGGTGCCCTCCACGCCGATGCGGATTTTGCCCGCGGATTTGATGGACTCCAGCAGGTTGGAGGAGCTCTGTGCGGAGCCCGAGCTGGAGCTGTTACCGCCGGAGCAGGCGGCGAGCAGGCCGGTGGTTCCGGCGAGGGCCGCGCCCAGTAGCAGGGAGCGTCGGTTCAGCACGGTGAAGGTGTTGAGAACGGTCATTCTTGGTTCCTTAATCTACGTTGATGTGTGGTGTGAAAGTTGAAATCTGCGGTACGGACCGGCGACGTTCGCCAGCGGTATGAACCGGCGGCACGAACCTAGCCGGCGAAGGCGGCCTTCAGACCAATCTCCAGGGCCGCGATGAGGTCCTGAACATCCTCAATGCCGATTGCCAGGCGCACGAGGCGGTCGTCCACGCCGAACTCGTCGCGGTGTTCCTGGGCGTAGGCGCCGTGCGTGGTGTGCGCGGGCAGGCTCACGAGCGATTCGATACCGCCCAGGCTCACGGCGTTCACGAAGATGGGCAGGGCGCGGGCGAAGGCCTGCGCGTCGCCGCCGTCCTTGAGCAGCAACGAAAAGACGGAACCGATGCCGCGGGCCTGGCGGGACTGCACCTCCGCCTGTTCCTCGGAGGAGTTGCCGGCGTAGAAAATCTTCTCGACCTCGGGGCGCTCGGAGAGGAACTCGATGAGCTCGCGGGCGTTCTGCTGCTGGCGTTCCAGGCGCAGGGCCAGGGTCTTCACGTCTTGCAGCAGGCGGTAGGAGTCAATCGGGGGCAGCAGCGCGCCGCTGACGAGCTGACCGCGGTGCAGCAGAATGGCCAGGTCGGGGTCGTTCGTGGCCGCGACGCCGGCGAGCAGGTCTGCGTGGCCGGCCAGGAACTTGGTGGCAGATTGCACGGTGATGTCCGCGCCGAGTTCCAGGGGACGCTGCAGGTAGGGGGTCATGAAGGTGTTGTCCACGATCAGCAGGGCGCCGTGGCGGTGCGCCAGCTCCGCAACCGCGGCAATGTCGGTGACCTGCAGGGTGGGGTTCGTGGGGGTCTCAAGGAAGACGACCTTCACGTCCGGGGCGAAGTCCTCATCGCTCAGGGTCGTGAAGTCGCTGATGAAGCGGGTCTTCACGGCGCGCTTAGTCAGCTCGGTGGTCGCGAAGCGGTAGGTGCCGCCGTAGGTCGGCATGCCCAGCAGCAGGGTGTCGCCCGCCTCCAGAATGCCGAGGGCCGCCGCGGTTGCCGCCATGCCGGAGGGGTACGCGTAGGCGTGCTCCGCACCCTCGAGGGCGGCGAGGGTCGCCTGCAGGTTATCGCGGGTGGGGTTCGCGCCGCGCTGGTACATGTAGGTGGTGTCCTCGCCGGCGGTACCGAAGGTGCTCGCCAGGTAGACCGGCGGCACGGACGCATCGTAGCGGGCATCGTGCACGGCGTGGATGGTGCGGGTCGTGAAACCGGTCGGTTCGAGCTGGTTCTGCTGGCTCATGGTGGTTCTCTTCCGTTCGGGCTACCCCGAACGCGGGTGTAGCTGCTGGGTGTCGTCGTGTATCCGGGATTTACCCTACCCGCATTTTTTATGCCGTTCTAGCCCCGAGTCACGGGGGTTAATATGTTCACGCAACGTCATATAAAAATGCGTTGAGGGCGCACAAAATACCCGCATTAAAACATTCTTTTACGGTGAAAGAAATGCATTAATCCGGGTATTTTGAGTGATATTACGACGTATATTTGGGGCGCCTAGAATCGCGCCATACGGGCGCGCGGTATCTGATACTCAGGAACTACGCCTAATGAGCCAGGGCCGCGGTCAGGCCGCGCTCCAAATCCTCGATGATGTCCTCAATCTCCTCGATGCCGATGGCCAGGCGGATGAGGTTGTCGCTCACGCCGTACTCGTCGCGGTGCGCCTGAGTGTAGGCGGCCTGCACCATGAGCGCGGGGCGGACCACCAGCGACTCGATGCCGCCCAGGCTCACCGCGTGGCTGAAAATCTTCAGGGCTTCGAGGAAGGCGGGCAGATCGGCGCCGCCCACCAGCTCCATGGAGATGAGCGCGCCCAGGCCGTTCGCTTGGCGGGCGTGCACCTGCGCCTCGTACTCGCTGTGCGAACCCGCGTAGAGCACGCGCTTCACGGCGGGGTGCGCCTCCAGGTAGTTGATGACCTCGATGGTGTTCTTCTGCTGCTGGGTCAGGCGCAGCTTGAGGGTCTTGACCTCCTGCAGCAGGCGGTAGGAGTCGGTGGGCGAAAGCATTGCACCGGTAATCATCTGCAGGTGCCAGAGGCGCTCGGCGAGCGCGTCATCGTTGGTTGCGGCGACGCCTCCGAGCAGGTCGGCATGGCCGCCCAAGTACTTGGTGGCGGACTGCACGCTGATGTCTGCGCCCAGGTCGAGGGGCTTCTGCAGCAGCGGGGTCATGAAGGTGTTGTCGACGACCACGATTGCGCCGTTGCGGTGGGCAATTTCGGCGATGGCGGCGATGTCGCTCACGCGCAGTAGCGGGTTGGAGGGGCTCTCCAGGAACACCATGGTCACGTTGTCGGCGAAGTCCTCGTCGGTGAGGGCCGTGAAGTCGCCGATGAAGCGGGTCTTGACGCCGCGGGCGGGCAGTTCGATGGTCGCGAAGCGGTAGGTGCCACCGTAGGAGGGCATGCCCAGCAGCAGGGTTTCGCCTTCCTTGAGGATGCCGAGGGCGGCAGCGGTGGCGCCCATTCCGGAGGGGTAGGCGAAGGCGTGCTTGGCGCCTTCGAGGGTTGCGAGCGTGGTTTCGAGGGCCGCGCGGGTGGGGTTGCCGCCGCGCTGGTAGTCGTAGGGGCCTTCGGTGCCGTCACAGGGCTGGGCGTAGGTGGTGGTCGTGTAGATCGGAGGCAGGATGGAGCCGTACGGGTTGTCGCGGTCCGTAGTGTGAATTGCCTTCGTCGTGAATCCGGTCATGCTGTCCTCGGCTAAGGTTGGGCATAAAATGCAGGGATAAATACACTGTCAGCTTAGGGCTCTTTTGGGGTGCTGACTAGTTTTTTCTTTTCTATGACCGGGTGACTTTTTATGACTAAAAAACGGCGTTATATTTCGACATTTTAGACATATATTTCGTCATATTTCGCGCGTGAAAAGACCCGGCAGTCGGTACACGTGTGTGCTGAGTACCGGCCGCCGGGCTCCACACTAGGATACCGGCTCAGCACCCCAGAACATAAGGGTAGGTTTACCTTAAAGCTGAACTGCTCCTCCACAAGGGGCGATACCGCTTGCAGAGGAGCCCCCCCCCCCGACACATCGGACACATAAGAGGGGCGCACCCGGGAATCACCCCGGGTACGCCCCTCTCCATTCAAACGCTTGCAAGCGCCTGATTTTTGTAATTACACGCTACGGTATCCGCGGCTCAACAGCGCAGACTACTTCGACAGCACCTGACGCTTCGCAGAAATCACGCCCGTGTTGAAACCGGCCAGGTGCAGGCCTCCGTGGAAACGTGCGTGCTCAATCTTCACGCACTTATCCATCACCACGTTCAGGCCAGCGGCCTCACCGATTGCGGCGGCCTCCTCGTTCCAGGAGCCCAGCTGCATCCAGACGGTCTTTGCGCCCAGATCCACGGCCTCCTGAACCACGCCCGGCAGGTCCTCGTTACGGCGGAAAATCTCCACTAGATCCGGGACCTCCGGCAGGTCCTGCAGCGATGGGTACACCGGCTGACCCAGCACGAGCTTGCCCTTCGCCGCCAGAATCGGGTTCACGAAGTACAGCTTGTACGGCGAAGCCGACTGCAGGTATGTCGCCACGAAGTAGGAGGCGCGCGAAATCTTATCGCTCATACCCACGATCGCGATGGTGCGGGTATTACGCAGAATGTTCAGACGCTCAGGGGCGGAAGGACCCACCCAGGTACGCTTCTCAGTCATTACTTCTCCTCCTGAGTGGTAGTAGGCAGGGAGCAGGATGCGCCAGCAGCTTCAGCGGCGGCAGCGTCCTCGGCGGCCTTGGCGGCGGCAACCGCCTCCTCGGCCTCCACGAGCTTGTCTGCGCTGGACTCGCCCACACGCTCACCGGCGTGGTTCAGGCCGGTCGCGTAGGTCAGCGCCTGATCCAGGTCCCAGATGATGTCTTCCACGTCTTCCAGACCCACCGAAATGCGGATCAGATCCTCGCCCACCCCGGCGGCCTCAAGCTGCTCGCTCGAAAGCTGCTGGTGCGTGGTCGAACCCGGGTGCAGAACCAGGGTGCGGGAGTCACCGATGTTCGCCAGGTGGCTTGCCAGCTGCAGCGCACCGATGAACTCGCCACCGACCAGGCGACCCGAGGCCTTCTCGGTGCCCTTCACACCGAAGGAGAACACGGAACCAACACCCAGCGGCAGCAGCTTCTTCGCGCGCTCGTGGTGCGGGTGGTCTTCCAGGCCGGCATAGTTCACGTAGGCGATGCGCTCATCCTCAACCAGCCAGTTGACGATCTGCTTGGCGTTAGCCAGGTGAGCGTCCATGCGCTGCGGCAGGGTCTCGACGCCCTGAAGCAGGTAGAACGCGGCCTGCGGGCTCAGCGACGGGCCGAAGTCACGCAGCTGCTCGGAACGCAGCTTGGTGAGGAAGCCGTACTCGCCGAAGTTACCCCACCAGGACACGCCGTTGTAGGAGGGCACGGGCTCGGTCATGGACGGGAAGTTGCCGTTGCCCCAGTTGAAGCGGCCGGACTCGACGACAATGCCGCCGAGGGTGGTGCCGTGGCCACCCAGGAACTTGGTGACCGAGTGGATAACGATGTCCGCGCCGTGCTCGAGGGGGCGAATCAGGTAGGGGGTGGAGATGGTGGCGTCCACGACCAGGGGGATGCCGGCCTCGTGGGCGACCTCTGCGAGGCCCTCCAGGTCGGCAACCTCGCCGGAGGGGTTGGCGACAACCTCGGTGTAGATTGCCTTGGTGTTCTCGGTCAGTGCCGCCTTGTAGTCGGCGGGGTCGGTGCCGGCCACGAAGGTGGTGTTGATGCCGAAGCGGCGCAGGGACACGTCCAGCTGGGTGACGGTGCCGCCGTACAGCTGCGAGGAGGCGACGATGTGGTCGCCCTGCTGGCACAGAGCCGCGAAGGTGATGAACTCGGCGGCCATGCCGGAGGCGGTGGCCACCGCGCCGATACCGCCTTCGAGGGAGGCGATGCGCTCCTCCAGGGCGGCGACAGTGGGGTTCGACAGGCGCGAGTAGATGTTGCCGTACTTCTGCAGGGAGAAGAGGTTCGCGGCGTCGTCAGCGTCTTTGAAGACGAAGGAGGTGGTCTGGTAGATGGGGACCGCGCGGGATCCGTGCTCGGCGTCGGGGGTGCCGCCCGCGTGCAGTGCGCGGGTGCGGAAGCCGAAAGTGTGTTCAGCCATTGGTTTGCTCCTGGTGTATCTGCCCGCCTGTGTGCGGGGAGTCGATAGTGGCTCGACTTTATACTGTGCCACCGGCGCGGGGGTGCACCAAGTGCGGGTACCTATGTGTCGTTTGTTGCGGATTATGACGGGCTGTTTTCGGTGAGGCGGGGCATCATATCAGCCGTCATAACAGAAGTTGTTATGACGGTTGTTATGATGCGCGGTCAATGAGACCGATGGAAACACCCGGTTTTAGCCTGCAATTCCGGTGTTTTTAAGATTCTAAAAGTGGTGAGAATACCGCATCATAGCAACATCATCGCAGGATCATAACAACATCATCGCAGAACTTGTTATGATGCTGTTATGACGTTGCTATGACGTTCACCAAGAAGTAGCCATCGGGAGCATGCATGGAAACAAACACCGCCGAACTCATCGAAAACCTACGCCGTAGCCAGGCTGAAAACGGGCGAGTAGAAGTCAAAGCTGCAGCTGGCGGGTTCCCCAAGTCCGTTCTTGAAACCGTTAGTGCCTTCGCCAATGGAGACGGTGGCACCATTCTTCTTGGCCTCACCGACCCGGCTGAAGGTCTACAGCCAGTTGAAGGTTTCAACGCACAGGCAGTCCACGACGCATCCGTTGAGGCAATCCGTTCCAAGATCACACCTCGACCCCCGGTAGATATTCAGATTGAGGCGGCAGACGAGCAGCACCGTATCGTGCGCATCGATGTGCTCCCCGGCGACCCGACGCAGAAGCCCTACTACATCGAAGCACACGGCATGTATAACGGCTCCTACCAGCGCGTCGGCGAGGCCGATATTCGCCTCACCAAGTACGAGATTGACCGCCTCCTAGAGAACCGCAGTCAGCCCCGCTACGACGAGGAGCTGGTCAGCGAGGCAAGCTTCAAGGACCTCTCTCCCACCCTTGTGAGTGCCTATGTCGCTCGCCTCCGGGAGGAGCAACCTCGCGTTTTTGCGGCGCTTTCTGACCGTGAGGTTCTTCTGCAGGCACGCATTCTACGCATCGATTCTGAGGGCCGAGAAGTGCCCACTCTTGGGGCGCTTCTCGCCATGGGATCCTACCCGCAGGCGTTCTTCCCGCAGCTGATGATGAGCGTTGTTGTTCTTCCCGGTGAAGAGCTTGGTGAGGTCACTGAGGACGGTCGACGTTTTCTGGACAATCACAGCTGTACCGGGCCTATCCCCTCCATGTTGGACGAAGCTATGGGCGTTTTGGTTCGCAATATGCGCAAAACGTCCACGATGGAGGGCCTCAACAGTAGCGGTATCGGGCGGGTTGAGCGCTACGAGTATCCGCTGGAGGCTATCCGCGAGCTCTTGGTTAACGCCCTCATGCACCGCGACTACTCGCCGGGTGCGCGCGGCTCGCAGGTGCAGGTTGAGCTCTACACCAACCGCCTGGTGGTGCGTAGCCCGGGCGGTATCTACGGTGCTGTGACTATCCGAGATTTCGGTCAGCCCGGTGTTTCTTCAACCCGCAACAGCTACTTGGCAAGCATTCTGACTGATCTGCCCGACCCGGGTACGGGGCGTTTGATTGCAGAGAATAGGGCTTCCGGTATTCCCACGGTTCTGCGCGCGCTGAAGGAGGCGGGTCTGCCCGCTCCCCAGTTTGCTGACCGTCTACTCTATGTGCAGGTCACTCTGATGCAGCCCCCGCAGGGTGCGTCTTCTACGGAACAGAAGACCGCGCCTGAGGATAAGACTCAGCAAGCAACCCATGCCGCGGGCAAACATTCAGCCGACGCCGTCGAACCGGCGGGCGCCGATGCGTTGCTTGACGGCCTCAGCGAACGCCAGGCTGGTATTGTGCGCGGCCTGCGTGCACAGGGCGAGGCTGTTTCCACGACATATATCCAAGAGCATTGGGGTCGGGGCGCTTCACGTACCTCCATTACGAATGATCTGCGCCATCTTGTGGAGGCGAAGCTGATTGTTCCTACGGCTCCGCCGCGTAGTAAGAACCGTAAGTATCGCGCTGCTTAGACGCGCCCGATAAAAGGTACACAGAAAGGGGGAGGAAAATAGAGCGGTTATTCTCTATTTCCCTCCCCTGCGGCTACTCAGCCAAGACCTTACTTAGCCGCAAGCCCATTCAAAGACGACCTGCGAGAAGTCGCGGGCGGCAAGCGCCTCCGGAGTAATCAGCCAGTTCGCCGCACCGGCGTCACCCCACATCACGTACACGCCCTCCTCGGCGTCCTCGCCCCACTCCGATTCAATGGTCAGCAGGTTCACGGTGTGGCCGCGCAACTCCTCGAACTCGTCGCGTGGGTCCTCCTGCACGAACGAGGGGTAGCCACCAATATGCGAGTAGTCCCTCTCCTCCGATTCGAAGGGCTCCAGCAGGTTATAGGAGGCGTCATCGCGTGCGTTCGGTTCCTCGGGAAGCTTCTGGTCCGGGTACATCTCATCCCAGGCGTCAGCGAACCGGTCGTAGATTTCGTAGCCACCATCCAGGAAGCCCTGCTCCCAGGGTTCGAAGGCAAGTGCGTACTCGGTGGTTGCCTCAGAAACATCCATGCCCTCAGGTCCCAGAGGCCAGCCGTAATCACCCCAGTCGATGGTCGGGAAGGGAACCGGGAACTGCACATCCGGGTTCGGCTCACCCAGCTTCTCGTAGTAGACGACGCGGTGGTTCTTCTGCGAGAGCGGGTTCTCGTAGTCGTAACCCCACATGCACTCTTCGTCATTCGGGTTAATCCAGAACTGCAACATACCGGTCGCCGGGTAAATGTCATTCTCGGGCAGCTCAGCGCAGTTAATCTGCGCAATCATGCCCAGCGGCTCACCCTTCTCATTGGTCGGCGCAGACTCGCCAGCGGGCAGGTACGGTCGGCCACCAAACTTGGATGCGGTCTGCGGCAGCGGGGCGTCGGGGAGGGTTACCTTCAGGCGGATTGCCTGCTTGCGGGCGCCACGCTCGTTGAGTGCGTCGATGACGCGGCGTGCCTGCACCAGGGTCTCTTCGGAGGGCTTGTTCTTCGGCATTGTGTGCTCGTTTCGTCGGTGAATTAATCGGTGTGTAAGGTTCGGTGTGTCAGGCACGGGCAACGGTACCGCTGCGCCTTCTACCCCCATTAGACCCTATTTCGGGCGGGCGCGCACCAATTCCGGTCACGAGTGCATCCGGCAGGCAAGAAGCAGGTGCGTAGCGTGCAGAAAGCCCCGCCTCCTCACCCTCATGCGCAGGCATGAGAGGTAAGAATGCGGGGCTTCCCGGCGAATCTCTACGAGAGGCTAGAACCTTTAGAGTGCCTTCTCGATGGTCTCCAGAACACCAAGCGCGGCAGCCGGGCCAGCGTTCAGGAAGAACATGTCAGAATCCACGCTGTGCGCGTGCTTCTCGGTAACAGCCTTGAGGGTGCTCCACAGCGCCTCACCGGTCAGCTTGGACTCGTCGCCGCCCTGCACACCGTAGAACAGGTAGTCGCCGTCAGCCTGGTCAAGCTGCTCGGAGCTCAGGTCGATGGAGGTCTTCTCAACCTGCGCAGCTGCGGGACGTGCCAGGGACGCATCCGCGCAGATGGAGCCCACGAACGAGGACTTCGCGAAGATGCGGGTGCGGTCAGCGGAAGCGTACAGGAAGGAGAAGGTCTTCTCGCTGCCAGCCTTCTGACCGACCGACTTCGCCTTGGTGTTGTACTCCTCCATGAGCTTCTCAGCCTTCTCGGTGGTGCCCAGCGCGGCGGCGATCAGCAGGAAGTCCTGCTTCCAGTTGATGCCGGTACCCTCGGTGACCACGGTCGGTGCAATCTTGGCGAGGGACTCGTACAGCTCGTCCTTCTTGTTGGTGTTGTTGATGAGGATCAGGTCGGGCTTGAGGTTTGCGATGGCCTCAACGTCCGGGTCGGTGCGCTTGCCGACCTTGGCAATCTTGTCGAGCTCTGCGGACTTATCGGAGAACTTGGTCTTCAGGTAGGAGGGGACCAGGTCGGCGTCGCCTGCGGTTGCGGCGCCGACGGGCACAATGCCCAGGGAGAGCACGCCGTCGAGCTGACCGGTGGAGAGAATCACGACCTTGGAGGGTGCGGATTTGATGGTGGTTTCACCGCGGAAGTGCTTGACGGTGCGGGGGAATTCGCCGTCAACGGTGGTGGTACCCATGCCGGAGGGCAGGGCGGAGGGTGCCACCTTCTTACCGGTCGCAGAAGCAGACGCGGAGGAAGAGCCGGAAGTGTTGGAGGAGCCGCATGCCGCCAGGGCGAGGGCGCCGAAGGAGCCGAGTGCGAGTGCGCCGAAGGAGCGGCGGGTGATCTTATTTGTCATATTTGCCATGCATATTAGGATAGCCTCATCTAAACCTGTAGGATACTAAAGGGCTCAGATTTTATTGCATATCTCACGTTTAGGACTGCCTGAACATCGTAATAATTCACCCTCACCTCCTGTACGGTAACCGCACGACAACCCACAAGCAGCCACGATGACACCACAGAACACCGCAGCCACCCCGGCAAGCGCCCCCGCGCGCACCACGGCCTACCGCGCCGCCCCCAGCAAGGAATCCATCGCGGCGGTTCGGGCGCTCTCCGGCTCCTCCGACCAGCTCGGCGGCAAGAACGGTAAGGGGCCGTCTATCTCGCGCGTCACCATCGCGCTCATCCTCGGATGCCTGCTGCTCGTGTTCCTCTGCGCTCTCTCCTTCGCGGTGGGTTCGCACATGTTCGCTCTGGATAGGTCCGTCGATGGCTTCCTGAACCCGGACGCGAACACCATCGAGTCCAAGCTCATCTGGGCCAAACGCGCACCGCGCACCGCCGCGGCGCTGCTGGTGGGTGCGGCCCTGGCGGTATCGGGCGTGCTCATGCAGGCGCTGAGCCGCAACCCGCTGGCCGAGCCGGGCCTGCTGGGCGTGAACTCGGGTGCGGCCGCCTCCGTGGTCGTGGGCGTGGGTGTCTTCGGAGTGTCCTCCCCATTCGTGCAGCTGTGGCTGGCCTTGCTGGGTTCCGGCGTGGCCGCAACCCTCGTCTTCATGATGGGCCTGGTCGACTCCAAACCCAACCTGGACTCGACGGCCCGTCTCGTGCTGACCGGCGTGGCGGTCAACGCCTGCCTGGGCACGATTACCGGCATTATCACGATGTTTAATTCGAAGGCTTTTGATTCGCACCGTTTCTGGGTGGTGGGTTCGCTGGAGAACCGCACCTTTGAGCAGGTGCTGTCTGCGCTACCCTTTGTTGCGTTGGGTTTGGTGCTGTCGTTCATTCTAATTGGTCCTCTGCGTGCCCTGGCACTCGGTGAGGATGCGGCCGCCGGCCTGGGCGTGCCCGTCACACTGGTGCGCGCCGCGACCATCGTGGCCATCATGGCGCTCTGCGGTGCCTCGACCGCAATCGCCGGCCCCATCGGCTTCGTGGGTCTGGTCGTGCCGCATGTGGTGCGTCTGCTGGTGGGTTCCGATATTGCGCGTGTGCTGCCGCTGTCGCTGGTGTACGGCCCGGTGTTGGTGCTTGCCTCCGATATTTTGGGTCGCGTTCTGGTGATGCCGAGTGAGCTTGAGGTGGGTATTGTGACCGCGTTCATCGGCGCACCCATGCTCATGCTCCTGGTGATGCATCTGAGCACCGGTTCGAGGGGCGCGAAGAAGAGCCGCATGGGTTCGAAGGCGCAGGCGCACGATGAGTCGGGTCCGGCTCACGTGTCGGAGCACGGTCCGCATCGTGCTCAGCGCCCTGTTGCGCGTGGTTCGTCTGGTTCGACTGGCGTATCTGGTTTGTAGGCCCCGGTTTCTGAGAGGTTTTATTGTGAGCGTTGTGTCTCGTTCTGTAGCCGGGTCTGTTGTTGCCGGGTCTGTGCGTATCCCTGGGCGTTACCGCACCCCGATTCCCCGCACCCTGCTGGTGGTGGCACTCATTCTGGTGGTGGCCACCGCATCCCTGATCTATGGGAGCTACGAGATGACCCCCGAGCAGGTCTTCCGCCTGATATTCCAGGGCGAGGGAACCGAGATTGAACGTCAGCTGGTGCTCAATCAGCGACTGCCCCGCATGCTCGCGGCCCTTGTCGTGGGTGCGGCCCTGGGCCTGTCGGGCGCGATTTTCCAGTCGGTGTCGCGCAATGCTCTGGGTTCGCCGGATATTATCGGCTTCACGGTGGGCTCCGCGACCGGCGCCCTGTCGGTGGTGCTCATCGGCCCGTTGGCCGCAACCGGCGTGGGCATGGGCATGGGCGCCATCCTGGGTGGTTTCGTGACGGCGGCCGTGGTGATGCTATTGGCCGGCCTGGGCGGCGGCGCCACGATGGGTCAGAAGATGGTGCTCATCGGTATCGCGGTGAGCGCGATGCTCAGCTCCGTGAACGACTACCTGATTACGCGCGGCGACCTGGAGAAGGCCGAAGCCGCGAAGACCTGGCAGCACGGTTCGCTCAATGCCATCTCGTGGGGGCAGATGGAGGTGCAGTCCGTCATCCTGGTGATTGCGATTCCCCTGATTTTGATGCTGACGCGCCGCCTGCGCACCCTGGAGCTCGGCGACGACCTGGCGGCGGGTCTGGGCCTGCCGGTCAGGAGGAGCGTGAACCTGCTGGTGGCCGCCGCCGTGTTGCTGGTGGCTATTGCGATTTCCGTCGCGGGCCCGATTGGCTTCCTGGCGCTGATTGCCCCGCAGCTGGCGCGCCGCTTCTGGCGCACGCCGGGCACGGCCATGTGGCATTCGGCCCTGATGGGTGCGGCAATCCTGGTGCTGGCCGATTTTGTGGCGGCCCGCGCGCTGGCGCCCTTCCAGATTCCAGTGGGCCTGGTGACGGGTGCGATTGGTGGCCTGTATATGCTGTGGTTGCTGAACCGTCAGCGCCACTAGCCTTCGCCGCAAACCACGAACCTGTAACGCGCCGCCGGGTGCCTCTCAGCGAGGTGCCCGGCGGCGCGTTAAATATTTTCTAGATTTACCCGGGGGTAAAACAAAGAACGCTTATCGTGTCAGGGGTCGCTCATAGAGTGTAGGTGTTGGAAGGGACGATCCTTCCGGCCGAGCACACCGCCTCCCGCGGTGTTGCCAGCGGATTAATTCAGCATCTACGGAAGGAACGGTCATGGAAAACACCACTCGCGAGGGCCAGTACGCACAGGCGCAGATTTCTTGCACTGCCGATGAGCAGCTTCGTCGTGATGAAGAGTTCAACTGGCTGATGCAGTGCGGCACCGTGGTGCGTATGGAACGCTTCGAGGTGGAGGAGTTCCGCACCGTTCTGGAACAGCTGGTTGCCGAAGGTTCGTGCTTCCGTACCGCGCCGGTATCTTCCACTATGGGCCGCGTGATGCGTCAGCTGACTCAGGGTGCTTCCGGTTACGAGGCGAACCTGCGCGAGCTTCGTGCGGCAGCGCAGAACGCTCTGCTGTTCGTGTTCCCCCTGGAGAAGGACCTGGAGATGTGCCTGCGTTTTGAGCGCGTGCAGGGTACCGGGCTGGCGCTGACCCGCCTGGGCGTGAGCCCGGTCAATGGTGACCTGTGGGTCAAGCACTGGGCCATGCGTTCTCTGGAGTGCACCGATGCGGTATTCGCGGTGGAATCCGCTCCGGGTGCCTGCAATTTTGAGCTGCGCCGCAAGACGTTCTACGCGATGCTTTCGATGGTTGAGCTGTCGACCTTGGGTCTGGCGGCTGAGCCGAAGGACTTCTCCATGTTCGACGACCCGAAGGCTGTGTGCACGAAGTTCAAGCGTGAGCGCCGCGATTGCCGCCGCGCGATGCGCACCCAGTACGACCGCGCCGCGTAAGGCATGTGTGTATGCCCTACTCGGCATACGCGTTCAAAGGCCTAGCCAGTGGCGTTTTGTGGACTGTTAGAGCCACTTATTCTTCTTGAAGAACCAGTAGAGGAGCAGACAGGAGACCAGCATCAGCAGCAGGGCTGCGGGGTAGCCGAACTCCCACTTGAGCTCGGGCATAACCTCAAAGTTCATACCGTACACCGAGCCAACGATAGTGGGCACCATGAGGAGTGCCGCGTAGGCGGAGATTCGTTTGGTGTCGTCGTTCTGTTGCTGGCCGAGCAGGGTGTCGTGCACGCGCAGGGCGTTTTCGAGGGAGCTGCGAAGGTCTTCGAGGCGTTCTTTTGTTTGGGTTACGTGGTCGAGCACGTTGCGGAACTGGCGGGCCAGCTCCACGGCCTCGTCTTCAACCTCGCCCTGGCTCGCGCCCGGGTAGGGGGACGGGTCGAGCGCGCCGGTGCGTAGGCCTTCAATGATGCGACCCATCATCGGTTCGAGGGGTCGGCAGGCTCGCTGAAAGTCGATGACCTGGTTGAGCAGCTCGTAGATGCGCTGGGCGAGGGAGTTGGCGTCTCGCCGCTCGTTGGTGGAGAAGAGGATGTCTTCAATCTCGTCGTTGTCGTTCTCGAGTCCCTCGAGCACGGGGGCGTACCTGTCGACAGTGCTGTCGAGGATGCGGTGCAGCAGTCGGGCGGGGGATGCATCGGGGGTGGCGTAGAGCAGGTTGAACTTGTCGTTGATGCGCTGTTCGTCGCGAACGAGTGCGAGGGTGTAGCGGGGGCCAGTGAAGAGGTGCAGTTCGCTAAGACGCACTTCTTCTTCTTTGTCGAGGTAGATGGCGGGGCGGATGACCGCGAAGAGGGAGTCTCCGTAGCGTTCGAGCTTGGCGCGCTGGTGGCCGCGGGTGGCGTCTTCGATGGCGAGTTCGTGCAGGTTGAAGGTTTTTTGCAGGGCGTGTAGTTCGTGGATGTCGGGGTTGGCGTATCCGAGGGCTACGGCGGTGTTCTTGTCCGCGTAGGCGCGGAGGGTTTCTTCCTCGGTGGCACCCAGCTGAGGGCGGTCCGAGCTCGGGTAGATAGCTCCGGTGATATAGGACATCGTTTTTCTCCTCTGAACGCACTAGCACCACTTTTGTGGCCCTTACCCAGCATACGGGATGCACCTCTCCGCAGTCACCCGCAGGCGCCTCCCACCCGCCATGTGATAAGTCTCCGATCACGCTCCTGTCGATAGTATGGGAAAGCCCCCGGAAGACACCTATAAGGTAGCCTCCGGGGGCTTTCGCGTATTGAGCTTTTGAGCTTAGTCTTCGTTGATGAGGTCGCGAACCACAATGGTCTGGTCGCGGTCCGGGCCCACACCAATCGCGGAAATACGGCAGCCAGAGAGCTCCTCCAGCTTCAGCACGTACTTGCGGGCGTTCTCGGGCAGCTCATCCAGGCTCTTCGCATCCGAAATGTTCTCGGTCCAGCCGTCGTAGTACTCGTAAATCGGCTTGGCGTGGTGGAAATCGGTCTGGGTCATCGGCATCTCGTCGTGACGCACGCCGTCCACATCGTAGGCCACGCAGACCGGAATCTTCTCCAGGCCGGTCAGCACATCCAGCTTGGTGATGAACAGGTCGGTGAAACCGTTGATGCGCACGGCCTGGCGTGCCAGCACGGAATCGTACCAGCCGCAGCGGCGGGGGCGGCCGGTGTTCACACCGAACTCGCCGCCGGTGGTGCGCAGGTAGTCGCCCATCTCATCGAACAGCTCAGTCGGGAAGGGGCCGGCACCCACGCGGGTGGTGTACGCCTTCTGGATACCGATTACGCGGGTGATGCGGGTCGGGCCCACACCCGAACCCACGCAGGCGCCGCCGGCGGTCGGGTTCGAGGAGGTCACGAACGGGTAGGTGCCGTGGTCCACGTCCAGGAAGGTGGCCTGGCCGCCCTCCATCAGCAGGGTCTTACCCTCGTCCAGCGCCTTGTTCAGCAGCTGGGTGGTGTCCACAATCATGGGCTTGAGGCGCTCAGCGTAGGACATGAAATACTCGACGATTTCCTCAACCTCAACATGGCGGCGGTTGTAGACCTTCACCAGCAGCTGGTTCTTCTGGCGCAGCGCGCCCTCAACCTTCTGGCGCAGGATGGATTCGTCGAGGATGTCCTGCACGCGCACGCCGAGGCGGCCAACCTTGTCCATGTAGGCGGGGCCGATACCGCGGCCGGTGGTGCCGATGGCGCGCTTGCCGAGGAAGCGCTCGGTCACCTTGTCCATGGTCTGATGGTAGGGTGCGACCAGGTGCGCGTTAGCGGAAATCTTCAGGCGGGAGGTGTCAGCGCCGCGGGCCTCGAGGCCTTCGATCTCTGCGAAGAGAGCCTCGGGGTTCACGACCACGCCGTTACCAATCACGGGGACGGCGTTGTCGCTCAGAATACCGGCGGGCAGCAGCTTCAGCTCAAACTTCTGGCCGTTCACCACCACGGTGTGACCGGCGTTGTTACCGCCGTTGGGCTTGACCACGTAGTCTACGCGGGGGCCGAGCAGGTCGGTAGCCTTGCCCTTACCCTCATCGCCCCACTGGGCGCCCACAATCACGACAGCTGACATTTTGTGCTCCTTGAAAGCTTCGAAGAGACGCACCGGATTTCACGGCGCGGCGGCGTCCCATCATCCGCAGAGTGAATGTGGAGTGAATAGGCACACCTCTTCCCATGATACCGTGCCGTTCCCTTTAAGTCCCACGGCCCGGGACTTAAATATCGGCTCGGTGCAGGAAACAGCGCGACGCCCCCGCCTGAGTGTTCGAGGCAGGGGCGTCGCGTGGGAGTGGCACGTGCGGGCGGGATGCCCGCTACGAGCTATCGAATGATCTTGATGAAGGTCATCGGGTACTCGTACAGGTCGCAGCGAGCAGCTGCCATGGCGGCCAGCGAGTGGAAGACGACCATCAGGATGGTCACCACCGCGGGCACCACCCACAGGATGAGGCCGAGGATGCCGAAGGTCAGCACAATCGCCAGCCAGGAGGCGGCGCTAATGACCCACAGGGAGAAGTTGAAGTTGAACGCGCGGCGGGCGGATTCCTTCGTGAAGTTGTAGCCGGGCTTGTCCTTGTAGATGAACCACATCACGAGCGGAGCAATCACGCTCAGGGTTGAGAAGGACAGCAGCGAGAGAATGGCCGAGGCCAGGTGGGCCAGAATCGCCATGTTCTTATCGTCCGCCGAGGAGGGGGCGAGAGTGTAGGAACCCTGCGGGTAATAGTTCTGCTGGTAACCGGCCTGGTAGTTCGGCACCTGCTGGCCATAGGGAGGCTGCTGAGGTTGGTTGTACTGGTCGGGATACTGCGACATTGTCTTCGTTCTTTCTTTAATCAATGAGCGAATACGGCGGGGAGGGGCGCCCATCCGGTGCCCCCGGAGCCCTTATGATGCCTCCACCCTATCAGCGCAAGGTAAATAGAGCGTTAACCTCGGTGGGATGGCGGATAAAAACTTCACGGCTCGCCGGGTTCACGGTCTGCGGGGTCAGCCGATATACACGGGGTAGTACCAGAACGCGGGGGCATCCTCGGCGTTCCAGCGCTGTTCCCTCACCTCGGAGTATTTCTTGCACACCTTGCTGATGGCCATAATCAAGAAGACGAACCAGAGAATCACCGGAATACCAGCGGTGCTCATCGCCAGGATGACCCCAAGAAAGGAGAGTGACACGGCCGCCTGATTATCAAAGGGATAGATGATTAAAGCGTCAATCAGCGGGTTGCAGAAGACTACGATGGCGAAAAAGAGCCATGCGCCGCGGGTTATTTCCCAGGTGGTGGGGGCGCCGTCGGGGTACAGCGCATCCACCTCGCGAATATAGCCGACCGTTCCTTCCGGTAACCGCTGGTTGGTGGCGGCGCCGGGGCCCTTCATGGCACTCTCGGGGGCGGGGCGGGTGCCCGGAATATCCTGAATGTGCATCCGCTGGAGGGAGGAGTCGGGCGTGCCAAAGATTGGCGTGGGCGTCACCTTGAGGGTGGGGGTGTAAGAGTAGACTCCCGGCTCCCGCTCCGGCGCGCTCTCGGCGGTCGGTGATGCGGTGTTCTCCGAGGCTTGCTGCGAGGAAGCTTCGGCCGGGGCCTCGCCATTCCCCAGGGAGATGTTCATGTAGCTCGGAACGGGCAAGGAGTCGTCCCACAGGGGCTGGTAGGACTCTTGCTCTTTTCGAGGCTGCTGCGAAGTGTGCTCGGTCATCGCAATCTCCTTCGGCGGTGGTCGTAACTTAATCCTATCCCTGCCACGTGTTTGCACAGGTGGAACACTTTTTAGTGCGCGTATATTACGCGGATCCATCGGATCCAGAACGCGAACGCCGGAGGCGGGCTCCCCGCCCGGCCCCGGTTCCCTTCGACACCGACGGTTCTTCTTTCACCATCCCACACGGACCTGGCAGAACTCTCAATGTTCACAATGTGTCATGAGAGTCTATTTTGTGGCGCGCACAACCCAAAATCCCCTTATCAACCCCTTAAAGGTGTATTGTGGTTCACATCTGAGGGTTTATTCTCAGGTATAACCTGCGGGACAACCCGCACCATATTCACAAACGCCTCCCAGAAACACCACGGGAGCCAAGCAAAGGAGCACCGTGACCACCACCGCCTCCCCCAACCCCCGCGGCCGGTCGCATCGACGCCGAATCGGCAGCGGGCTACTCACCCTCAGCATGGCGCTGAGCCCCCTGGCCGCACTCGGCGGCACCGCCCAGGCCGCCGAAGACCCCGACGCAATCAAGCAGCAGGTCATCAGCGACAGCATGAAGAACGCCAGCGGCACCGTGACCGCCTTCGTCCGCTTCAAGGGTAAGGGCGCCTTTGAACAGACCCAGCCCGCAGGCGTACGCGCCGGCACGCAGGCACCCGTCAACACCAGCTCGCAGGTGCAGGCCATCGCCTCCCAGGTGCAGAGCCAGGCACAGCAGGTCAGCAGCCAGTCCGGCGCGCAGGTCCTCTACACCACCCACAACGCAGTACGCGGCGTGGCAGTGCGCGGTGACGCAGAGTCCATTAGGGCACTCGCCAGCCGCCCCGACGTAGAGAAGATCTCCCCGATTCTGCCCAAGTACCGCCAGAACGCGGGCGCCGCCATCGACGCAGGCTCCCTCGCCACCTGGACCGGCACCACCAACCCCGCCGGCGCGGGCGGATACACCGGCAAGGGCGTGAAGATCGCCGTCATCGACTCCGGCATCGACTACACCCACACCGACTTCGGCGGTAGCGGCAAGCTCGAAGACTATGAGAAGGCATCCAAGCTCACCGAGCTGCCCTCCGCAGACTCCGGGCTCATCAACCGCACCAAGGTTGCTGGCGGCTACGACCTCGTCGGTGACAACTACGACGGTAGCAACACCGCTGTTCCCGACGGCAACCCGCTCGACTGCACCACCGGCGGCCACGGCACCCACGTGGCGGGCACCGCGGCAGGCTACGGCGTGAACGCCGACGGCACCACCTTCACCGGCGACTACAGCAAGCTCACCGCAGAGCAGCTCAAGACCATGAAGATCGGCCCCGGCGTCGCCCCCGACGCTGAAATCTACGCCTTCCGCGTCTTCGGATGCAGCGGCAGCACCAACGTCGTTATCGAGGCGCTCGACCGCGCCCTCGACCCCAACGGTGACGGCGACTTCTCCGACCGCGTGAACGTGGTCAACATGTCCCTCGGCGGCGAATTCTCCCCGCAGGATGACCCCGAAGCCTACGCCGTTGACGCGCTCACCCGCGCCGGCGTGCTCTCCGTGATCTCCGCGGGTAACGCCAACGACTACAGCCTGCGCGGCGACACCTACTCCAACTCCGGTCACCCCGCCACCGCAGCCAGCGCAATCACCGTAGCTAACGCCTACGGCTCCACCCGCGCCGTCGATGCGGCAGAGCTGACCGACCCCGCCACCGGCACCACCCGCAAGGTACGCGGCGACTACAGCGTCTCCTACCCCTGGGCACAGGCAGGTAGCAAGGAATTCACCGGTGAACTCACCGCAATCTCCGAGAACAACCGCTACGCCTGCAACGCCCTCAGCGCCGACGAAGCGGCAGCTGTAAAGGGCAAGTGGGTGCTCATCGACTGGGCCGAGGCCGACGGTGAACTCGCCTGCGGCTCCAAGGTGCGCTTCGACAACCTGCAGGCCGCAGGCGCCAAGGGCGTGCTACTCGCCGGTCACGACGAAGAACCCGGCCTGGGTATCGCGGGTAACGATACCCTGCCCGGTTTCCGCCTGGCAGCATCCGCCGCTAAGGACCTGCGTGCACAGATCACCGCAGCAGAAGCGGCAGGTAAGCCCCTGACCGTGCGCCTCGGCAACGAGCTGAAGTCCTCCCTGCGCGTGGACACCGATAAGCTGGATCAGCTGAACCCCATGAGTGCCCGCGGTTTCCACGGCAGCTATGGCTACACCAAGCCCGACATTGCGGCACCCGGCTCGTACATCACCTCCGCGGCGGTGGCGACCGGTAACGGCTCCGTGACCTTCAGCGGCACCTCCATGGCCGCCCCCTACGTGACCGGCTCCGCGGCCCTGGTCATTCAGAGCCACCCGACCTACACCCCCGCGCAGGTCAAGTCCGCCCTCATGAACACCGCAACCCACGACGTGCGCACCGAATCCGGTGACGTCTACGCGGTGGACCGCGTGGGTGCCGGACGCGTGGACACCCTTGCGGCTGTGCAGTCGAAGTCCCTGGCCTACAACGCCCAGAGCCCGAACACGACCTCGGTGAGCTTCGGCGTGCTCGAGTACGCCCCGGATGCCGGCGTTCAGACTCTCACCCGCGAGGTGACGGTGGAGAACACCGATTCCGCCGCGCACACCTACGCGCTGTCCTACGCCCCCAGCACCAATATTCCCGGAGTGGAATACTCGTTCCCCGAGTCCGTGACGCTGGCACCCGGTGAAACCAAGAACTTCACCCTGAGCGTGCGCATCGACCCGTCCAAGCTGGAAAAGACCCGCGACCCCGCGGCAGACGTCACCCAGAACGCGACCGACTACTACACCGGCGTTGAAACCGTGCCGGCGCAGTACCGCCAGTACATCGCCAGCGCCTCCGGCCGACTCGTTCTCTCCGAGGACAACGGCCAGAACCTGCGCGTGCCCATCCACGTGGCCCCCAAGCCCGTCAGCACCATGCACGCCGCCGACCGCGCCCTGACCTTCTCCCAGAAGCCCTCTAGCGAAGAGGCTCAGAAGGCAGACACCGGCTGGCAGAAGACCCCCGTCACCCTCAAGGGCACCGAGATCAACCAGGGCGGCTACCGCTCCCTGCTCGGCGCCTTCGAGTACGGTGCGAGCGTGGACCGCGTGGCCCCCACCTCCCTGTCGCTGAACAGCAACGTCAAGGCGAACCTGCAGTACGTGGGTGCTTCCTCGGATGCTCCCGCGCTGAAGGCCGCCGGCGGTAACGCCGACGACGGTACCCTGCGCTTCGGCATCTCCACCTGGGCCAACTGGGATGTTGTCTCCTATGAGAACACCTTCACCGTGGAGATTGATACCGACGGCAACAACCGCGCCGACTACAAGCTGGTCACCGACCGCGCCAAGGGCCTGGACTTCCCGCTGGTTCGCCTCTACGGCTACAAGAACGGTAGCCTCGTCGAGCTCGCCTACTACCCGCTCAACGGCGCCTGGGGCGATACGGACACCAACATGATGGACACCAACACCCTCGTGATGGGTGCACCCCTCAAGGACCTGGGCCTGACCAGCGCCAACAACCCGGACATCCAGTACCGCGTCAGCGCCACCACCCAGTACGAGTGGGGCAACGTCAGCGAAACCGGCTGGATCAAGTACCGCCCCTTCAGCCCCAAGCTGTGGTTCAGCGGCGACTCCTCCTCCGTGGCAGGCCTCTTCCCGGACGCCCCCGGTAGCTCCCTTGAGGCGCACCGCTCCGCCGACGCCCTCCCCGCGCTCGGCGAGTCCGGCACCCCCGCAAAGGCACTGCTGCTGCACCTGCACAACGGCACCGGCGACCTCTCGGGCGTGAACGGTGCAACCGGCGACCGCGCCGAGGTGCTGAACGTCAAGGAGCAGCAGGACGAGTACATCACCCCGTCCCGCTTCACCGACGTGAAGTCCGGTGACCAGTTCTACACCGAAATCTCGTGGCTGGCTCAGCGTCGCATCACCACCGGCTACCCGGACGGCACCTACCGCCCGCTGGAGTCCGTTGAGCGCGGCGCGATGGCGGCGTTCTTCTACCGCATGGCAGGCTCGCCGCAGTTCACCGCCCCGAGCACGCCCAGCTTCTCGGATGTGCCGACCACCCACCCCTTCTACAAGGAGATTGAGTGGATGAAGGCCCGCGGCATCACGACCGGCTGGTCGGACGGCACG